>JAGXSU010000107.1 GCA_018333785.1 Methylomicrobium sp. | reverse complement strand
ATCAGCAGCACGCACGCCGAAGCTGAAAAAGTCGAGCAACACTGTCGCAAGATTGCCGCGTTCTTCAGGGAGCTTCGGTCAACTGCGGAGCAGTTGACCGCGATCCAGCGCTGGTACCGAATCTTGAGTTTAGCGCTGGTTAAGTACCTCAAGGGGCGTCAATTGCAGCCGCCGGAATGCCTGCCAGCGCCTGCTTAGTGGATTCAACCGCTCTTTTTAGGTTTATATGTTTGATATAATCAGCCCGGACATTCAGTCGTGTTAGCAAGACAAACAGCATTTTGGGGAATTATTTTGGTGAGCGTTAAAACAAGAAACTTTTGGATACCCTGTGTTTTTTGAAGCCGAACGACAGAATTTTTTCCGTCCGTTAAATGGAAAACGCCGCGAACTGGTGGTGGCTTGTCTCCGCACCTTGTATGAAAGTCTTCATGGGCCTAGCGCCGATTATTCGCAGAATCTGACCCGCGATAATTTAAAGGATTTGCTGGCCCCTACCGTGCAGGTATTGATCAATGATATTGCGGCCGACAGTGTTTTTGACGAGGGTGAACTGTCAGGATTGGATAATGCCGATGATCAGCAGTTGACCAACGCATTGGTCCGCGCGCTGCTGAAAGACGGATGGCTGGAAACCTTTGGCGACCGTGCCGGTTTGGTTACCGCCTATCGCTTTACCCGGGCAGGCAAATTGTTCGCCGAAGCCTTGTGGTCGCTGGACCGCCTGCGATCCCGCAGCCGTCAGCGTAATGTCCGGAGCTGCCGGAATGCACTGGAAGCGGCCCGCAAAAATATCGATGCTTATGATTTGGTCGATGCCTATGATTATGCTGAAAAAATCATCAGTGATTTGTCGGAGGGTGTCGATTATTTTCAGGAACTGGTGCGCCGCTTGATGACGGAGGCGTCCAGTACACCCTGGGAAGAATTTATCGCTTTTCTGGACCGTTTCGAAAAAGAATTTAAAAAACAGTTGACTGCCGATAACGTCGAGCGCCATCGTCAGGCGATTCGCGATAGTTTGAGCCGTTTGCGCAATCTGGAAAGCGACAAGTTTAATGCCTTCGAAAGCCAGTTGCAGGATATTGCCGTCTGGGCTAATCAAGAAAGGGCCGATACCGCGATTTTCGATTGGTTGCTGGATCGCATCGAAGACCGGGTTGAAGTGGCCTGTACCGCAAAACACCCTGAATTGATCAAGGCAATGAATATTTACATGCGCCGCGCGGCCAGTATCGTCCAGCAGGCATTAATGCTTCAGGGCGGACAAAGCCGTCAAGCTTATAGCCGGGCCATCGCAAAGACGGCAGCGCTTGAAGGCGAAGCGCAGGCCCTGTTTTTAGAACGCCTGGGTACCGATATTGCCGCCTGCGAAATCCGTTTGCTGGACCCGGCGGCGTTCAAATTGCGCAGCGCCTCGCAACGGCGCAAGGCACTGACCGTCACCGCTTTGCCCAAAGTCAGCCGCGATGCGCGCTTGCAGGCGGCCATGCAGCGTAGCGAGGCGGCGGCTTTTACGCTGTCCAATCAGGACGTGGTTGATTACATCCGTCGAGAATTACGCTTGCAGCAACGTTCGATCAGGCTCTCCAACCTGCCTGTAAAGACGGCATCGGATGTATTGCAAAACATGCAGATGGTTGAAGCTGTGCGATCATCCCGCGATGAAACCCTGAAGGTCACACAATTGCTTGGCCAGCGGTTGCATAACGATTACTACACAGGAAGTGACTACCAAATTGAATTTAACCATGACGCTGACTCAAATCCTGCTTGACCGGCTGGAACCTGAAAATCTTAAATTGCAACGTTTTCAGGAAATCACCGCGCGCCTTTTTGCTTGGGGCATTATCGTTCGCGACGAAGACGGGGTAGAGCAACGTTACTACGATGATGCCTGTCGCATCGAAAATCTGTTGACCGAATATTTTGCTCTGGCGGGCTTTCGGCTGATCCACGATCTGCAAAATGAATTCTTTAGGCTTTATGCGCCTGGCGCGCAGATTCCCGGATTGGCTGAAGATGATAACGATCCCGCACCCTCCTTACGCGCCCGGTTGTCTGCCGATTTTGTTGCGGCAGCGTTGGCCTTGCGGTTTTTATATCAGCAAGGACTGGCTGAAGGCGGGGGTCGCTTGAGCGATGACGGTGAAGTGCTGATTCGTTTCGAGGAACTGGCGACCACCCTGCATATTCAGATTAAACGGCCTTTGCCGGATAATCTGGGTGACCGCGACCGACTGCTTAAAGATTTGAAGCGGCATCGTCTTATTCAATACGGCGCGTTGTTTTCCATGCAGGATGAAGACGCGCTGATTGCAATTCGACCGGTTATTCTCGGTATCATCGGTGAAGATGTGCTGGCGGCGGCATTGGAGGCTGAAGGTTTTGCCGAACCAGTCAGTGAGCCTGAAACTGGAGAGCACAGCCTATGAAACTGGATAAACTGATTCTGGTTAACTGGGGCGCCTTGCGTAGCGACGAATACGCGATGGGCAATATGACCTTGCTGACTGGGCCAACCGGTTCCGGCAAATCGACGCTGCTGGATGCGCTGCAAACAGTGATGACTGCTGCCCATCAAAATATTTTCAGCTATAACCCCGGGCAGGATGAAACCACGCAAACTTCGCGCGGCAGAAAAAGCAAGCGTACCCTGTGGTCTTACATCGCCGGTGCCGAAGATAATTTGTTTGCACGTCCCGATGGCGCGCACGGCTATGTGGCTGCGGTGTTCAAGCCTGATGTCGGCGAGGAAGGCAAATCTTTTACCGCCTTGATCGGCGCTGCCGTGCGCGTGGATGGTTCTGGAGATCGCCGTCAAGCGGTGCAGGAACGCCTGGCTTTGTTGCTGATCGATGATGCCGAGCTGGGCTTGAGTGATCTGGTTAATTACGACGACAACGGCAATATGTGCGTTGTCGAGGTTGAGAAAATAGAACATCACCTGAAAGCCCGCTATGCGCAGGTGCTGAATCTGCGCGATGCCAAACGCGAATATCTGTGTCAGTTGTATGGCCGTTTTCGCGGCCAGCGCAACGTTTCGTTTTCGGAAGCGGAACTGGCCGCCAAAGCCTGGAGTCAGTCTATCGCTCATAAACCTATAGGCAGCGTCGATGATCTGGTGAAAACCCAGATTCTGGAATACGATCTCCAGCAATTGCCGCAGCGGATTAGCCAGATCAGTGGTTTGATGCGGCAGGTGCATCAACTGCGCTTAGAAGGCGATAGGCTGCAGGCGAATGTGGTCAGGCTTGAAAGCATCGAAAAAACGCTGACTAAAGCCAATATGGCTTATGAAACTGCCGTGCAGTTTCAGCTTGCGCATTCGCAGCGAGCCTTGCAGAGCGATCAGTTGCAGATACAACAAGCCAAAGCAGCCATGACCGCACTGGAAAAAAATATCACGGAAGCCAATGCGCGAATAGACGGGTTGAACCGCGACAGGAAAGCTTATGTTGACAGTCAAATCCAGCTTGCTGCCCGGCTGAGCGGCATTGCAGCTGCGGATCAGAAACGCCGCATTACAGAACGTCTTGAATCGATTCAGATTGAAGCCAAAGCGGCGGTTGTCAATCTGCAAAAAGCGCTTCAACAGGCAGGGCATTTACAATCTGCTGCGCAGGCGATTACCGGTATGGCGTTTCCGGCATCCAAGCGCGAGCTTTCGGTAGCGGCAGAACTGTTGGCCGAAGTGATGGCTGCGATAGGACATACGCCCTGCCGGGAGCTTGAACAACAATTGCTGGTCGGACAGGACCCGCGCGATGTATTGGTTACGGTGCGAGCTTTAGAAGGCTTGAGCGAAGGGTTTGAGCGACTGTATCAAGCATTGACCGGAACCCGTAACAGTTTTGTCGCCACCGTTCATAGTCAGCTTGGGCAGTTGCATAAGCAACTGGACGAGGCTCAAGAGCGGGAAAAAAATCTGGCTCAGCGCAAGGCCAATCTAGCCGAAGGCGGAGCCGATTATCCACGGGAAATCACCCAAGCGCTAAAAGCCTTTCGCTCCGAGCTGCCCGCTGCTCGGGCACAGGTGCTGTGCGATCTGATCGAACCCAAGGATTTGTCCTGGCAGCCTGCCATTGAAGGTTATATTGCCGGTGCACGCTTTAACTTTGTGGTTGATGAAGACTGGGAGTCACGAGCGATAGAATTTGTCAGGAAGCAGCATTTGCGCGCCAAGGTGATCCAGGGTTCGTTGTGTAAACGCAATGCTAAACCGGAGCGCGTCCCCAAAGACGCCATCATCCACGAATTGCATACCGAACATCCGCTGGCTTATGCCTATCTGGTCGAACAATACGGCAATGTTGTCAAGGTCGATAACGTCGAACAGCTTCGCGTCACGCCGCGCGGAGTCATGAAAGACGGTAAAGCTGCCGGTTCGCGCACTTTGTTTATCGGCGATACCAATGTGCTGGTATTCGGCAAGGAAGCCCAGCGTCAGGCGCGTCAAAATGCGCTGGAGGCGCACGGCAAGGCCGAGCAGGAACTGCAGCTATTAAAAGACGAAGGCAAGCAGTTAAACGCACTGCTGGACTCGCTGCGTGAGTTGAAAGAGCCGGATTTTGCCGATGCTGCCAGACTGGAGCAGACTGTTCATGACAGACAAGCCGCTCATGCCGATCTTGCGCGTCTGGATTTGACCGAAGTCGACCAGCTGGAAGCTGAGAAAGATACGCTGGACCAACTGATTGCCGATCTGGAAAGACTGGTGAACCTCGGCAACCAGGAAGTCGGCAAATACCTGAAAGCCAAAGAACAGCAGCAACAGCGGTCGGCGTCGCTGGAACAAGGCTTGGCTGATAAACAGAAACAGATCGACGTGAGCCTGCAACCCTTAAAATCGATCTGTTCGGTCAATGAAAGCCAGTCTTTGACGGCGCTTTTGCAAGCGGTTGACGCAATCGTCGAATCTGCTCAGATTTCGAATGACCAGTTGCAGGCTGATCACACCGCCAAACTGATAGAAGCCAACAGCGCCTACAGTAAGGTGCACGAGAAAATTGCCGAGTACAATCAGCATGCCCGCAGTTATGAGTTGCTGCATTTACACTACGATAGCGAATTGCGCGGTACCGACTTTAGCGGGCATTACCGTCAGCTGGTTCATTTATTCGAGCGGCTTAAAGAGCAGCTGCGCGACCAGCGGGAAATCGGTTTCGTCAAAAATCTGGATAAATTGCGTACCGCTGAATCTTCATTCAAGGATGTATTCACCAAGCAGTTTTGTTACGAAATCCGTAACGCTGTCGATCAGGGCGTGAGTACCTTGAAGATTTTAAATGCGGAATTGAACCGGCTGAAATTCGGCACCGATCGGTTTCAGCTGGATTGGTCTGTGTGGGTGCCGGAATTTAAGGAATATTACGATTTCTTTTGTGCAGCCTACGATATGTCTGAATCGCAGGAGTCCGGCGATCTTTTCGATACCAGCGAATTGAGCCCTGAACAATGCAAAATTCGCGATCGGCTGGTCGGCTTTCTGCTTTCGGAAGATCAGGAGCGTGCTTTGAAGGAATTACAACGGGTGGCCGATTACCGCAACTACCGCCGCTATGAAATATGGAAGGATTCAGACAGCGGTTCGCGTGTCGCGCTTTCAGAGTGGGGCACCGGTTCCGGCGGGCAGCTTGAAACCCCGGCCTATATCGTCCGGGCTGCGGTGGTGACCAATCGCCTGAAACATTTCGATAAAGGCATGAATCTGAAATTGCTGGTGAATGACGAATCCTTTGCAAAAATGGACGAGCGGCGTGCTCATGACGTGATCCGCTTTATTAGGGACAGTCTCGGCATGCAATTGATTTGCGCAATGCCGACCAAACACGCAGGAGCGATCAAAACCGAATTTACCAAGGAATGGAGTTTTACAAGAACTGAGGCCGAGGGTAACGGTGAGGTCGATTTCATTTCTGAATCCGATGAGCGCGACCTCAATCCCGATAAGCTGCGTGAATTGTGGGAACATCGCCGTCAACAGGTTCGCCAGCAAACCAGACTTGAATTTGAAGCCGAGGAAAAAATTTGACAATGACCACGCCGCAGTGGCTGTATCGTCTTGAAATCACGGCATTGCTGAATCTGCTGGTCGATAAACTCGATAAGGCGCAGGCCAAGGGCAGGTCAATTCAGTCGGTCAAGCTGGATGTTCGGATTTTGCCTGAGCCTGCCTTCACTCGTGGACCCGGCTATGGATGCTTGACGGTCGCTTCCATGATGAACATCTACGCCAAATACATCCCTCACCTTTTGGATACCAAACGTTTTTTCGATCAGCCAGGATGAGCCATTAATTTTTTTACTGAAAATATGATTAAAGGTATTAAGGCATTCGTCAGCAGAATCATCGGTTTGTTCGCCTTGATTGTTATGGCCTGGTGGTTTTATGGTGGCCGCATAGCTTTGGTGGATACGCAGGAAGTGAGCAAAAGTTTCAGCCGGTTTATTTCCCTGGAAGGGGCAGATGAGTATGTTGTCGCAAGACTGGCCGGTAATGAAGATTTCACGATTGAAAAATACAGGCATGTCTTTGGATTTCCTGTAGGAGATACGCATGTCAAACTCTCACTCGTTGCGAATTACAGGTATTTCGTCAAGCTGGCTGAGCTAAGGCATACTATTGAAAACGATAGCATTTATATTCATGTGCCGAAACTCTACTTATCCACCCCGGTCGCTTTTGAATTTTCAACAGTACGGGAAAGTTGGCATCAGTTTTTGTTTGGACCGGATGGTAAAGCGCTTATTGACCAACTGAAGCAAGACGTTTCCAAAAAGCTGGAAGCTAAGGGACGTTCCCAAATCAGCGTTGTTTATGACAAGGCCGCAAAGGCACTGGCGGATAACTTTGATCGTTATTTTAATGCGAATGGATTAGGCGGCCACTATAGAAACATATTGGTAATTTTTGACCAAGAAATTAGTCAGTCAAAGCGGCAATTCATTTACAGTGATGGTGCTTGCGGCAAAGAGCGCTGTTCGCTGGAACTTGATCTGGGGAAGGGACTGATATTGTCAATTAAGTAGCCGCTTTATTACGAAAAATAATAATCCGGCCCCATGCCGTTATTTCGAACTTCAAAAAGGAAAGGATATGTTAAAGCGCCTGTTATACAGTGGAATCGGCTTTACAATGTTGACCGGATGCGCGACGTTTAAAACATTAGAAACAGATATTCCACTTTATGAACGGGTGTTTATCTACAGTGGAACACGGCTTGATTGGGCGGCTATAGCCCGAAATGATGTCGCGCTAAGCCGATTTAAAGTGATACCGCCGCGTTATCCCTTGGTTGATCTGCCACTAAGCTTTGCTTTGGATTCCTTGTTTTTACCGTTAACAGTCTCTGCTGAGCTCTTTCATTAGTGCGGTTTGGTTTTGAGTCGGTGGTCTGGTAACGTTGCTTAGGATTAGAATCAAACGGTGTCAAAACTTATTTTTCAGAGGTATTGAATATGAAAAGTAAATATGAATGGCTGTCTATTTTGATGTTGGTATTAACTTTCGTTTTGAGTTCGTGCTCCAGTATGAGCACAAAATCCAACGATACGCTATCGAGCAAGATGAATCTCTCGGAACAAATCATCCGGGCCTCACTTAGCAAAAAATTAAACTCGGGCGATGTTTTGGAAGCAGACGCGGTTGATATTCAGACTTCTTGCTTGTTAAAAGCTGGGAATAGTGATTCGATGGATTTATCTTACGAAAACTTCAAAGTTAAGCTGAAAGAAGGGGCAAACACCTCTGTTCCTTTGACTGAAGAGCAAATGAAAGAAGCTTTTAATTTATTGAAAACCGGACAGGTGAAAAGCGACGTAAAGCGCACATTAATTCAGTTGCTAAAAGAGCTGCATAGCTCGCCGGACCAAGTGCTATCGGATTTGCCAAATATATTTCGTAATCCGCTGGATTTTCCAGGCCAGCCCGGCATTAATACCGCGGGAAACACAGCAAAAATCTTCATCAGTCCGGATAACAGAACTTTCCGTCTGGCTATACTCGCTTATGCCCGCATCAATGGGGTGAATATTGAAGAAGAAAATATTGACGATTTGAACGGATACCTGGACTCAGGGCATGAATCCGATTTTAACAAGCTGGTTGAGGGTGGACTTAATGTGATGAAAGGCCGGTATGGTTTAACCGATATTGAACAGACAGCTGAAAAGTTTGACTCTGCGGGTCAAACCTGCATGAGTAAAACGGCTTAAGGAATTAATGCGATGGAAACAGTTTGCAAATTTTTATATAAGTGCCTGATGAGGAGGTCAGGCACTTAGAATGAAGAAATAATCACTATTAGGTATTGGATTTTAAAGTTTTAGATGCACAAGTCAGACAATCCGAACCAGTCGAAATTGTCGGATTCTTTTTTGAATAATTCTTTTTTGTTGCTTTCATACAAATCTTCCAGAATAAACTCTACTCCGTAGATGCTGTTGCCATTAAAGTCTTGGGCCAAAGTATTTAATATGTCGGGGTTACTGCTATTTATTATAATTTTCATGGTATTCACCTTTTTTGTCATCTTTTGATAAAGGATATCAGATGTTTCCTAAACGTCAGCTGTACAGAACAGGCTTTTAGATCAATTTGTGATCAAATAGACACAAATTGTTGTTTTGTTGCTAAAGTGTCTCATACCTTATCAGTAATATCCTAATTGTCACGCATGAATTTTTAAATTTCATCGGATTTACAGACATTCCAGAGCAGGACGCCGACATTGCAACTACCGTATGTACCTATGTACAGCATGATGACTAAAATAACAGTGAATTAATCACAATGGATTGGCAAAGTTTTTCTAACACCCTTTGTAGCTTGGATTTGGAAGCCGATTATAACGGAGAGATTTTTGCTGTTGGTGCGGTTTTTCAGGACCGGATTTTTAACCGGCAAGCCCCGTTTAAAATTCATCATGTCCTTGGCGAACTGGATCAGTTTATTGCTGATGCGCGATTTGTATTGGGTCATAATCTTATTTTGCATGACCTGCCTTTATGTCTGGCTGTCGATCAACAGCTTGGCTTTCTAAATAAACCGGTTATCGATACTTTATTTTTGTCGCCGCTGGCTTTTCCTGAAAATCCTTATCATCGCCTGGTCAAAAATTACAAATTATTGCGAGACAGTTTGAGTGATCCTGTTGCGGATGCGAAGATCGCGTTGTCGCTGTTTCAAGATCAATGGGAAGCATTCCAGGCCCAGCAGGCCGATGGGCAATTATTATCTTTTTATCATTATGCTTTTTCCGGTCAACCCCGTTTTTCCGGTTTGCAGATGGCTTTTCAGGTCATGGGGGCGCAACCTTTGACAGCCGGTGCTGCGTTTGATTTATTCAAGAAAGAGACACTGGGGAAGGTCTGCAAAACCGCTTTCAATAAGGTGATTTTGTCCTATTTGCCGAATCCTGAATTACGCCCCGCGTTAGCCTACTGTTTGGCCTGGTTACGGGTTTCGGGCGGTAATTCGGTATTGCCGCCCTGGGTCCGTCAACAGTTTCAGGCGGTTGCGCCGGCATTGCGGCAATTACGCGATATTCCCTGTGAATCGCCGGACTGTGTTTATTGTCAGGAGACGCATCATCCTGTCTCTCAATTACAACGCTATTTCGGATTTTCTGCTTTCAGGCCGCAGCCGGAAAATGCCGAAGGGGGCAGTCTTCAACAAAGTATTGTCCAGGCAGGAATGGCGGATATGCCTTTGTTTGCCGTGTTGCCTACCGGCGGCGGAAAATCCTTGTGCTTTCAATTACCGGCACTGGTGCGTTATCAGCGGCGCGGAGTGCTGACCATTGTGATCTCGCCGTTACAGGCCTTGATGAAAGATCAGGTCGATAATCTGCGTAACAAAACCGGGGCACCCAACGTTGCTGCTTTATACGGCATGCTGACTGCGCCGGAACGCGGCGAAGTCATAAAAGCCATACAAATGGGTGATATTGCGTTGCTCTATGTATCGCCGGAACAGCTGCGCAATACGGGTTTTCAAAATGCGATCGAGCACCGGGAAATCGGTTGCTGGGTTTTTGATGAAGCGCATTGTTTGTCTAAATGGGGGCATGATTTTAGGCCTGATTATTTATATGCCGCACGTTTTATCAAGGAATTTGCCGAAAAACAGCACGCTTTATTACCGCCCGTGCAATGTTTTACCGCGACGGCCAAGCAGGATGTCAAAAATGAGATCATTGATTATTTCAAGGCTAATCTAGCCCAGGATCTGCAACTATTTGAGGGTGGGGTCGAACGAAATAATTTGCAGTTTGAAGTGCAAACAGTCAACAGTGTCGATAAATATCCACGCATCAACCGTTTGCTTCATGAGCGATTGGCCGAAAATAATGGCGGCAGCGCCATTATTTATTGCGCTAAACGCAAACAAACCGAAGCCATAGCCGAATTTTTACAGCATCAGGATTGGCAGGTTGAGGCGTTTCATGCCGGGAAAAATGCCGCTGAAAAAAAGCATATCCAGGAAAACTTTATCAGCGGCAGAACCCGGGTCATCACGGCGACCAATGCGTTTGGCATGGGTATCGATAAGGAAGATGTCCGGCTGGTGATTCATGCGGATATTCCCGGTTCGCTGGAAAATTATTTACAAGAGGCGGGCAGGGCAGGGCGTGATCAGAACGAGGCCGAATGTATTTTGCTCTTTGATGAAAATGACATCGACAGTCAGTTTAAACTGTCGGCATCTTCGCAGCTCAATCAGCGTGACATTGCGCAGATACTCAAGGGTTTGCGCGGGGTCCGCAAGGATAAGTCCGGCAATGTCGTCATTACTGCCGGGGAAATACTGCAGAATGAAGCGGTCGATACCACGTTTGAAGCTGAAGATCCGGATGCCCCTACCAAAGTGATGACTGCAATCTCGTGGCTGGAGCGGACCGGTTTTGTTGAACGTAACGAAAACAAAACCCAGGTTTTTCAAGGCCGGCCCTTGGTTAAAAATCTTGCCGAAGCGCAGCAGAAAATCGCCAAGCTGGGTTTGTCCGAGCGTCAGCAAAAGCGTTGGCTGGCTATTCTGGATGCGTTATTCAATGCCGAAAGTGATGAGGGCTTCAGTGCCGATGAGTTGGCGTTGTTAAGCGAGTTTTCCGAAGAAAACAACGAACCCGGGCAAAACAAAATCAACGAAACTGCCAGTCAGCGGGTGATCCGGACTTTATACGATATGTCCTCTGCGGGCATCATTCAAAAAAACCTGCTGTTGACTGCGTTTGTTCGTTACAAAGTCGCCAATGCGTCGAGTTCGCTGCTGGAACAGATCTGTTCCCTGGAAAATGCGTTGGTCAATCTGTTGCAGGAGCAGGCACCGGATGCCGGGCCCGAAGAATGGCAAAATCTGTCATTACGGCATGTCAATCAACACTTGCTGGACCAGGGCTTTAAAGACTGCAATCCGGAAGTGTTAAGGTTGCTGCTGGTGTCCATGAGCAAGGACGGGCAAGGTCTGGCCGGCAGCAGAGGCAGCCTGTTTATCCGTCATGTTTCACAGGATCAATACCGGATCAAGCTCAACCGGGGTTGGCGGGCATTATCCAGTACTATCGAACGGCGCCAGGCAGTGGCCCAAATCTCTTTGAATGCGCTATTGCAAAAAATACCTGACGAAACCAAGCCCGGAGCCGATTTGTTAGTGGAATTCTCGGTGGAAGATTTACTGGCGGCGCTGAATCAGGATATCCATATGCGTTCTGAGTTAACTGACCCTTTGGCGGCAGTGGAACGCGGACTTAATTTTCTGCATGAACAAAGAATCATCACGCTGCAAAAGGGTCTGGCTGTGTTCCGGCAGGCGATGACAATCCGGGTGCTGCCCGAAGCGCAACGGCGGCGATACAGCAAAGGTGACTATGAGCCTTTGTCGCAACATTACAGCGAGCGTATTTTTCAAGTCCATGTCATGAATGAATACGCCCGGCAGGGACTGGAAAAAATCGGACAGGCATTGGCTTTTGTCGTCGCGTATTTTTCTCAGGATAAAACCGAATTTGTAAAACGCTATTTTCAGGGGCGAAAAGAAATTCTGGATCGAGCAACCAGCCAGCAATCATTCCAGCGTATTGTCAGTGATCTCCAAAATCCGGAACAACAGGCGATGGTGGCCAGTTCCGAGGAGCAAAATTTATTGATTCTGGCCGGTCCGGGATCCGGCAAGACGCGCGTGGTGATTCATCGCTGTGCGTATCTGTTAAGGGTTAAACAAGTGCCTGCACGCAGTATTCTGGTGCTGTGTTTTAACCGTAATGCCGCAACTGAATTAAGGCAGCGTCTGTTTGATCTGGTCGGTCCTGAAGCTAAATTTGTTACCATCCAAACCTATCATGGACTGAGTCTGCGTTTATCCGGTCATGCCTTGACCGGCGTGGAGAAGACCCATGAATCCGGTGCCGAATTGATTTTTCAGGACATGATTCGTCAGGCGATTGACTTGCTGAACGGGCAACAGGGCTGTTTGAATTTGGACAGCAATGAAATGCGGGACCGTTTATTGGCGGGGTATCGCTATATTCTGGTCGATGAGTATCAGGATATCGACGAATGCCAGTATGAACTGATTGCCGCTATAGCCGGGCGAAAGCAAGACGAAGACAGCCGGTTAACCCTGCTTGCTGTAGGTGATGACGATCAGAATATCTATCAATTTCGGGGGGCCAACATCGGCTTTATTCGGCAATTTGAAAAGGATTATCAGGCATACCCACAGTATCTGGTCGAAAACTACCGGTCCAGCGCGCATATCATTGCTGCCGCCAATCAGTTGATCGAACAAAATCGCGACAGGATGAAACAGCAGCATCCGATTCGGATTAACCGGGGACGAAAAAGCCTGGCTGCCGGAGGGCGTTGGGAGAAACTGGATCCACTAGTCCATGGCCGGGTGCAGATTTTGAATTGTCGGGATGACATGCAGCAAGCCCAAGTGCTGGTCGACGAGTTGTTGCGTATGCGGCAACTGGATAACAGTCTTGAATGGCGGCAATGTGCGGTGTTGACCACAGAATGGCAGCTGTTGAATCCGGTCCGAGCATGCCTGGAAGCACAAGCGATCCCGCTGAGTTTGGCTTTGCCTAAAGATGCTCAACCTCCGCCGTTTCGCATCCGGGAAAACCTGGCCTTGCTCAAGGCAATTAAACTCAACGATCGAAAAGTCTGTAAAGCCGGTGACTGGCTGGATTTTTTGCAGAATGTTGAAACCGGCGAGCCAAACACCTGGCTAAATCAGCTCAAGCAACTGTTGCTGCAATGGCAGGCGGAAACCTCCGATGAAGATACCGGCAAGCAACAACTGCTGGAATATCTTTATGAGTCACTGGCCGAACAGCGCAAGGAGTGCCGGTTGGGGCAGGGCGTCTTTCTCAGTACAGTTCATTCTGTAAAAGGGATGGAGTTTTCTCATGTGTTTGTGCTCGATGGTGGCTGGACAATGCCCGCCACAGAAGAACAGCGGCGTTTATTATATGTCGCCATGACCCGGGCTAAAGAAACGCTGGGTTTGATGCAAAGGCTGGATTTACGAAATCCTTATCTGCCCTCTTTAAAAGGCGATTTTAGTGTGCAGCGCCAAGTGGTGATTGAACAGCCTGAAGTCGTGCCACACGTTAACAAGGACTATGCCTTCCTGGGGTTGAAAGATTTTGATTTAAGCTATGCCGGAAGCTTTTCGGAACGCCATCCCATTCATAATAAACTGGCAAGTCTGAGTGCCGGTTCATCGGTAACTATACAGCAGCAAAACGGTAAAATCGTCGTGCAAAAAGAGCAGATGACCATTGCTGTGCTTTCCAAAAACGCCAGTCAGCAATGGCAGGAGCGTTATAAAAACATTCAGTCAGCCACCGTCATTGCCATGATTACGCGCTATAAATCCGATTCCGAAGAAGACTACCGGTCTCGTTGTAAAGTCGAGCAATGGGAAGTGCCGATGCTGGAGGTGGTTTTATAGTCAAGTCATTAATCCTTCTCATATTCAGACTGACAGAATGCTGGGGGTTGGTCGGCTGTCTATCAGGGATTTAACTGCGCAATATGATCAATAAAATTCTTTTCGTTAACAAACGTGACATCGTGCATGTTGGTTAAGCCATTGGTCTGCTCGTCGTTGATCCCTAAAACCAGCACCAAAAATTTGTCTTTGTCGATATTCAGTCTTTTACGGAGTTTGTTGTATTTTTCAATCATTGACCTGAATTCACCGGATTTGCACTCGATAAACAGTGGGGTGCGGTGGTTGATCAGAAAGAAAATATCGATTTCGTGTTTATCTTCATTAGAAAAGTTGACCACAAAACTTCTAAAGCAAGAAAAAAGCCCTTTTTTTTCATAAAAAACCTTCACCAGTTTCATGAAGACATACCATTCCAGCCATTCGCCATTAAAGAAATTGACAATGGTTGAGGCCGTTTGCAGCGTGAGATGAATCTTTTTTTCTTTTTTGTTGTAAAAGTATCGGGCTACAAAAGCATAATCGTACAAATTTCTGCAGAAATCGGTGATGATTTTGATTTCTTTCTGACTTTGATTGCTGATATTAATCATTACCGAGGAATAATCATTGCGCTGAGCTTTCTTGATTTTTTCCAAAACGGTTTGCAAGACTTCATGATTGTCACCCAGTTCTATAGCGACTTCATCATAAAAACCCTGAGTATCCAAAGCCTGTAAATTGACGTCAACGTCAATTTCCCTGTTTTTGAACCAGTCGATGATGGGTTTGAACTGAGCGCTGTTGGTCATCGCCGTTGTGTTATGCAAATCAAGCAGTTTGTCCCGGCTGACTATGTGAGGACTGACTGAAGAGACGGTTTCTGTTGGCGAAGTATTTGGCTGTTCCAGTTCTTGATATTTGGTCAGCAAAAGCTGGTATTTTTCGATGACTTTTTTAACCAGTGTCACCGCATCGTGAATTGGAGCAGGATGATCGCAAACCGGACATTTTACGGTTTTACCTACATGTTCGTTAGGCACTTCCCGTAAATAGTTGCAGTTGTTACAGCGTAAAATTGCCATATAAACCTTTCCGGTGTTTTCAAATAATGAAAATGATTTTAGATGAAAAAACTAATGCTTTGCCGGGTTTTCAAAAAAACCTTGATTTTCGTGGGCCAACACTCTGGTTCAGCAGTTAAAAAACACTGAATATTTACGGGAATTCTGAATAGGATGTAGAAAATTTAAAGTTTGGCAATGTGAAAAAGTATCTTGCTTGTTCAGTACCGTGAAAAGTCAGCGTTGAATTACCGTGCACCTGACATTCGAGCCGACGCTATTTCAGGAGGTTCACAGGTATCGTCTGGCCAAAACCCTTGAAATGAAATAAGCGAAGGCAAAATTTGTGCTAAAAAGACGTAGGTTGCGGTGACTGTTCGAACCGCAACGATCGCGAACGATGCGCCTCGTACCCTCTAGCATCTTATGGCGCACCTTATCGAGTTGTTAGCAGCAAAGGATTACTTGTTATCAATTCAAGTTATCCGGTGTTGACTCCTGCTCGTGCTCGGCTGACACCCTTTCAAATAATTCTTTTAAATAATGGTAGAGCTGCCTGGATGATTTGGGCGGTTTTGCCAATTCTGTTTCTTTTTGGGCGCTTCTTATCAGTTGTCTTAAATGCTGGTGATCGGCTTCCGGCCAATCTTCGAGTAATTCGGTCAACGCGTCGTTACCTTCAGCGATCAGACGATCGCGCCATTTTTCGACTTTGTGATGCTCTCTCACAGCATGAGCACTTTGTGTCTTCATTCTTGCCAGCTTTTCGATGATGGCATCCGAATCGGCATTGCGCAGTAAGCTGCTGATAAATTTGAGCTGGCGTTTGCGCGCACCTTTAGGCGGCATGCCTGCTGCCAGAATTACCGCGCTTTTCAGCTCGGCGGACAAATCCAGTTGATTGAGTTGGGCATTGGACAGTTCAGCCATTTCTTCGCCCAATTCAAACAGTGCGGCAATTTCACGTTTGATTTGCGTTTTGTTGGGGCGTACCGCGTACTCAATGTACTCGTCATCGTCTTCTTCTTCCAGATAGTCTTCTTCGTAATCGTTAATCATGTAAATGGATACCATCGTGTAGTAAGGCCGCTTGTATCAAGGGCGGGTTAAATTTTGAACCGGTTCAGATGCTCAAGTTACAGCACAAGCGTTTCTAAGCATAGCGATGACCGGTTGTGTTTCGGGCCTGATGCCACGCCAGATAAAAAAAGCTTCAGCGGCCTGCTCCACGAGCATACCCAAGCCATCCAGGCTTTTGATGGCATTATTGATTTTTCCCCAATGAACAAAGGGTGTGGGTTCGTTAGCATAGGCCAAGTCGTAGCAGTTGCCTTTGTCAGCCAGCAGGCCTGCGGGAAGTTGGGGTAAATCATTCGATAAACTGGCGGCGGTCGCATTAATGATCAAATCAAACTGCCGACCGGTCAATTCATCAAAACTGCAGCCTTTAATGGCTATCAGGCCGGAAAACTCCTCAGCCAAACTAACAGCTTTGGATGCGGTCCGATTGGCGATGGACAGTGTTTGCGGATTATGATCCAGCAATGGTCGGAGGATGCCGCGGCAAGCGCCGCCCGCGCCTAAAATCAGAATGCGCGAGTTTTCTAGCAGAATACTGTGGTTAATCGTAAGGTCGCGGACCAGGCCGATGCCGTCGGTATTATCACCGAAGATCATGCCTTCTTCCTGAAGCGCTAGGGTATTGACTGCTTTGGCCGCTTGCGCCCTGGGCGAAAGAATATCTGCATACTGCCAGGCCAGTTCTTTGAGAGGAATGGTGCAGTTAAGGCCTTTGCCCCCCTGATTGAAAAAGTCTTTGACGGCTGTTTCAAACTGTTCTGCCGGAACGTCTTGCGCCTCATACGACAGAGTTTGTCCGGTTTGTTCGGCAAAAGCGTAATGTATCAGCGGCGATTTACTGTGTTTAATGGGATGTCCGAAAACGGCATAACGGTCTTTCATTCGGCAGCCTTTTTTCTTGACCGGATTTCCCATAACACAGTACCGCCGATGATAGTGAATGCGACTAAAATTTCCTGCCAGATCGAATGGGGCGTATAAGAGGCTAATACGGCCGAAATGACCAGATAAAAGCCGACCAGGCTGAAACGCCAGCCGATTCTAATGCCGTCCAGTATGGTCGAAAGCGACAGAATTAAAGAGATAACGATACCGGCGCTGGCCGGGTCGATACGTCCGGATTTTTGGACCATGAAGGCGGCGCCTACGATTAACATCGAGACGCCCCAATGTAGCGATTGTTCGCGTAAAATGGATTTAAGGTCGTCAACTTCATGTTTACTTTGTAACCACGCGATAAACATAGCGGAAAATGCAAACACGATCATCATGAACAGCCAGTAAAAATAACCATCACTGGGGTCGTAATCGGTTAGCCCGACACCGGCTAACGATAAAATGATCAGTATTACCAACAGGATTTCTTCAATCTGGTTGCGGCGTCTTTCGGAAATAAATTCGTCTTCGGACATAAGCGTTTCCTACTGGGTTAAGTGGTTCAAAGTTAATTTAGCGGAATAACACCGATCAATGTTGACGATAAAAGTTTCCGGTGTGAATTGATTCGCACACTCAAAACGTAATGCACTTGTTTCGGATTAATTAGCCGTCTTTCAACCAGTGCGCCGCTGTTTTGGCAAAATAAGTCAATATCCCATCGCAGCCCGCCCGTTTAAAAGCCAGAAGCGATTCCAGCACCACGGCTCTTTCTTCCAGCCAGCCATTTTGCGAAGCGGCTTTGAGCATCGCATATTCGCCGCTGACCTGATAGGCGAAAGTGGGCGCGCCGAATTGGTCTTTGGCTCTTCGGATAATATCCAGATACGGCATGCCGGGTTTGATCATGATCATATCCGCGCCTTCTTCCAGATCCAGCTGGATTTCGCGTAGCGCCTCATCCGAATTGGCCGGGTCCATTTGGTAACTGATTTTGTTGCTTTTGCCGAGGTTGGTTGCCGAGCCGACCGCATCCCGGAACGGGCCGTAAAAGCTGGAGGCATATTTTGCCGAGTAAGCCAAAATGCGGGTATTGATAAAGCCATTTTGCTCTAATACATCCCTGATAGCGCCTATTCTTCCGTCCATCATGTCGGAAGGGGCGACGATATCGGCACCGGCCTGGGCATGCGAGAGTGCCTGCCGGGTCAAAACGGCCACCGTTTCGTCGTTGACGACATAGCCGTTTTCATTGATCAGTCCATCCTGGCCGTGCGAAGTAAATGGATCCAGAGCAACATCGGTAATGATGCCCAATTCAGGGAAATTGGCTTTCAGTGCTCTGACGCTGCGCTGCACCAAACCCTCAGGATTATAGGCCTCTGCGGCATCATCCGATTTTTTGTCTAATGGCGTTACCGGAAACAGGGCAATGGCAGGTATGCCGAGTTCGCAGAGTTCACGCGCTTCCTCAAGGAGCAAATCAAGAGAGAAGCGCTCGATGCCGGGCATGGAAGGAATGGCCTGTTTGCAGTTTTGGTCTTCCGTGACAAACATGGGATAAATCAGATCATCGGTTGTGAGTTTGTTTTCGCTCATTAATCGACGTGAAAAAGCGTCAAAACGCATTCTTCTCATGCGTGTAGATGGAAATTTGATGGTATTATGCGTCATCTTGGCGGTTGGGTCTGTGAGTTCGGCAATGGACTAAATTTGAAGTCCGCATTGTAACAGGGAATGTTTACACTTTTGAAATCATGCTCAGGTTGACTGCAAGAGTTTCTGAAACGAGTTTCACTTAATCAGATCGGGCTTTTGTGAGCAGGGCTTGAAGCCGTGCTCAATTTATTTTTTGTTGTTTGTATTTTTTTGAGGGTACTATGAAAAATCATCGCTCTGGCATTTATGGCTTGCTCTTATGGGCTTCGTTATTGTTGGTTATGCCACTGTCAAACGCGCTTGCGGCAGACCTTTTGGCGCCGCAGAAAGCGATTGAACAGGCTTCGGTGCAATTGAAACAAAACATGCAGGACCCAGCTTTTACCAAGGATTTTGCAAAAATTAATCAATTTGTAGAGTCAGTGATTTATCCGCATGTCGATTTCAACCGGATTTCTGCATTGGTGTTAGGAAAAATATGGAAAGATGCGCCTCAGGAGGAACGCGCGCGGTTCAAAAAGGAATTTCAAACGTTATTGGTTAGAACCTATTCGCGCGCTTTTGTTGAATTTAAAGATTGGTCAGTGCGCTTTCTGCCGCTGAAATTGGGCGCTGATGATAAGAAAGCGGTCGTCAGAACCGAAATATTACAGCCAGGCCTTCAACCGATAGGCGTGAATTATCGTATGGTACTGAGTAATGGCCAGTGGAAAGTCTACGACATCATGATTGAGGGTGTCAGTTTGGTTACCAACTACCGCACGACATTTCAAAATGATTTACAAAATAAAGGCTCCCTGTCGGCAATTATTGATGGTTTAGCCGACCGTAACCGGGAAGCGCTCGCCGGTAACCCCTCGGGCCAATCTTGACTCAACCTTAGAACATAGAAATGTCAGTTGGAAAACGCTGATTATTGCTGGGCTTCTTTGGGGCCGTATTTGAAATAACTTCGGTGGCCGGCCCTTCTTGTTTTAGGAGAAGGGTTGGCTTTTTTAGACATCAGTGTTGACTGGTAGCTTGCCGGTCATGACCGATTGATTTCCAAAAATTCCGGGAGCTGATGCGATAAGCGCGACTGTTGATTTGGTTAGCTGCTGCCCGTAGTCATTATGTTTTTGCCCCCAAAGCTCATATTCGACAATCCGCAACAGCAGTAACTTCAAATAGAAATGCATCTCGCCTTAAAAAAGCTCAGAGTTATACATCAGAAACACTTGCTGAATTGTGGACTCAGCACTGCCGAGTCTGGTCAGTATTTTAATGTTGCGTCAATCAATGCGCTGAAATGAACGGTTATCAACCTTTATATGACATGCTGCGGGAGGCGGGTGCTCAGGCGTGGGCGGACAGCTTGCCTGATCAGCTTAAAAAATCGTTAGATCCGGAACGGCATGGTAATTCAAAGAAATGGCATGATTTGATTGATGCGTTATCAGGCTTAACACCTTCGCTGATTGAACTGGATGCGGATGTTGTCAAGATGGGTGCTTTAGCTGATCTTGATAGCATAACCTCTGAGCATTTTATTGATTGCCTAAAACAGTTTCATCCCTGGCGAAAAGGTCCTTATGAACTGTTTGGGGTGACGATTGATACTGAATGGCGTTCCGATTGGAAGTGGAATCGTCTAAAAAATCAGATTAAGCCTCTTAAATACAGGCTGGTATTGGATGTCGGTTGCGGTAGCGGCTATCACTGCTGGCGCATGCTGGGGGCGGGTGCAAAAATGGTGGTGGGTATCGATCCGTTGTTGCTCAATATCATGCAGTTTCAATTGCTCAAGCAGCTGCACGGCGATGCCCCGATTTATGGATTGCCTGTGGGTATTGAAGATGTGCCCTATGGCATGAAAGCTTTTGATACGGTTTTTTCAATGGGGGTTTTGTATCATCGGCGTTCGCCTATCGACCACTTACTTGAGTTGAAGGAATGTCTGCGTCCGGGTGGTGAACTGGTTTTGGAAACCCTTGTGATTGATGGCGGGTCAGGTCAGGTTTTAGTCCCGGAAGACCGTTATGCAAGAATGAGGAATGTCTGGTTTTTGCCCAGTTGCGAAACCTTGCTGGGGTGGATGAAACGTTGTGGTTTTATTAATTGCCGGGTTATTGATGTCAGTGTTACCTCGGTTGAGGAACAGCGTTCTACCGAATGGATGCAATTCCATTCTTTGAAGGATTTTCTTGATCCGGATGATTTTAATCTGACCTGCGAAGGCTATCCGGCCCCGAAACGGGCTATTGTTTTAGCGGATTGTCCTGATTAAAGTTATAAGCGTTTTTTTACAGTAATTGATGAGAGTATAAATGAGTGCGCCACATATCGGTTTTATCAGTCTGGGTTGTCCTAAAGCCTTGGTTGACAGCGAAAGAATATTGACCAAACTCCGGTCGGAAGGTTACGAGGTATCACCTTCTTACAAAGAAGCTGACTTGGTGGTGGTTAACACCTGCGGGTTTATTGATGCGGCTGTTGAAGAGTCGCTGGACAGTATTGGCGAGGCGTTGGCTGAAAACGGTCGCGTTATTGTGACCGGTTGTCTGGGGGCGAGAGCCGATGAGATCAGGGCCAGGCACCCTCAAGTGTTGAGCATTACAGGTGCTCATGCGCTGGAAGAAGTGGTTGCAGCAGTGCATGAACATTTGCCTCCTACGCATGACCCGTTTATCAGTCTGGTGCCGCCGCAAGGTATCAAATTGACGCCTAGGCATTACGCCTACTTAAAAATTTCCGAAGGTTGCAATCATCGCTGCACCTTTTGCATCATTCCGTCTATGCGCGGTGATTTGGTCAGCCGTCCCATTGACGAAGTCATGCTGGAAGCCGAGCGTTTGGCTAATGCCGGTGTCAAAGAATTGTTGGTGGTGTCTCAGGATACCAGCGCTTATGGTTTGGATCTTAAATATCAGGAAAGAAACTGGCGCGGCAATGCATACAGAACCCGTTTTTACGATTTGGCCAATGCGCTGGGCGAATTGGATATCTGGGTGAGGATGCATTATGTCTATCCATACCCCCATGTTGATGAAGTAGTGCCTTTGATGGCTGAAGGTAAAATATTGCCGTATCTGGACATTCCTTTTCAGCATGCCAGCAGCCGGATTCTTAAGTTGATGAAACGTCCCGCCGCTGCCGAAAATAATCTGGAACGCATTAAGGCCTGGCGTAGTGCATGTCCCGATATGACCTTGCGCAGTACTTTCATCGTGGGTTTTCCCGGAGAAACGGAACAGGAATTTGAAGACTTGCTGCAATTTTTGACCGAAGCCCAGATGGACAGGGTCGGTTGTTTTGCTTACTCGCCGGTTAAAGGTGCAGTCGCCAATGACTTGCCGGATTCGGTGCCTGAGGAAATCAAACAAGAAAGATTAGCCCGCTTTATGGCGCATCAAGCAAAAATCAGTGCGGACAGATTGCAACAGAGAGTCGGCCGTGTTGAAACAGTCTTGATTGATGAGGTCGTTGCAGAAGGGGCGGTCGCCAGAAGTAAAGCTGATGCACCTGAAATTGATGGTCAGGTATTTATAGATGGTGCCACACACCTCAATGTCGGCGAGTGGGTTGAGGTTGAAATTGAGGAAGCCGATGAGCATGATTTATGGGCGCATTTAATCTAAATGCTGTTTTATCAGTATTATTTTTGAATGCGGATAAAGCTGTTTGACTCAGTAGATAGTCTTCAATTGGGTTGATTGTCGCAAATATGATCTGCGTCACACTAATTATATGATTTACTTCATGTTATTGATATTCTAGTACACGAGTACAATGGCTTTTTAGGGTTTATTTTCATAAAATTCACGCCGCACCCAAAAAGGAATTCATTCAATAAGACGGAAAGATGGGAGATTATTTTGAGGCGATTCTATGCAAATACAGATGAGAAAAAACGTGATTTTTAGTTGTTTGGTTCTACTGATGCTGCTTGGAGCCAACTCCTCTATGGCCAGTAACGAGTTTGCCAATGAGGGCGCTGTTCAAGCAGTATCCCAGTGGCCAATGGCTATGTGGTATGGTTTGAGTGTCGTGCTGGCACTCATTGGTTATGTTTCCGCCAAATCCAGGCATTAATGTTGTCGAGGCGCTGAGCGAGTGTTCAGCGCCTCTTTCCTTGAAATCCGGTTACACTTTCATTTTTCCTTGGGCCCAAAAGCCTGCATATATAGCGCAGACCATAATCAGCGCCTCGGTGTTGCCCAGTCCCAAGCCTGCAACTGAAGGACCCGGACAGTAACCTGTAATTCCCCAGCCTATGCCGAAAATAGCAGAACCTAAAATGAGAGGTTTATCCAGGGCTGTTCTGTTGGCAATCACAAAACGCTGAGCCCAAAGTGGCGACGGCTTTTTTAAAATCCGCCTGAAACTGATCATCGTTACCGTTAATGCACCCAGCATGACGAATATAAGGCTAGGATCCCAATTTCCTGCGATATCCAAAAAACTCAGCACTTTGGCTGGATCAGTCATTTGGCTTAGCGTCAACCCTGCTCCGAACATAATCCCGCATATAAGAGCGACAGCACTATTTTTCATACTGAAAGACCTAGAACGTGACGCAAAAGATAGACGGTTAACATGCCGCTAACAATAAAGGTGAGCGTTGCCACAATCGAGCGTTTTGATCGACGCGCAATGCCGCAAACCGCATGACCGCTTGTGCAGCCATTAGCCATGCGTGTACCGAAACCGACCAGGAAGCCTCCTATGGCCAGAAGGCCATAAGGAAAGCCTTCTCTTATTTTTATCGATTCAGGAATGACAGCTTTGACAAGTAGGGCGCCCAAAACAAGACCCAGCAAAAAAACGAGACGCCAGAGTATTTCACCTTTGCGGGGGCTTATCAGGCCACTCATGATGCCGCTAATGCCCGCTATTCGGCCATTAAATAAAAGTAAAAGTGTTGCTGAGAGACCGATGAGAAGCCCACCGGAAAATGAGGAAAGTGGGGTAAAGTTGTCCAAGACATCACCTATATATTAACAAGTACTAATACTCTACTATAAATCAACTCGCTTGTTGAATAAAATAGAGAGTTTTTAGATAGAAATGAAAAAAGATTCAGCAAAACATTACCTGATTATAAAGATCAATCAGTTCAGTCAAAAATCGTCATCTCGGCAGAGCCTGCCCCGGTCAGGGAATGCCGGGGGATTGCCGAGATCCAGATGCCATGGATGGCGAGTGCCGAATACATCCTTGTGTTTTGGATTTCGGCAATCCCTGCCGGAAAGACGTTGTTGCTGAAGCATCTTTATAATCAGGAACATTATGCATGGGTGTATTTCCGGACGGCTTTATTCTATGACAAGTAACTACTCGTCCGCTTTGAATTGAGGTGCAAGTGCATGATTTAAAAGGGCGCGTGAAGTCTTCCCTGTGGCTCACAACAACATCCTTGTTGCAGAAGTCTTTTCAATCAACTACCTGCACCCAATAATATTGGAGGGGGTTAGCAGATACATGAAAACAATTAAAGATGGCATAATAGGGCTAATTAATTATGATTTAGCCTGCTATGGATAGCTGTTTTAAACACGTGAATTGAGTGAAGAAAAACATAATTTCACGCAAACTACCGATCAGGTTATCCACGCCCGATATAAATGTGCATCAACAAACTGAACTAAAGATTATGACTAGACATTACATAAAAGGCAGAGCTTATTTATTTTTCCTCGGCATAGCGGGAATGATTTCTATATCGGGTTGTGCGAGTTTTGGTAAAGGTATTGCTGAGGCGGTGCTCGAGAAGTCGAATGAACAAGATACGCGGGTTTGTGAGGTTAAAGGTAAAGCATTTGACGGAATCGAGCCCGGATTGTCCAACAGTGCCAGTAAAACCAAAGTGTTGATGGTTCATGGTGTTGGAGATCGCTTGCCGGGCTATGCTACCGAGTTCTTTGAGAAACTGGGCGGTGAGCTCAAGGTTACTGCAAAGCAAAGCGCCTATCGGGATATCAAATTATCATCGCCTTTAGCCCCTAAAAAAGATATGGGTAATTTGCGTATAACACGCTTGCAAAATGAGGATGGCAGTAAAGAATTACTCTTTTACGAACTGACTTGGTCGGAAATTACTCGTAGCGAAAAAGCCTTGCTTGATTTTGATAATTCCGGTGAATATTCTTTCCGTCGTGCAGAAGTCAACGACATGATGAAGAAGTTTTCCAATGATACCGGCCCTGATCCTATTATCTATTTAGGTGAAAGCAGAAAATTTATCCTGATGGCCTTCTCTCAGGCTTTCTGTTGGATGGGCTTGGGCGGCTGGGAAGATTTACCAAAATCCGGAAAGCATACCTGTACATCGGATAAGAGTTACGAAAAAAGTCTGAACGATAACTTTGTTTTCATATCGCATAGTTTAGGCAGCCGGATTACGATTGATGGCTTGCAGCGATTGGTGTCTATGCTGGATGAACCTGAAGTTCACTCCAATGGCGTCTACAAAATCAAGTCGATTGATAGGGTAAGGCACTTTTTACATGATCGTCATTTTCAAATCTTCATGTTGTCGAACCAGTTACCGATGTTACAACTGGGTCGGGAATTGCCAAAAGTGACGGGGCAGAACGATGCTTATTGTGAGGCGACAGGCGATAAATACGATTTGAAAGCAGTCAAAGAAACGTCCATTATTGCTTTCAGTGACCCGAATGATTTACTGAGTTATGCCATACCTTACGGATTTGTAGATAAATATCTTGATTCCAGACTGTGCGTTAATGTAACTAACGTAAATATCAATGTCGCCAAAGTGATTGATGCCTTTGGTTTTGGAAAAGTTGCCAATCCTCTTGAAGCGCATGTCGGTTATACCAAAGATGACCGGGTTGTTGCGTTAATTGCCAAGGGTATCGGCAATCACCATACGGCTCCCATCGTAAAAGACGGATGTCAGTGGACTGAGATTGTGGATTAGAAATACTTGAAAAAATAAGCAGGATTATATTCTCCACAGAGACGCAGTCTAGGTAAGATTGCTGCGTTCTGTGGAGAGGCAATTAGTTAGGCTTCATCTGTGCTGCCTAACCAGCGATAAACGATGCCTGCCAGCAAAGCACCTATGATAGGTGCTACCCAGAATAGCCATAATTGAGACAGAGCCCAGTCACCTGCAAAAAGTGCGACAGCGGTGCTTCTTGCCGGATTGACTGAAGTATTGGTGACAGGAATGCTGATCAAGTGAATCAACGTAAGACCTAAGCCGATAGCAATCGGGGCAAAACCTTGTGGAGCTCTGCTGTCAGTACTGCCTAAAATGATCATCAAAAACATGAAGGTCATGACGACTTCAGTGACTAATGCGGCAACAAGACTGTAACCGCCGGGTGAATGCTCGCCGTAACCGTTAGACGCAAAACCGCCGCTCAGATCAAATCCTGCTTTACCTGTAGCGATCAGATAAAGAATCGCTGCGCCTGTTATGCCGCCTAAAACCTGAGCTGCGATATAAGGACCCAGTTCCTTAGCACCGAATCGGCCTCCCATCCAAAGTCCAATCGAAACGGCCGGATTAAGGTGACACCCTGAAATATGACCAATACCATAAGCCATCGTCAAGACGGTCAAGCCGAAAGCGAATGAAACACCCATAAGACCGATGCCGACTTCAGGAAAAGCAGCTGCAAGCACTGCGCTGCCGCAACCGCCTAATACCAACCAGAATGTGCCAATAAATTCAGCGCCTAATTTTTTTGAAAGTGCCATTATTTGTTCCCCTAAAATGTTAGTAATTGTTTTTCTTATGGTTTACTAAACTCTATTAACTACTCTTTTTGCGTCCCCCTTCACACTTTTTTAATAAACCGGTTGCAATTTATCAGAGTTTAAAATGAGCATCTAGTCATTTGTACGCTTGATTTTATTTTGATCTGTTTTTTTGCGCCTGAGTATAGGCGGCAGAAGGGATTGCGCTAAACGCAAAGACAAAAAAAGTAATACTTGGATGGGTAAAGGCGTAAATTATTGCGCCTTTACCGATTGATAATTCGGGGCTTCAGGCGATGGTGAGGTAAAGAGCGTTAAGCAAAATCGGATGTCTGGCCATCAGAATTACAGGTTTATGACTAATCATAGGTCGTTGACTTGAATCAATCAGATACAAGCTGGCGAGGCGGGCTGGATGAAGTAAGGGTTAGCGGGGGGCAATGTCTTTCAAAACTTTGATGTAAAGTCCCGCTTCTATGGCACGAACTCGCTGACCCAGCGTCTCAACCGTATCACCAGGAAAAACGGGCACTTCTTCCTGTAATAATACGGGGCCTTCATCGTAGGCGCCGTTTACCCAGTGAACAGACGCGCCTGAAACCTGGTCTCCGGACTGTAAAACGGAAGTGTGAACATAGTCGCCGTATTTACCTTGCCCACCGTGTTTTGGCAGCAGGGAAGGGTGTATGTTCAGGATTTTATCAGCAAATGTCGACAAGGTCAGCGGGCCGATTTTTTTCATGTAACCGGATAACACGACCAGGTCAGTGCCGGATTCAATCAAACAGTCCCTGATTGTCTCATCTTCATTATCCGGATGGGTTTTGGCGCTGATATGATGAACTGTAATCTGGTTGTCGAGGCACCATGAGTAAATGGGGGCATCTTTATTATTGGTAATAAGGATGCCGATTTCATACCCGGCTAATTCGCCTTGTCGGATCGCTGTTATTATTTGCCTGGCTGAACTGCCTCCATGGGAAGCGAGAAAACTTAATTTCATGTCAGAGGCCGATCAACGCTTCTTACCGAGGTAAAGGTCGGTAATGGTGCCTGTGACCACTTCGGTTGCAAATGCGAAAGTCTCTGAAAGCGTAGGGTGAGGATGAATGGATAAGGCGATATCTTCAGCATCGGCACCCATTTCCAAAGCCAGGACGGCTTCGGCGATCAGATCACCTGCATGCGGACCGACAATGCCCGCGCCAATGATACGTCCGGTTCCCTTTTCGCAAAGCACTTTGGTCATGCCTTCACTACGGCCCATACTCAATGAGCGTCCGCTGGCAGCCCAAGGGAATACGCCTTTATCATATTCTATGCCTTGTTCTTTGGCTTGGTTTTCGGACAACCCCATCCACGCAACTTCAGGATCCGTATAAGCTACAGAAGGAATGGTCATGGCATCAAACGCCGCTTTGTGTCCGGCAATTACTTCGGCAGCGATTTTGCCTTCATAGACGGCTTTGTGCGCCAGCATGGGATTGCCGACGATATCGCCGATAGCAAAAATATGGGGAAGATTCGTACGTTGCTGTTTATCGACCGGAATGAAGCCTTGTTCATTGACTTCTATACCCGCGTTTTCAACACCGATTTTTTTGCCGTTGGGCCTTCTGCCTACTGCCACCAGCACCGCGTTGAAAACGTCTGTTTCGGGTGCTTTGTTACCTTCGAAAGAGACTTTCAGGCCTTCCTCTTGGGATTCAATTGCTGTGACGCGTGTTTCCAGCCAAATATTGTCGTACTGTTTTTTGATACGATTTTGTAACGGGCGGGTCAAATCTTTATCACAGCCTGGAATGATTTGATCCATCAGTTCGACAATGCTGATTTTTGAGCCCAGGGCATGGTAAACCGTTGCCATTTCGAGGCCGATAATACCGCCACCAACGATTAATAATTTTTCGGGAATAGTCTGCAGATTCAATGCATCGGTCGAATCCCAAAGACGAGGGTCATCATTAGGGAATACAGGAATTTTCGTTGGTTGAGAGCCGGCGGCGATAATAGCGTTATCAAAGCGAATTACGCGGGTTCCTTCAGCCGATTCGACCTGGACTTCATTGGCGGAGATAAAATGGCCCGAACCTTGAATTAACGTAATCTTCCGCTGTTTGACCAGACTGTCCAATCCGGTGTTCAGGCCCTTGGTGACACTTTCTTTCCAGCTTCTGATTTTGTCCAGATCCAGTTGCGGGTGGCCAAACTCGACGCCGTGGTGAGCAAACTCCTGTGCCTCATGAATAATCTGCGCCATATGCAGTAAGGCCTTGGAAGGAATACAGCCGACATTGAGGCAGACGCCGCCGAGAACCGGATACCGTTCAACGAGGATAACTTGTTTACCCAAATCGGCCGCTCTGAAGGCCGCTGTATATCCACCAGGGCCGCCGCCCAACACAAGCACTTCTGTTTGTTCATTAGGGGTTGCTGCTTTATCGGTCATGAGGTGTTCCTATTTTTGGTTCAATGCGAATGCAATCGGCAGCCGCGCGTAAAACAAGGGGTTGCGTCAATCAAATATTCAGAAGATCACTAGAGCATGAAACGTCTGATGTCACTCAAGAGTTTACTCAGCGTGACCATAAACCGGGCGGCTTCAGCACCATCAATGACGCGGTGGTCGTAGCTTAGATCCAGCGGCAATATCAGGCGTGGCACAAACTGTTTGCCATCCCATACCGGTTGCATTTTCGCCCGCGTGATACCGAGAATGGCCACTTCCGGAGCATTGACTATGGGCGTGAAAGCCGTTCCGCCGATGCCGCCCAAGCTGGAAATAGTCATGCAGCCACCTTGCATGTCCGTGGGTTTTAGTTTGCCTGCCCGTGCTTTCTCGCTGAGTTCGGCCAGTTCGGACGACAATTCGAAAATGGATTTCTTGTCCACATCACGTAAAACAGGTACCACAAGACCGTTTGGAGTATCGACGGCAATCCCGATATGACAATATTTTTTGAAAATCAGGCTGCCGGCATCCGGTGATAATGACGCGTTAAACTGGGGAAATTGCTTCATGACCGTGGCTAGCGCTTTGGTGATGAAAATCAGGCCCGTTAACTTGTTTTCCTTGTTTTCGCTGTTGATGGATTTACGAAAGTCTTCAAGATCCGTGATATCCGCTTCATCATGGTGGGTCACCATCGGCAGGTTCAGCCAGACGCGAGTCAGATTTTGTCCTGTGAGGCGTTTGATCTTGCTCAAAGGCAATGTTTCAATTTCGCCGAACTGAGTAAAATCGACCGCCGGAATAGCGGGTATGCTTCCTAATCCGCCTTGCGGGGCAGTATTCAGGGTTTGTTTTACATACGACTTGATATCTTCCTTGAGAATACGACCTTTGCGTCCTGTACCCTTGGCGATTTTGTATAGATCAATACCCAGTTCCCTTGCAAACAGACGGACAGCCGGCGTTGCATGAGGCTTTGCCTGGCCGCTGGTATCGACTGAAACCGGCTGGAGGCTGGTAACCGGAGGTGCCGGGGCTGGTTTTGCCGGTTCAATTACTGCTTCCGGGCTCGGTGCGGCCGCCAAGGTCGCAACCGGGGCTTCGGCTTTTGGAGCGGGAGCTGGAATAACGGTCTCGGTTTCCAAGCTCTCGCCGGGTTTGAATAAAGCAATGATGTGGCCTTGTGATATTTTATCGCCCACTTTGACTTTGACTTCTACAATGGTTCCTGCCTGAGTAGAGGGCAAATCCATCGTCGCCTTATCGCTTTCCATCACCGCCAGCGTTTGCTCCGGTGCGATACTATCGCCCGGCTTAATCAGAACTTCAACAACTTCGACCTCGGTCGCGCCGCCTAAATCGGGTACTTTAATTTCAATTAAATCACTCATTTGCCGGTTCCTTGTTATAAGCGCCAGGGTGCAGGGCTGTCTGGGTTGATGCCGTACTGGGTTATAGCGTTTTTAACTGTGGTCAATTCAATTTCTCCGGCATCAGCCAGGCTCTTTAACGCGGTTACCACAATATGATACCGGTTGACTTCGAAGAAACGGCGCAACGCTTCGCGGCTGTCGGATCTTCCAAAACCATCCGTACCCAGGACTGTGTAAGGAGCCGAAACATAGGGACGAATCTGTTCGGCAAAAAGACGAATATAATCAGTTGCTGCAACAAGAGGGCCTTTGGCATTTTCCAGGCACAGTTTTACGTGGGGTTTGCGAGGGGTTTCAGTAGGATGCAGGCGATTCCAGCGATCACAGGATTGACCATCTCTTGCCAATTCCGTAAAACTTGGACAACTCCATAAATCGGCTTCTACTTTCCAGTCCGCTTTAAGCAATTCCGCAGCTGCAACCACTTCTCTGAATATCGTTCCCGAACCCAGTAATTGAACGCGGGGCGCTTTGCTCTTGCCGCCTTGTTTGAACAAATACATACCTTTAAGAATATCCTGTTCGATACCTTGTGGCATCGCCGGATGTTCATAGTTTTCGTTCATCACCGTCAGGTAATAAAAGATATCTTCCTGCTCGGCATACATTCTGCGCATACCGTCCTGGATAATGACGATGACTTCGTAGGCGTAGGTGGGATCGTAGGAAACGCAGTTCGGAACGGTGCTGGCAAAAATATGGCTGTGTCCGTCTTCGTGCTGTAAACCTTCACCGTTCAAGGTTGTTCTGCCAGCGGTGCCGCCCAACAGGAAACCGCGCGTTCGCTGATCGGCTGCCGCCCAGATCAAATCGCCTATCCTTTGGAATCCGAACATTGAATAAAAAATGAAAAACGGAATCAAGGGGACATTGTGTGTCGAATAAGCCGTACCGGCTGCAATCCAGTCACAGATGCCGCCCGCTTCATTGATGCCTTCCTGTAAAACCTGTCCATGTTTGGATTCTTTGTAAAACATCAACTGATCGGCATCCTGCGGGGTATAAAGCTGACCGACCTGAGACCAGATTCCCAGTTGTCTGAACATGCCTTCCATACCAAAGGTGCGCGACTCGTCGGGCACGATAGGGACAATGCGGTTACCGATGTTTTTGTCTTTGACCAGGATGTTTAGCATGCGCACAAAGGCCATGGTCGTGGAAATTTCTCGTCCTTCGCCGGTGCTTTCCAGCAAGGATTTAAAGGCATCCAGACCGGGGATTTCAAGCGACGTGGACTTTGCTCTTCTGTTGGGCAGAAAGCCGCCAAGTTCCTCGCGGCGTTTACGCATATACGCCATTTCTTTGGAGTCTTCGGCAAATTTCAGATAAGGCAATTTTTCAAGGTCTTCTTCATCAATCGGGAGTTCGTAACGTTCTCTGAAACGTTTTAACGAATCGCCGCTCATTTTCTTTTGCTGATGCGAGGTATTTTGCGCTTCACCTGATTCACCCATCGAATAGCCTTTGATGGTCTTGGCCAGAATGACGGTAGGTTGTCCTTTATGGTTTATAGCGGCATTAAATGCGGCATATATTTTCATCGGATCATGTCCGCCACGATTGAGCTGCCAAATATCCATATCGGACAGGTCTGAGACCATCGCTTTCAGTTCAGGTGTATTGAAAAAGTATTCGCGGACGTATGCGCCGTCTTTTGCTTTAAAAGTTTGGTAGTCACCGTCAACGCATTCCATCATACGTTTGACCAGCAAGCCATCTTTGTCTCTCGCGAAGAGCGAATCCCAATAGCGGCCCCAAATGACTTTGATGACATTCCAGCCGGCGCCCCTAAACGTGCTTTCAAGTTCCTGAATGATTTTTCCGTTGCCTCGCACCGGTCCGTCCAGACGTTGCAGATTGCAATTGACGACAAAAATGAGGTTATCGAGTTTTTCTCGTCCCGCCATGCCGATAGCACCCAGCGATTCAGGCTCGTCTGTTTCTCCGTCTCCCAGGAAACTCCAGACCTTGCGCCCTTCGGTTTGGGCAAACCCGCGATCTTGCAGATAGCGCATAAAACGGGCCTGATAAATTGACATAATGGGCCCCAGGCCCATCGATACGGTTGGAAATTGCCAGAATTCGGGCATTAACCAGGGATGCGGATAGGAGGATAAGCCATTGCCATCGACTTCCTGCCGAAAACGATCCAATTGTTCTTCGTTTAGGCGGCCCAGCAGGTAAGCGCGCGCGTAGTCACCCGGTGCCGAATGTCCCTGGATATAGACAAGGTCACCGTCATGATTCTCTGATGCACCTCGCCAAAAATGGTTGTGACCAATGTCATAAAGCGTTGCCGCCGATGCGAAACTGGCGATATGACCACCTACATTACTGTATTTATTGGCTCTCAATACCATCATCATGGCATTCCAGCGTATATAAGACCGGATCCGCCGTTCGATCGTTATGTCTCCGGGAAACTTTATTTGCTGGTCCAGTGAAATAGTATTGATGTAGGCGGTATTCGCGCTGAAAGGAATTTGTGACCCGGATTGGTGGGCTTTTGCCACTAATTTCTCTATGAGATATTGGGCTCTATCATTGCCTTCATGTTCCAGAACCGCTTCAAGTGCATCAATCCATTCCTGAGTTTCTACTGGATCAATATCTTCCTGTTCACTAACCGCAGGGATGGTGTTATTTGTCATTTATTTTTAGCTCCATCGTCAGACGCGAGATCTGATTTTGTGTCAGAGTTTTATACTCCGCGCGGAGTATAGTTGTAAATTTTACGTGGTTAAATCCCGGCCGATTCTTTATTGCATTTGTAAAAATTAACAGAAAAGAACCGGCAATGGTTTTTAAGCGCGCTAGTATAAACCATTAACGACCGGTAATGGCTATCACATCGCGTTTGGCGGGCCCTTTGTACAACTGTCTCGGGCGACCGATTTTTTGCTCTTTATCGGAAATCATTTCATCCCAGTGAGCAATCCAGCCTACGGATCTGGCCATTGCAAAGATAGCCGTGAACATGACGGTAGGTATGCCCAGCGCCCGCATCACGATGCCGGAATAGAAGTCGACATTCGGATACAGTTTCTTTTCAATGAAATAATCATCTTCAAGAGCAATGCGTTCGAGCTCAAGTGCGAGTTCAAACAGCGGGTCATCGTGCAGTCCCAATTCGTTAAGCACTTCATGACAAGTATTGCGCATCAGTTTGGCGCGCGGGTCATGGTTTTTATAAACGCGGTGACCGAAGCCCATGAGTCGGAAAGGATCATTTTTATCTTTGGCGCGTTTTATGAATTCACCAATTTTTGATTTATCACCTATTTCCTCCAGCATTCTCAAGACAGCTTCGTTCGCCCCGCCGTGAGCAGCACCCCATAAACAGGCAATTCCTGACGTGATACAGGCGTAGGGATTGGCGCCGCTGGAACCGGCCAGTCGAACCGTTGACGTCGATGCGTTTTGCTCATGATCTGCATGAAGAATCATGATTCTGTCCATCGCTCTGACTAAAACAGGATTTTGTACATAATCCTCACAAGGAGTGGCATGCATCATGTGCATAAAGTTTTCAACGTAGCCCAAACGATTTTGCGGGTACATGAAAGGCATGCCGGTGCTGTAACGATGACTCATGGCAACGATGGTCGGCATTTTCGCAATCAATCGAATGGCCGACAAATTACGGTCTATCGGACATCTGATATCCAGTTCATGGTGGTAGAAAGCGGATAATGCACCCACGACCGCTACAATCGTTGCCATTGGGTGAGCATCACGTCTAAAACCTTTGTAGAAGTTGGTCAATTGGTCATGCACCATGGTGTGGTACGTAACTTCCTTGACGAAACTCTGCATTTCTCTACCGGTAGGTAACTCGCTTTTAAGAAGCAGGTAACACACTTCCAAAAAGTCACATTTTTCCGCAAGCTGTTCAATTGGGTAGCCCCGATACAGCAGAACACCTTGGTCGCCATCTATATAAGTGATGGTGGAGCTGCAACTTGCGGTTGAAGTGAAGCCAGGATCGTATGTGAACATACCTGTTTTTTGACTGAGCGTTCGTATATCGATTACATCGGGTCCTATGGTCCCCGATAAAACAGGCAGTTCACAAGATGTTTTCGTGGTTTCGTTCTGTAAAATTACGTGGTTATCATCAGTCATGGCATAGCCCTTCTGGTTAAGTATTCGTATATCATCCGGATCCGGTTGTTCTGATTTCGTTCGGATGAGTTATTACCCATTACATTTTGTTAGCTGAATAATTCCGTTTGATTCAAAGTGGGCGAGTAGTTACCAAAAATATTCAATTCTCTGGCACTATTACACGGCATTTGCTATGGCTGTTTTAGCCAGTTCAGTTATTTTTTGCCAATTTTTGCTAGAGACTGCTTCATCGGGCGCAAGCCAGGAGCCGCCTACGCACGCTACATTGGGTAGTTTCAAATACTCGTTGTAGTTATCCGCCGATATGCCGCCTGTAGGGCAAAAAGTCGCAGCAGGAATAGGACCGGCTATGCCTTTTAACATATTCACGCCGCCCGCAGCAGACGCCGGGAAAAATTTGAAATGGTCCAGTCCATATTCCATACCCATCATTAATTCGGATAACGTTGAAATGCCCGGTATCAGCGCAATCCTGCTTTTACAGGCGGCTTCCAACAGGCGGGGTGTAAGTCCTGGGCTTATGGCAAATACAGCGCCAGCCTCTTCAGCTGCAGCTAATTGTTCGGGGGTCAGAATAGTGCCTGCTCCGACAATGGCGTCTTTGACATGGGTGCTGATTTCCTTGATGGCCTCAAGTGCAACCGGTGTGCGTAGCGTTATTTCAAGCACTCTTATGCCGCCTGCAACCAGGGCTTGAGCCAGAGGAACGGCATCTTCCAGTTGTTTAATGACCATCACGGGCATTACCGGTCCGGCGTTAAGCACATCTTTAGGATTGATTTTCCAGTTAATTTGATTCATTCGGTTCCGTCATTTCAGAAAGTTAAATTATTCAGTTTCCTGATTTAATCATTGAAAAATAAATTGCTGGCACCATTTTCCGCCGACGTGGCATTTATACGGAAACCGGCAAATAACTCGCGGCCCATGCCATGATGATGATCTTTAGCAGAGTTGATAGCCGGTTTGCGTGCGTTGAATTCGGTTTTATCGATCAATACGTTGATTTCGCCTGTTTGCGTGTTCAAATGGATGATATCTCCGTTCCTTACTTTCGCAAGCGGGCCGCCATCGGCAGATTCCGGGCACATATGAATGGCTGAAGGTACCTTGCCGGATGCGCCTGACATTCTGCCGTCAGTGACCAAGGCAACCTTAAATCCCTTGTCCTGCAATGAGCCCAAAGGCGGGGTCAGCTTATGCAATTCAGGCATGCCGTTTGATTTAGGACCTTGAAACCGGATGACCGCGATAAAGTCTTTTTCCAATTCGCCGCGTTTGAAAGCTGCCATCAGATCATCCTGGTCATCAAATACCATGGCTGGCGCCTCAACGATTTGATGCTCTTTGGCAACTGCGGAAATCTTTGAAATGCCTCGGCCCAAATTGCCGTGCATGACATGCAAGCCGCCGCCTTCGGCAAAAGGACTGGCAACAGAGCTGATCACTTCGGGGTCTAAAGATGCTTTAGGGGAGGGTTCCCAAGTGAGTTTGCCATCAATCACTTTTGGCTCTTGCGTATAGTTACTCAAGCCGGGTTTATCAGCAATGGTGATGATGTCTTCATGGAGCAATCCGTTAGCCAGTAATTCGCCAATCAAGACGCCCATGCCGCCTGCTGCCTGGAAGTGGTTAACATCGGCCGGACCGTTGGGATAGATTTTAGCGAGCAACGGCACAGCACGCGAAAGCTGATCAAAATCATCCCAGTTCAAAATAATGCCTGCGGCGCGAGCAATAGCGACCAAATGCATGGTGTGGTTGGTTGAGCCGCCAGTTGCCAGAAGACCGATAACAGCGTTGAGTATCGCTTTTTCGTTGATCAAATGCCCTATAGGTCTGAAGTCATTACCTTGAGCGGTAAATTTCAGTACCTGTCTGGCAGCAGCCTTGGTGAGTTCATCTCTTATCGGTGTATAAGGGTTGACGAATGAGCTGCCAGGTAAATGCAAGCCCATGATTTCGACCATCATTTGATTGCTGTTGGCCGTGCCGTAAAAAGTACAGGTGCCGGGGCCGTGGTAAGACTTGGATTCCGATTCCAGCAATTCCTGGCGGCTGATTTTTCCTTCTGCAAACTTTTGCCTTGCCCGGGCTTTTTCCTTGTTGGTTATGCCGCTGGTCATTGGGCCTGCGGGAACAAAAACAGCGGGAAGATGACCAAAAGTAAGCGCGCCGATTAACAGCCCCGGAACAATTTTGTCGCAAACGCCCAAATACAGCGCAGCATCGAACATATTGTGACTCAGGCCAACTGCGGTTGCCATCGCGATCACATCGCGGCTGAACAAGGATAATTCCATTCCGGGTTGGCCTTGGGTCACTCCGTCGCACATCGCCGGCACGCCTGCTGCAAACTGAGCTATGCCGCCTGCCTCACTGATGGCTGCTTTGATCAGTGCGGGGGCGTCTTTGTAGGGTTCATGCGCAGACAACATGTCGTTGTAAGAGGAAATAATAGCGACATTGGCTTTTTGAGTCGCGGCCAAATCAATTTTTTCACTGGCAGAACAGGCAGCAAAGCCATGAGCTAAGTTTCCGCAACCGAGGGCGCCCCTTGCTGGGCCGTCCGATACTGCAGAATCAATTCGGGCAAGATAGATTGCGCGCGTTTCGCGACTGCGTTTTATCACTTCCTGAGTAACTTTTTCTAATACCGAGTGCATAGCTTACTTCCTTCGATTGGCCGCTTTTGCGGCTTTATAAACAAGCGTTGTTATATGAACGATTCAATTTTATCTTACAGGATTTTATTTAATCAGTTCTTTCTTACCTTATGTAAACTTTTAGGATTCATGGTTTTTTGTCTTCCTGTCCCTTAAGGATTGATTTTGACAAAGGGCCGGTTTGACTCATTATTCTGCTTAGCCTTCCCACGCTCTTCCATCCTGGGCCAGAAGCGAATCCGAGGCGATGGGTCCCCACGTTCCTGCTGGGTAGGATATGGGCGATTCAAGCAGGTGGGTCCATGCATTCTGTATTGAATCAATCCAGGTCCAGGCCTGTTCGATTTCTTCACGGCTGAGAAACAGCGTGGGGTTACCCCGCATGGCCTCCAGCACTAATTTCTCATATCCACCAAAAATACGGCTATTTTTAAAAGTTTCTGAAAAGCTGAGATCCAGCTTGGTTTTTTGCAGTTTGATGTTTTCGTCAATCCCTGGAATCTTGTTTAACACCTGGATTTCAACGCCCTCGTTCGGTTGCAAATGAATGATGAGTTTGTTGGGAGGCAATTCCCGATAACTGTCTCTAAAAATATTATGTGGCAGGCGTTTGAAGTTGATGACAATTTCAGTTCTTTTGCCGCTCATTCGTTTACCGGTCCGCAAGTAAAAAGGGACTCCGGCCCAGCGCCAGTTATCGATATCAACTCTCAAAGCCACAAAGCTCTCGGTGATGCTTTTTGTATTGGCACCTTCTTCCTCGAGATATCCCGGTACCGGTTTACCTTTCATGTAGCCCGCCGTGTATTGACCGCGTACCGTTTTCTCTTTGACATTCTTGGCGGTGATAGGCCTCAGTGCTTTAAGTACTTTAATTTTTTCGCTATGAATACTTTGTGCTTCGAGAGTGGCGGGAGGTTCCATGGCGACAAAAGTCAATATTTGCAGTAAATGATTTTGCAACATGTCTCTGAGCTGTCCGGTGTGATCGAAATATTCCCAGCGGCCTTCAATTCCTACTTCCTCGGCCACGGTAATCTGAACATGGTCGATGGTGTTGTGGTCCCAGTTGGTTGTAAAAATCGAATTTGCAAAGCGAAGTGCCAGCAAATTGAGCACTGTTTCTTTACCCAGATAGTGATCGATTCTAAAAACCTGATCTTCCTGGAATACCTTGGCCACTTCATCATTGATCTCACGGGAAGACTTAAGGTCATGACCAATCGGTTTCTCCATTACCATCCTGGAGGTATTGCTCAAAACGCCCGATTGATCAAGCCCTTGGCAGATGTTTTTGAAAAGCACAGGCGATACTGCAAAATAATTGACCATGACGCGCTTCGAATGATCAACGAAATCTTGAAGCTGGGCATATTGCTCCATTTGAGTCAGATCAATCTGCAGATAAGACAGCCGTGACGAAAATCTTTTCCAGACGGCCTCATCCAGTTCCGTATTTAAAAACTCTTGCAGGCTTTTATGAGCTATCTCTATGAATCCGGGTGAATCCAATTCCATTCTATCGATACCGATGATGCAGGTTTCAGGCTCGATAAAGTTGGATAGCTCAAGACGGTAGAGACAAGTCAGTAATTTACGTCTGGATAAGTCGCCTAGTGCACCGTAAATGACCAAGTCGCAAGGATTGTAAGTTTTTGATGACATTGTTTTGATAATGGAGAAAATTTTTGAGTTTTTAACGTACTAACAAGTTAAAAGGTTGAAACGTTTTAAAGCCATCGACATCACGTACGCCAAACTTTAGCGGTTTCATTTTTTAGAGTCTGTTACGAAAGTAAGAATTATTTGTTTTTTATAAGCAAAATGTAAACCATTTGTTAATTGCTATTTTAACTCCATGTAAAAAAACCAGTTTTTACATCCGATAAGCAATAGTTGGAGTTGAGCGCTCTTCAACAAGCAGCAAATAATACATTTTATTAAAAATAATGCACCATAAGTTCGTTGATGCTTCATTTTGGTGCATCCATGCCGTACTTGCTGTACGGCTGCATGCGGGCTATTGTTGTTCGAATGTTTCCAGTCCATTCAAGTTTTTTCAATGATGTTGATTCAATTTGCCGGGACGTTCTGTCCGGCGGTTCAGGTTCAAACCGTTTCCAAGTTGCGGGGGTTGGATTCCGGGCTTTAAGTGGATTTATTTTTCTACCTTAAGGCCGTAGAAATTTTTAAACCTGACCAATTCAGGTATAATTAACAACTTTTTTTAATTTGTTGCATGTGCAATTGATGATGGTGTCGAGAGGAATTTGCTGATGGCCGGTGTTTTGGTCGGGATAATTATGGGGTCAACGTCTGACTGGGAAACAATGCGTCATGCGGCGGAAAAGCTCGAACAGTTAGGTATTTCTCACGAAGTTGAAGTGGTTTCCGCTCATCGGACTCCTGACAAGCTATTCAATTATGCCGAATCGGCCGAAGCAAGAGGGCTTGAAGTCATTATAGCCGGCGCAGGCGGGGCGGCTCATTTGCCTGGGATGGTGGCCGCCAAGACACTGGTTCCGGTATTAGGCGTTCCTGTGCAATCAAAAGCCCTTAGCGGTATGGATTCTTTGTTATCTATTGTCCAAATGCCGGCAGGTATTCCTGTTGGCACCCTCGCGATCGGGAAAGCCGGTGCGGTTAATGCGGCTTTGCTGGCGGCCGCCATAGTCGGCAATAAATGCCATGAACATAAAGAGGCATTGCGTCAGTTCAGGTTACAGCAGACTGATTCGGTGCTTGCTAATCCAGATCCAAGGGAACTCGATTTATGAAGGTAGGTATTTTTGGTGCCGGCCAGTTGGCCAGAATGCTGGCCTTGGCGGGCAAGCCTTTAGGCTTGGAGTTTTTGTTTCTGGATCCCGCTTCCGAAGCCTGCGCGTCAGAAGTAGGTACTCACTTGCAGGGCGCCTATACGGATCATGCCTTATTGATGCAGATGGCGGAGCAATGCGACGTGATCACGTATGAATTTGAGAACGTACCCGCAGAGACGATTGATTTTATTTCGGCGCATGCGACGGTTTATCCGGCTCCCAAAGCGCTGGCTATCGGCCAGGACCGGTTAATTGAAAAGAATTTTTTGCGTGATCTGGACATTCCGACGGCGCCATTTGCCCCTGTCGACAGTTTGAATGATCTGGAAAATGCCGCAGCAACAATTGGATACCCTGCAATACTGAAAACCCGCCGCCTAGGTTATGACGGCAAAGGTCAGGTCCTTTTGCGTTCATCTTCAGATCTGGTTGCGGGTTGGGACGCGCTTATGGGGGCGTCATGTATATTGGAAGGCTTTGTTCCGTTCCGGCGGGAAGTCTCCATCATCGCTGTTCGAAGTGTTTCAGGTGAAATAGCCTACTATCCGTTATCTGAAAATCATCATAAAGGCGGAATCTTGAGAGTTGCCAAATGCTCTGAAAATGATCCATTGCAACAGCAGGCAGAATCAATTGCGACCCGATTACTGAGAGGCCTGGATTATGTGGGTGTCATTGCGGTCGAATTGTTTGATGTTGATAGTCATCTTGTTGCCAACGAATTTGCGCCGCGCGTTCATAATTCAGGTCATTGGACTATTGAAGGCGCTGAAACCAGCCAGTTTGAAAATCATCTCAGAGCGATTTTAGGTATGCCTCTGGGCAGAACATCCCCTCTGGGTTATTCAGCCATGCAGAATTTTATTGGCGGATTGCCATCGCTAAAAGAATTGCTGAGCTTATCCGATGTTCATCCGCACTTTTATAACAAGGCGCCGAGAAAAGGCCGGAAAGTGGCGCATGCCACGGTGCGTGCGCACAGTCCGGAGCAATTATCAGGGCGAATGGCGCATTTGGCAAAATTAGCCAGCCTTACGGATGATTCCTGATGAATAAGGATGTTGGATAACCGCATTTTTAGATACAGAATTTTAGGAATTGGCGAGGTTTACCCGATTTATATTTATTTTGCTTTGTAGGCATGGACTGCTTCAATTAATCAGAAAGACCCGGTAATAAGGGTCCGCATGACTGTTTTAACTTTTTGAAAGATTTAATTATGACTTATTGTATCGCCGCCTCATTAAATGAAGGGCTTGTTCTTGTCTCTGACTCAAGAACCAACGCTGGAATCGATAACGTCAGTACCTATGGAAAAATGCACGCATTTGAAACGGCCAAGGACAGGACGATCGTCTTGTTGAGCGCGGGTAATTTAGCGACGACCCAAGCTGTTTTGGAGCAGCTCAAAAGGGATAAAATCAAGGATGCAAAAATAAATATCAATACAGTGGACTATCTGTCGGAAGCGGCCCAGTATCTCGGGCAGGTCAGTCTTGAAAAACAAAAACAGCACATGGATGCAGAAGGGCAGTCCGCTTTCAATCCTTCGGCGACATTTATTCTTGCGGGGCAAATAGGCGATGAGCCGCCCGCCGCTTATATGATTTATGCAGAAGGTAATAACATTACCACTTCGGCTCATACCCCTTTTCTGCAGATAGGCGAAACAAAATACGGCAAGCCGGTCTTGGACCGTTTTTTGAAGCCTGACAGTGATCTGGACGAAGCGGCACTGTGTTGTCTGGTATCTATGGATTCAACAATTCGTAGTAACGTGAGTGTGGGACCGCCTATCGAAATGGTTATTTATCGAAAGGACAGTTACAAGCTAGACGAATACTATTGCTTTGAATCAGAAAACGCTTATATGTTGAATCTTCGAAAAAGCTGGGAAGCCACTTTGCGGGAAGCCTTTTCACGTTTGCCCTCACTGGATAAAACAAAATCCAAGTCATTATTGGCTGATTTGTAAGCGGTTATTAACGGCCTTATCACCCGTCATTCCATGAAGTGTGGGTGATTAACGTGAGTCTCTATGGCGTGCGGTCATTGGTCCAGGGCGGATAAAACCGCCCTTACACTGTCAGGCTCGATTCCACGGTGTTTGATTTTTATCCGACACATTCCTAAGCTGAGTTTTGCTCTTCCGTCTTGGGGGAAGATTGGATTTGATCCTGCGTGCTGTTTAGAAACCAGTGTTTTGCTATCTGCGCGTGTAAAACACCCAGCCGGGACTGTAAATGATCCAGTATTACGCGAAGTTGTGTCTGAGTGGTTTGCCGGGTATCAATCGATTTGACATAGTCCTGTAGCTCAGCCAATTTTTCAGGCAGCTGGTTATGATTCGGTAACGATTTTATAGCGTCGGCCATTTCAAAAAGACAGCAATTGACGGAACGGGGTAAGGCTTCGTCCAAAAGCAGATAATTAAGCACGTCATCATCCTTGATTCTGCTTCTGACGTGTCGGCGATACATCAGCAGGGCGTTTAGAGATTGCAGAATATTCATCCAAAGTATGTTCTCATACTGACGTGCGCTTGGGCTTCTGGCTTCTGATAGCAGTATGGAGCCTAGTTCCAATATACGTGTGGTCATGTCGGCCCGCTCAATATTTCTGCCGAGCCTGATGAACCGGTAAGCGTTGTCATGGCTCATATAACCCGATAAAAGCCCGTTAAAGCGTTGGCAGCCCTCTAAAATCTCATTTAAAAAAAGCACCCGGCTTCTGCGGTTGATTATCGCGTCGATTTGTTTATTGCTGTAGAGGTAAAGCTCGTTAACCTGTCTCCAGGCTTCATCCGGCATCAATTCGCGAGACGTGCGGATATTTTCTCGAGCAAAACTCAAAGAGGATAACAGGGAGCCTGGGTGTGTCGTGTCTGTTAATAAGAAACGCGTTACGTTTCTTTCCTGGGTTGAACTGTATCGAGAATAGAATGCATCTTTGCAGCCATTGATTTGAATTAAATGCTGCCAGCCCATTTCTACGTCTTTGGGTAAGTCCATCAGTAAATTCATGTGCACGTTGACTTGGCGAGCTATATTCTCAGTCCTCTCCAAATAACGAGCCAGCCAATATAAGCGCTCTGCAGAACGAGAAAGCATCAGTTTGTCTCCATGTTGATTATCCAGGTATCTTTACTGCCGCCACCCTGAGATGAATTGACGACCAATGAGCCTTTCTTCAAGGCGACACGAGTCAATCCTCCGGCCGTAACGAACGTGTTTTCTCCCTGGAGAATAAAAGGCCGCAGGTCAATATGTCGTGGCTCAAGTTTATTTTTGCACAAAGTCGGAGATGTCGATATGGCTAATGTGGGCTGGGCAATATAGTTTCTGGGGTTGCCCATCACTACTTTTCTAAACGCTTCAACTTCTTTGGCTGTTGCATGAGGTCCCACCAGCATGCCATATCCACCGGATTCATTGGCGGGTTTGACCACAAGCTCGGCCAGATGTTTAAGAACATAATCCAGGTGTTCCGGATTGCTGCATAAATAGGTTTCTACATTAGGCAGTATGGGTTCCTCATTAAGATAATAGCGAATCATTTCAGGAACGTAAGCATAGACAACCTTATCGTCAGCCACTCCGGCCCCCGGAGCATTGGCCAGGGCTACATTGCCCGCTTTCCAGGCCCGCATCAGGCCCGGTACGCCAAGAATGGAGTCTTTGCGGAAAACTTCGGGGTCTAAAAAGTCATCATCGATACGCCGGTAAATAACATCCACCTTTTCGTGACCTTCAATGGTGCGCATGTAGACGCAATCGTCATCATCGACTACCAAATCGCCACCTTCAACCAATTGAGCGCCCATTTGTTGAGCGAGGTAGGCATGTTCAAAATAGGCCGAGTTATAAATGCCGGGTGTCAGAACCGCAATTTGAGGCTTACCGTTCGGATTAGGTGCGATCGAGCAAAGCATTTCATGCAATTGCGTCGGGTAATCATCGATAGGAAGGATCTCTATGTCTTGAAGCAATTCAGGGAACACACGTTTGGTAATCACTCTGTTTTCAAGCATGTAGGATACGCCGGAGGGTACGCGTAGGTTGTCTTCAAGTACATACATTATGCCATCTTTATCACGCACTAAATCAGTGCCGCAGATGTTTGCCCAGACATTATGTTTTGGCTTGATACCGACGCATTCTTTCCTGAAGTTTTTTGAGCTGCTTATGATTTCCCGGGGTATCAGGTTTTCCTTGATGAAGGTTTGCTGGTCGTAAACATCGCTGATAAAGCAGTTTAATGCCGTCAGTCTTTGCTTAAGGCCTTTGTCTATGATTTTCCATTCACGCGCGTCAATGATTCTGGGAATGATATCGAACGGCCAAGCTCTATCTATATTACCTTCATCGCTGTATACCGTGAAGGTAATGCCCATTTCCAGGATGGCAAGTTCGGCTGCTGTTTTTCGTTTATCTATATCTTCCCTGTTGAGAGTGTTTAGATACTGACAAAGCGTATGGCTGACGGCACGCGGTTGATATTCGGCAAACATCAGTTCATCGTAGGCGTTATCGGTTTTATAGTTTTCCCAGATACTAGACATAGTGTCACTTTTTATTATGAGGTTACTTTCCTCTGATTTAAGCATAAAAAATGCCAATAAGAGGTTTTGTTATGCAGGGTAGTCGAATATCCTTAACTGAAGAAAAGATTACGTTTTGGATGTGGTAATTTTTTTTGTTTGAAAGGATCTTGATGATTTTACTGAGCGTACTTAAAAAGGTTAGGAATGGTTAATATTTAATTAGAACCCCTCTTGGAAAGTCAAGTACTGCTTGGTGTGTTTTGATGCGTTATTTTGGTGCGTTATCGAGTGTGGTATGTATAAAGTGGTGCAGAGGATTGTCTGCGGCTTTATTCTTTGTTCTCAGAGAATCTGAATGGTTTATAAGCGGAGCAACTGGATAGCGATCAATCAAAGATAATCAAGCGGGGTACAGAGAAGTGGTAAATCGTGGCTTAGTTTTTGGGGGGGTACTTAAAAACCCCCGTCGAAGGTCAACGGGGGTTGAATAACTTATTCTACAGCTGTATTAGAAGTTTTTCTTTTAGCAAAAGTTTTTTCAACTTCAGCTTTTTGGATTTGTATAGCGTCGCTTGCTAAATGCTCTGTTTCTCTGCTTTTCAACACGAAAACAAGAACTATAGTCACAACAATAATTCCACCGATCCATAACCAAAAGTTATCTTTTTCTTGTGCTTCTGCCATTTTAATATCCTCTTTGTTATTTTAATAATGATTTAAAGCCCCCTCTCCTCAAAGGGGAATCCTTATAGTGTTGTCTACAAGGACGCTGTCGATGTGAATATCTACGACAGGGCACTTTTTATCATGGTCGACTGTGTTGTGTCAAAACTATTGTAGAAATTTAAGTAAAATTTTAGGGGGCTTGGTGTTTAAGGCTAATTCAAGACATTGAAACACATGGTTATTTGTTTTTATCGCGCCGCCAAAAAAGTAGGGTGTCGGGGTTGTCTCAAAATTTTAGAGTACTCAGACAATCCTTTGATCAAAAGCACCTTCTTTACTGATTATTTTATAAGTCGGCGAAGCTTAAATAAGCTTGATAGCCTGCGGCAGCGGCCAAAATCAGAAAGATACTTCCGCTGATACGGTGCAGTAACACCAAAGGAATTTTTTTCATGATCGTTCTACCGGCAATAACCCCTAAGGCTGACGTAAAAGTCAGTGCGCAGGTGGCTCCCAGCCATACGGCAATGGGTTGTGATGTGCTGCTTAATGCGACAACGGCTAGCTGGGTTTTATCCCCAAATTCAGCCAAAGTGATCAGTAAAAACGTGGTGAAAAAAATGCCGTGCCCGCTTTTTTCCTTGATATCCTCATCGTCCTCTTCTTCCTTGGATAACAAGGCATGGATACCGAAGACGGCAAACAGTAATGCAACGGTCGAAGCAACGATATAATCAGGCAGCCAGCTGGCGATTGCTGCGCCAAAAATTACCGCTAGTGTATTCAGTAAGGCAAAAGCCGCAATGGCACCAAAAATAATCGGGAATGACCTGTGTCTTGCTGCCAGAGTCATGCAAACCAATTGACTTTTATCACCGATTTCAGCGGCGGCAATCAGTGTAAAACTGGTCAGTCCGGTTAAGGACAGTTCGGCAAAGTTGATAGTCATAAAAGAATTTGCCAGACTTTGCAATGCAATTTGAGCGGTTTCCATAAAGGTTGATAGTTGGCAGTTGAATGATTGAGGTCGTTTAACGCGTCGATTGATGGGAAGCGACGCGTTTTTTCGGAATGGGAGGGTCGTGTTTAAACGTTCTGAATTAACCCAGCATATTATCCAGAGCCATCATGATGATAAAGCCAATCATCAAGGCAAAGGTCGCCAGACGCGAGCGGCCATTGGAATGGGTTTCCGGGATGATTTCTTCGCTGATGACAAACAGCATGGCGCCGGCAGCAAAACCCATGGCAATGGGAAGTATAGGAGAAAACACGGTGACCATGGTAATCCCCAGCAACCCCCCGACAGGCTCAACCAATCCGGTTGCTGTGGCTATCCCAACGGCTCGCCATTTGTTGTATCCCATGCCTACCAAAGGCAGCGCTACTGCCAGTCCTTCAGGAAGATTTTGTAAGGCAATTGCTGTCGCTAAGACGATTCCGTTTTTCATCTCGCCGGAGCCAAAGCTTACGCCTACCGACATGCCCTCAGGAAAGTTATGTATCGTGATGGCAATAATAAACAGCCAGATCTTTTTTAACGAAGTCAGCTGGCTATCCAGCGCCGCATCAAAATGAATGTGCGGCAGCTGACGGTCTGCAATGTCAAGAAACAAAGCGCCTATCACCATGCCTAGCGAGACCACCCAGAGGCCATTACCAGGCCAAATCTCATTGCCATAGGCTATGCCGGGAACCAGTAACGAAAACGCCGTTGCTGCGAGCATCACACCGGCGGCTGCGCCCAGCATGCTGTTGAAGAGGTTTTTGGAGATATTGGTAAAAAATAAAGCAGGTAAGGCGCCGACGCCAGTGGCGAGGCCGGCCAAAATACTGGCGAAGAAACCGATCACTACAATTTTGCCGAAAATCAGATAAAGGCCACCGAATACGATGACTTGTGATGCGGCAAAAACTCCGGCTAAGGTCATCCATCTTTTGGGAGGTGGCATGTCCATGAGTTTTTTGTAGTATTCGCTTTGTTGAGCTTTTTGTACTTGAGCGCCGTAAAATTGCTGAATTTTTGTGGCAATGGGTGGGTTAGACATGAAAGTACCCTGAGCTGGTGAATGAATGTAAAAGCTGCTCAAGAAGTCAGAAAAACACAATGTGAGCCTTGAGCTTGGTTGATTAACACGCCGAACTCTAGCCGGGTCTGTTGCATGCAAACAGATAATCGCCTATCAGAGTATCGTTGGTCGTACTTATTATAATCAATTAAGGTTGAATCACTTCAATTTCGTGGGGGCATTCGCTAAGGCGATAGGAATAATTCCTTTTTTTCAAAGCAGATAGTTATGTTTGGGCCATCCGAATATCATACCGAACCAAATTTTTACGAGATAAAAGGAATGAAACGATTTTTTTGCACAGTATTGGGTGTCGCCTCCCTGGGAAGCGGCGGAACAACCCTTGCTGATGACGATACGATGGAGCTTGAAGCTATGGAAGTGATCGGTGTAACGCCGTTGCCCGGATCGGATGTGCCTGTCGATAAAATCCCCGCGAACATTCAAACCGTAACATCCGAAGAACTGCAAAATGCTCAGGCTATTTCATTGGCCGAGTATTTGAATCGTTATCTCGGAAGTGTGCACGTCAACGAAGCGCAAAATAATCCGCTACAGCCTGATATTTACTACCGTGGTTTTGTTGCCTCACCTTTGCTGGGCTTGCCGCAAGGTCTGTCTACCTATGTTAATGGCGTCCGATTTAATGAGCCATTCGGCGATACGGTTAATTGGGATTTGATACCCGAAGGGGCAATTGAGTCTATGGCTTTGTATCCCGGCTCAAATCCTGTCTATGGATTAAACAGTCTGGGTGGGGCTATTTCGGTCAGAACCAAAACCGGTTTTTCTGCGCCAGGCCATCAAATCGAGGCTTATGGAGGCTCCTGGGACAGGCATTCGGAGGAATTAACCAGCGGCTGGAATAACGGTACCTGGGGTTATTTTTTAGACCTGCATCATTTTGAAGAAGAGGGCTGGCGGGATTTTTCCCCGACCAAGGCCGATCAGGCTTTCGGCACCTTAAGCTGGCGGGGCGATAAAGCCTCTCTGGATTTGACTTTAGGCGGCAACGACAACGATCTGAGAGGCAACGGTGCGGTGCCGGTTCAGTTGTTGGATGAGCATGAAAAAGCCGTTTTTACCCATCCTGATCAAACGATTACCCGCATGTTTTTTTCCGAGCTGGAAGGCAGTTATTCAGTGACCGATGATATAGAGCTCAGCGGTAACGCATATTTTCGCCAGAATCGTATCAAGACCTTTAATGGCGATGACAGTGATTTTGAAGCGTGTGAGGATGTCGGAAATGACGGCTTTCTTTGTGAAGAAGACGATGGTGAGGAGGAGCGTGTCGCCGATATTTTCGGTAATGATATTCTTGCTTCCGATGATGTTGAGGGCGCAACCAACAATACCAGCCAAACCAATATGCGCAGCCGGGGCGGAACCTTGCAGACAACTTTTGGCCAGGACTTGTTCAAACACAAAAACAGTTTAACGACTGGCGTCAGTTATGATTATGCCAAAGTCAATTTTTCATCCGATACCGAATTGGGCTCATTAACGCGGTCAAGAGGAACGACGCAAAGCGGTGTGCTCATCGATGAATCCAGAGTGCGTCTGGATACCAATACATCGACGGTGGGCGTCTTTCTGACCGATACGTTTGATATTACCGAGAAATTGAGTGCAACTATTGCCGGGCGCTACAACTATTCTCATATCAATATGATTGATCAGTACGTCAATGATCCCGACAAAACATTAGACGGATCTCATACCTTTGAGCGTCTGAATCCATCGGGTGGCTTGACCTACAAGATTTTAGACAACTTGACGGTTTATGGGGGCTACAGTGAGTCTTCCCGGATTCCTTCGCCGATGGAATTGAGTTGCGCCGATCCGGAAGCGCCTTGTAAATTGCCGAACTCCTTCGTTGCCGACCCGCCGCTCGAGCAAGTCGTGGCCAAAACGTATGAAGGGGGATTCAGAGGTGATTTGGATCAATTATTGGGGCGTGGCGAGTTGAAATGGAATCTGGGTTATTTTCATACCACCAATTCTAACGATATTATTTTCCAGAGAGGCGGTGACAGTATCAGTGAAGGCTATTTTGACAATGTCGGTAAAACCCGTCGTTATGGCTTGGAAACAGGCACTTCAATCTATTATCCTCAGTTATTTAGCGGGATAGATGACTGGCATTTCATGGCGAATTATACCTATCTGAACGCCCGTTTTTTAAGCAAATTTAAAACGCAGGATCCGGTTGATGAAGATAATGAAGAGGGTGTGATGGTTGAAAAAGGTGACCGGATTCCCGGGATACCTGAGCATATGTTTAAAGCGGCCGTCAGCGTTGATTTGTGGCAAAAGGTCTCATTGGGTATGGATGGTACTTACAGCGGGGCGCGCTTCTTCAGAGGTGACGAAGCCAACAATCACGGCAAATTAAGCGGTTACTGGTTGTTTAACGGAAAGGCTGAATACAAAGTGACTCAAAACTTTGCTGTGTTTGGCAGGGTCGACAATATATTCGATAAGCGCTACAACTCGTTCGGTGTTTACGGAGAAGCGGATGAAGTATTGGGCGATGCTTATGACGATGGCCGGTTTGTCGCACCGGGCGCGCCCAGAGCCGGTTGGATTGGCGTGCGCTTGAGTATCTGATCGGGATTTTGATTTTCTATGAAATGGCGGTTAATAGGCCGCCATTTTTTTGTCCGGAAAAAAAACAGGTTTGGGTTTATTTCAGGCAATAAAAAGCCCGCTTACGCGGGCATGTTCAGGTGTTATTATTATTATTATTGAATGAACGTTGTTGACTCAAGGACAACTAAGCTTTAACTCGTTTGTTATTGTTATTGTTACGAGACCGATTTGGTCTATCCTCCTCATTACCGATTTAGAATCGGGCTCACTCCGTTTAGCTGCCGAGCATTCTATACCATCAAAAAACGTGTTGTCTATCAAAAAAGTCAAATTAAATTAATTAATAGTTTCGTGTCGAAAACATAGTTATTCATCATAAGCTTACAATCCATATTAAGCCTGAATCAGTCTTTTTGATCGGCAGTGGCTGCCCTGCATTTTTTCGTTATTAAGTTTCGGTTCATTGTCCGTCTATTGTTTTTGAATGAGTCGTTCAGGCTATCGATCAAGTTTACGTTCGCGTTCCTCGTTGATAAAAAATGCCAAGCGCTCATCCAAAATTGCAGAAAGGTGTTGACTCAATCCGGCTGCCTTTTGAGCGAGTTTGATCTGTATGATCGCCGCTTCATTTTGCCCCAGTTTGTAATAATATTCGGCAAGATGACGGTGAGATTCCGCCGGTTGCTGTAAATCGCTGTAAATTTGAGCCAGGAGCTTCAGATAAAGGGCGCTCTGTTTGATTTTAGGGGGCAGCAACAGCATGATTTCCCTTGCCTCGTCCGGTTTGCCTATCTTGAGCAGTGTGCTGATGTAATCCAGTTTTAGCGCTGTATTGCCCGGAAACTGAAACAGCGCTTTTTTGTATAAATTCAGTGCGGCGGGGTAATCACGGGATTCTTGAGCCGTTTTAGCCATTGCTGTTACATAATGGGTTTGTTCAGGATATTCGGTCATCAATTGTCTGAAGAGTACGGCAGCATCGTTAAATTGTTGCTGTTTCAAATAAACCAGGCCCAAGCCGTAGCGGGCTATCGCTCGTTGTTGGACCGTTCCCTGGTTAAGCCGGATTTTAAAATAATCTTGTACTGCAGATAAATCATGACTGGTGCTTACCCGAAGTTTTGCCTGGGCGATTAGGTAGCCCAGCGAATCAGGGTATTGCTGATAAGGATATTTTTCGGCACGTCCGCGTGTGTCTGAGATCCGGGATGAAGTAACCGGGTGAGTTCTTAAAAATTCAGGAATGCCGCGTCCGTAATACCGGCTTGATTGTTGTAGTCGTTCAAAAAAAATCGGCATACTGCGCGGATCAAACTTTGAATTAGCCAATGTTTGCATGCCGACCCGGTCCGCTTCCATTTCATTATCTCGGGTAAAGTCGATTTGAAATTGTATGCTGCTGGCTTGTACCGCCACAATAGCGGCCTGAGCCAGTTCCGGAGATTGGGTGCCTAACAGAATGGCCGCCAGCGTAGCTGCAGCGGTTGGAATAGACAAGCGGCTGGCGGCTTCGAAAGCGCGGTAAAGATGGCGCTGAGTAACGTGTGCAATTTCGTGAGCCATGACCGAGGCTAATTCACTTTCCGCCTCAGTTGTTAAAATCAATCCCGAATTAACGCCTATGAAACCGCCAGGGCCTGCAAACGCATTGATGGCATTATCATTAACCACAAAAAAATGAAACGGATTTCCGGGCGAATCACTGTTTGCAACAAGTTTGCTGCCTATGGTTTCTATGTACTCTTGAATTTCAACATCCTGGCTGACATCGATCTGTGAATTCAAGCTTCTGAAAAAAGCTTCACCCAGTTCTTGTTCCTGTACCGGAGAAATCAGTGTACCTGAAGAATCACCGATATCCGGCAGGTTGAATTTTTCGGGTTCCAGGTCAAGAGCGGCAGCGCTGTATGTTGTAAGGACTAAATAAACGGCAAAAAATTTAGCGGGATTTTTTATCATGAAAGTTCGGACATAAGGGCGGAATTTTGGTTCCTTTGTTTAAGGCTGGCTTGATCAGTTGCCACTCGGAAAGCTCCCTTTATCGGGTATTCTGTCTGTGAGTTGGTATGATGAATCTAAATACACCTATCGTAGATCGAAATTCGGCAACGGGGTGCCCGTCAAAGGACGCCGTAAATACATCCCTATAGGCTCTATGCCAGCATTCATGCTGGCAAAGACTTTGCCGAACAACCCGTTGCTTCCTTAGAGGTCCGCCGAAATTTGAAGTGCGAAAGGTATACAACAGCGATAGTCTCAGGATTCGAGCAAGCGAGAAGGAGAAAAGGACAGGTCAGCATTTTGTTTTAAACCATGGCCGATTATAATCTTTTGAAAGACAGTCTAGCAATTTGTCTCTCATAACAGGTCTTAAAAAATGAAATTCACTCTTCAGATCAACAGCAGTCCTACTGCCGGTCAAAGTGGTTATTATGCTTATCGTTTCGTTTGTGAGCTTATAACGGCGGGACATCAGGTCAGCAGGATATTTTTTTATCGGGAAGGTATCTATCACGGTTACCGTTATGCCACGCCGCCGGACGATGAGCTGAATTTCTCGCGTTTATGGTCGGCTTTGTCGCAGGCGCACTCTATTGATTTGGTTATTTGTGTTTCGGCGGCTCAACGCCGGGGCTTATTACACCCGGATGAAGCCCAAAGACAGGGAAAACTGGATAAGGATCTTGCAGACGGTTTTCGAATTTCGGGTTTGGGACAAATGATCGAGGCTTCTTTATTAGCGGATCGACTGATCGTTTTCCCGTGAACCGGATGAAAAAGTTTCTATTTATTATCAGCAAATCAGCGAGTGGCGTGTCCGTTCAGGAAGCGCTTGATCAGATCATGAGCGCAGCGGCTTTTGATCAGGCTGTGTCTTTGCTGTTTATTGATGACGGTGTATTTCAAATTAAAAAAAATCAGCGGCCTGATGAACTGGGATTGAAAGCGACTACCGCAATTTTCGAAGCGCTGGACGTTTACGATGTTAATGCTTTTTATGTGGAAACGGAATCGCTAGAGCAAAGCGGCTTAACGGTTCAGGATTTGTGTTTACCCGTTAAATTGCTTGCCAGAAACCAAATTGCCGGCTTTATTAAACAACACGAGTGCATTTTGCCCGGTTGATCAGGCGTGGGTAGTTGTTTATGCCCATCGTAGATCGAAATTCGGCACCGGGGTGCCCGTCAAAGGGCGCCGTAAAACTCATCCCTATAGGCTCTATGCCAGCATTCCTGCTGGCATAGCCTTTGCCGAACACCCCGTTGCCTCCTTTGGTGCTGCCCAAATTTGAAGTGCGAAAATATAGGTTTAGATCAGATAGAGGTGACTCATTACTGGGTCAGTTTTTTATATTTCAAGCGGTGGGGGTTGTCCGCATCACTGCCTAATCGGCGGTGGCGATCTGCTTCGTAATCTTGATAATTACCTTCGAACCATACGACCTGGCTGTCGCCTTCAAAAGCCAGCATATGCGTAGCGATTCTATCCAGGAACCAGCGATCATGCGAAATAACCACGGCACAACCGGGGAAAGCCAACAAGGCGTCTTCCAGTGCGCGCAGAGTTTCAACATCAAGATCGTTCGTCGGCTCATCAAGTAATAAAACGTTTCCGCCGCTTTTCAGCAGTTTCGCGAGATGCACGCGGTTGCGTTCGCCGCCGGAAAGATCGCCGATTCTTTTTTGCTGATCCCCACCCTTGAAGTTAAAACGTCCGACATAAGCACGCGACGGTGTTTCATATTTACCCACGGTAATCATGTCCAGTCCGTCGGTAATTTCTTCAAAGACTGTTTTACCGGCATCCATGTTGTCACGCAACTGATCAACGTAAGCCAGCTGGACGGTTTGTCCCAGCGTCAGTGTGCCATCATCTGGTTTTTCAAGGCCGGCCATCATTCTAAATAATGTGGTTTTGCCTGCGCCGTTAGGGCCGATGATCCCGACAATGCCGCCGGGCGGCAGCTTAAAGCTTAAATTATTGAATAAGAGGCGGTCGCCAAAACCTTTGCTGACATTTTCGGCGTCTATGACAATATCACCTAAACGTGGTCCAGGTGGAATGTAGATTTCCTGTGTTTCGTTGCGTTTTTGGACTTCTTGGGATGCCAGTTCATCGAAACGGGCTAAACGCGCTTTACTTTTTGCATGGCGTCCTTTGGGGTTTGAGCGTACCCATTCCAGTTCCATTTTCATGGCTTTTTGGCGGGATGACTCTTGTTTTTCTTCGAGTTCCAGACGCTTGCCTTTTTGTTCCAGCCAGCTTGAATAGTTACCTTCCCACGGTATTCCGGAACCTCTATCGAGCTCCAGAATCCAGCCCGCAACATTATCCAGGAAATAACGGTCATGGGTTACTGCGACGACAGTACCGGGATAATCGTGTAAAAACCTTTCCAGCCATGCGACTGATTCGGCGTCCAGATGGTTGGTCGGTTCATCGAGCAGCAGCATATCCGGATTAGACAGCAGCAGGCGGCACAAGGCTACGCGTCTTTTTTCTCCACCCGATAGCGTGGTGACATCGGCATCCCAGTCAGGCAAGCGTAATGCATCGGCGGCAATTTCGAGTTTTCTGTCCAATTCCCAGGCGCCTGCCGCTTCGATTTTATCTTGTAGCGCGGCTTGCTCGGTCAGTAATGCGTCAAAATCAGCATCCGGATCAGCAAAGGCATTGCTCACTTCGTCAAAACGGGTCAGTATCGCTTTGATATCGGCGACAGCTTCTTCAACATTGCCCCTGACGGTTTTGGTGGGATCAAGTTGAGGTTCCTGCGGCAGGTAGCCGATATTGATGCCTTTTAATGGAATTGCCTCACCTTCAATTTCCTTGTCAATGCCGGCCATGATGCGCAGCAGCGTCGATTTTCCGGAGCCGTTTAAGCCTAGCACGCCTATTTTGGCGCCCGGAAAGAATGACAGGGAGATATCTTTGAGAATATATTTTTTGGGCGGGACAATTTTGCCGACCCGGTTCATGGAATAAATGTATTGAGCCATATTCTTTAGGTAATTCGCCTTGAGTTAATGATTTAAACCTTCTTGAGGCCAATATTCCATCTTATCAGAATAAATTTAAGTTGATAAACGCGAATAAGATGATCAGAGCAGATTTGGTTGAGCTGTCGTGTAATGAGAAATCAGGCTACCTGATCGTACGCTGGAGATATTCATTCCATGGGGGGTAATCCAGGCGTCGCGGATTAAAAAAAACAGCGCCAAAGCTGGTGTCACGGATGTAATGATTTTTCTGGTCAACGCAATCAAAGCGAATAGGCAGTTTGATAAAACTGACGGAAATATTTGAAGCGTGAGATTTTTTGAGGGGTAATAAGCGGGGGGTGGATCTTTGATTTACGGTAAGTCAATAAACAACTGTAAACAAGAACGATTCATTTGAGGTTCTAATTAAAAAACTGCCCAAAATGAATTGGGCAGTTTAATTGGATTATTTTTTAAGCGGGTGTTACGTTTTCCGCTTGAGGGCCTTTTTGACCTTGAGTTACTTCCATAGTAACTTTTTGGCCTTCATGCAAGGTTTTACGGCCAGAACCGTTGATTGCACTGTGGTGAACGAAAACGTCTTTACCACCTTCCTGTTCAATAAATCCAAAACCTTTTTCATCATTGAACCATTTGACGGTACCTGTAACTTGATTTGCCATAACACTCTCTTACTTTTTTAATATGCCGCTCAAACGCAGCGTTGAAATAAACAAGGCTATGATAAGACGCTGATTTTAGGAAAGCAATTTAATTTTTTCTAACGAATTGCTGAATGAGCATAAATTTTAATAAACACATGGTTTATCAATGGTTTTTGGTAAATCAAAAATTGAACAGTTGTTAATTTTTTTCCATCTTCAGTCTGATTTAAGTCGGATCAGACTTTTTTCACGTTAGATTTATTCAGCGTTTCCCGGCAAAACTAAGTATTATTAGCGTTTCGCTACCACTCATGGCAGCGTGTGCGGTTAACACTTTTAACCAAGATAAGGGGATTTTATGCTTAAACAAGAACTAGTAGATGAGCTGAACATTTTATTGCACTATAACCTGACTACAACTTTGGAAGGTATCAAGATCCATAAGTCAGCGGATGCTTCTGTGATTGAAGCGGTAGAGCGTATGTTTCATAAAGGCTTGGTCACGCGGCATGACGGCGGCTATTTGACCGATCTGGGACGGGCGGCGGCTGAGCATGCGCAGGCCTGTTATACCATTTTGACCTCGGGTTGAACGAGAATTTAGCGCTCAGTGATATATAAAAAAAGTAACATAGCCTCATGCAACGTGTAGCCCAAAAAAATAACATCGGCAAATGAATCAAAATCTGACTTTCGACATCGATTTAATCAATCGTTACGATACCGCTGGACCCCGTTATACCTCTTATCCAACCGCGTTGGAGTTGCATGACGGGTTTGGCGAGCAGGATTATCTGCGCCAAATTGAACTGTCCAATGCCCGGGGCGGACCGCTGTCTGTGTATGTTCACATCCCATTTTGCGATACCGTCTGCTTTTATTGCGCCTGCAACAAAATTATTACTAACAACCGGCAACATGCCGAGCCTTATCTGCAGAACGTGATAAAGGAAATTGCCTTGCAAGGCGCTCTTTTTGACCATAAGCGTATCGTCGATCAGTTGCATTGGGGCGGGGGTACGCCCACGTTTTTAAACAGTGCTCAAATGCAGGCATTAATGAACGCGCTGCGTGAGTATTTTCATTTTAGATCCGATGATGAAGGCCAGTATTCAATAGAAGTCGATCCCAGAGAAACCAACGACACCACAATTGCTGAGCTCAGGCGGCTAGGCTTTAACCGCATCAGTTTGGGTTTGCAGGATTTTGACGTTAATGTGCAAAAAGCGGTCAACCGGATCCAATCCGAGCAGGAGACGTTTGCTGTTTTGGCGGCTGCCCGCAAGGAAGGCTTCAGATCGACCAGTATTGACTTGATCTACGGGCTGCCTTTGCAGACGGTACAAAGTTTTTCGGTCACGCTGGATAAAATTTTGGCAGTTGAGCCGGATCGTTTCTCGGTGTTCAATTATGCGCACTTGCCACAGCGTTTTAAAACCCAGCGGCAGATCAATGATGCCGATTTGCCTTCGGCTGAAGTCAAGCTGGCTATTTTACAAACGGTGATTCATCGGCTGACAGAAGCAGGGTATGTCTATATCGGCATGGATCATTTTGCCAAACCGGATGACGAGTTGGCGGTTGCTCAGCGCGAAGGTAAGCTTTATCGGAATTTTCAAGGCTATTCCACCCATTCCGATTGTGATTTGATCGGTTTGGGGATTACCTCGATTGGACGGGTGGGGGATGCCTATATCCAGAATGCCAAAGATCTGGAAACCTATGCGCAGGCCTTAAGCCGGGATCATTTGCCGGTATTTAAGGGTGTGGTGTTGAATCAGGATGATAAGATCCGCCGCGAAGTCATCACCCAATTAATTTGCCATTTTGAATTACATTTCTACGCTATCGAACAACAGTTTGCCCTTGTATTTGACGACTATTTTGCAAATGAATTGCGCGAATTGGAAAACATGCAGGCAGACGGTTTGCTGGTTGTTTCATCCTCCGGCATCAAGGTGTTACCGGCAGGGCGGTTATTGATCCGCAATATCTGTATGATTTTTGACCGGTATCTGGCTAAAAAGAATGCGGCATTTTCAAAAGTGATTTAATGTCACCCGTTAAATGGGGCTTTTAACTTTACCAGTTGGACAACCATAATGATTCCATGTAAATGAATGAGTCCTTTTTAACCTGGCTGGCGCAATTCAATGATGCCGAACTTCTGGCGCGATTGTTTGAATTATTCAATGATCTACCTTTTTATGCCTTAGATGAAGCTGGCAGCGTCCTGTTCTGGAATCAGGCTCTTGAGGATATCACCGGGTTCATGCAAACTGAACTTTTAGGGCAGCCATCGCCGATCGCTTGTCCGAGTGATTATCCGGATGAGGTTTTAATCCGGTCGGTCGAATTTCAATGTAACGCCGGAAAAATCATGCGACTGACAGTAAGAGAGCGGGGGCTGTTTGGACCTGATGACCAATTGGCCGGCGCTCTTGCATGGGTCGTTGTAGATCGCGATTTTGAATCTGAAAAACAGCCCGCCATCAAGCCGGTTGAATCCACTCAAAACTTTCATGGCATTATCAGCCGGTCCCCGGCAATGGAAGCGGTATTTCAAATCATACAGAACGCGGCCCAAACAGAAGCCACCGTTCTGGTCAGAGGGGAAAGCGGTTCCGGCAAGGAACTGGTTGCCCGGGCCATTCATGATCTCAGTATGCGCAGGCAGGCACCTTTTTTGGCCATCAACTGCGCGGCCTTGTCTGCAAACTTGCTGGAAAGCGAATTATTCGGGCATGTTCGGGGGGCTTTTACCGGTGCCATCAAAGATCATCCTGGGTTATTTCAAAGGGCCAAAGGTGGCACGCTTTTTTTGGACGAAGTTGCTGAACTGCCATTAGAACTTCAAGCCAAGTTATTACGGGTCATTCAGGAGCGAAATTACTATCCGGTTGGCGGAGACCGATTGCTGGATGTGGATGTGCGTCTGGTTGCGGCCACCCATCGCTCTCTCCGTGAAGAGGTGAAATCCGGGCAATTTCGTGAAGATTTAATGTACCGCTTGCGGGTTGTGCCCATATTTTTGCCTTCTTTGCGTGAACGAAGAGAAGATATTCCTCTTTTGCTGTGGCATTTCATCCGATTGCACAATGCCCAAAATTTCAGAAAAATAGAAAAAATTGATCCGCAGGCGATGCGGGTTTTGCTGGATTATCAATGGCCGGGTAATATCAGGGAATTACACAATATTATAGAATACGCCTTTGCGGTGGGTCGGGGAGCTTGTTTGAGATTGAGTGAGTTGCCCCCCGAATTCAGGGAAACGGCCAAATCGGAACCCAGTGCACAGACACCTGTCATTGCGGCGAAAAATGAAGAGGATGCTATCCGCGAGGCACTTAAACGGTCATCAGGGTCAGTTGAGGCTGCGGCTGGCATGCTGGGTATGAGCCGCGTTACATTTTGGCGAAAACGCAAACGTTATGGCATAGAATGACAAGCAAATCACTTTCTCTTGATGGCTAAAATGCCGATGCGGATTACGTTACATCAACTACAACTTTTCGATGCGGCAGCAAGAATGCCCAGTTTTAAGGCGGCTGCCGAGGCATTGAATTTGAGTCCGCCAGCCTTGAGCATTCAGCTTAAAATTCTGGAAGAATCCCTGGGTGTCAGTCTGTTTGAGCAGATCGGTAAGAAAAAATACCTGACGTCCCCAGGCTTGGAGCTTCAACAAGTCTGTCACCGCATTTTCGATGAACTGAATCATCTGGATATGCGTTTCACGCAACTGCGCGGCGGTATGGCCGGAAAGTTGAGTATCGCTATCGTCACCAGTGCAAAATATTTTACGCCGCATTTGTTTGGCGCCTTTCAAAGGGTTTATCCTAATGTAGAATTTAACATGATCGTTGCCAATCGAACCCGAATATTGGAGCGCCTGGAACACAATGAAGATGATTTGGTGATCATGGCGCATGTGCCCGATGCTTTAGATATAAAGGCCGTAGATTTTCTGGATAATCCTCTGATTGTTATTGCTTCGCCGGATCACCCATTAGTAGACGTTAAAAATATATCTTTTGAACAGCTAGAGCATCAGCCTTTTTTGATCAGGGAGAGTGGTTCAGGAACCCGGATGGCGGTTGAGCGTTATTTCAGTTCCCATAATGCGACCATGAATGTGGCAATGGAGTTGGGGAGTAGTGAGGCAATTAAACAAGGCGTGCTGGCGCGCTTGGGTGTTTCCATTCTTTCCCGCCATTGCGTGTGGTTGGAATTGAAAACGGGTTTTTTAAAGCAATTGGATGTTCAGGGCTTTCCTGATGTGCGGTCCTGGTATGTCGTTTACCGCAAAGGTAAGCAACTTTCGCCGGTAGCCGAGGCATTTATAAAATTTATTGTCGCCAACGGACAGATAATGTTGGATGAAGTGGAGCAACTGTATCGATAGCGCTTAACGGTTAAAAATCATTTGAAAAATGTTCCAAGAAATCAATAATAAGGTACATTAATATTAATTCCTTGATCCAAGGAAAACGTTAAAAGCATAAAATTATTCAGGGTGATATCCGGTTGGAGAATTTAATCCTAAGCCATCAATGAAGGTTTGGCATCTCCCTGTGAATGAAAGGCCGTTTTAAGGCGGATAAGGCGACGGTCTCATCCGCCAAAGGTGTTAAAGGTGGATGCGCTGTCCCTTATTCAGTCTACCCATCTGCCACCCAGACTTTCACGGTATCGACCATAACGATGTTTTAATTTGGAACTACTCCCTTTTGACCGAAAAAACGTCTAGGAATGGGGATGTGTGGGGGTATGCCTAGCGAGGATGTCGGCAGCAGGGAGCTGCCGCAAGCCCCATGGACGGGTTCACGGCGTTCTTCGCTAGGCATACTCCACACCAAACAAACTTGAACGATTATTGAGTAAGAAGGCAGTACCATCATGTGATAGTAAGCTTTTCCAACAAAAGCGACTGGCTGATATCTGTAACAACTTGATATGTCACTGTCTTTAATACATAGAGAGGACTGATAATGGTTTTTCAAGGGATAGGTTAACGGTGTAATCAGGGTATTTATCGTTTAGTTTTATTTAACTATTCCGTTAAAATAATTAAATGTATTTAAGTTGCTAACTGGCTTATGCTTAAAATCAAGTAACTGTTCGGCGATACAATAAAATGAAAGTGATGCATCGGGTGGTTTGGGGGTTAGCTAGGAGAGCCTAATCAAACAATCAAAGTATTCAACTTCCGAAAAGTCTGTCTATTGGGTTTTGGCTATTGCCTAACGCCCAGTCTACTCTGAAGAATTACAAATTTATATCTTTAACGGGGTCTCCAGCTGTTATGTTACGCAAAATTCTTATCGCCAATCGCGGCGAAATTGCTGTCAGAATTATCAGGGCCTGCGCAGAAATGGGCATTCGCTCGGTAGCAATCTATTCAGAGGCTGACCGTTTTGCACTGCATGTCAAAAAGGCGGACGAATCTTACTGCATAGGGAGTGAGCCCCTTGCCGGTTATCTTAACCCTCACGCCCTGGTCAACCTGGCTGCTTCAACCGGCTGCGATGCCATTCATCCGGGTTATGGCTTTTTGTCTGAAAATGCACTTTTTGCTAAAATCTGCAAAGACCGTGGGTTGGTTTTTATAGGTCCGGAGCCCGATGTCATTCATCGCATGGGCGATAAAACCGAAGCCCGTAAAGCAATGATTAAAGCCGGTATTCCGGTGACGCCCGGTTCAGAAGGCAATGTTGCCAATGTCGAAGAAGCACTGTCCATAGCGGAACAAATCGGTTATCCGATTATGTTGAAAGCGACGTCCGGCGGGGGCGGCAGGGGCATTCGTCGCTGCGACAGCCAGCAGGAATTGCTGCAAAACTACGACAGGGTCATTTCCGAGGCGACCAAAGCTTTTGGGAGTGCCGATGTATTTTTGGAAAAATGTGTCGTCAATCCAAGGCATATTGAAGTGCAGGTGCTGGGCGATCATCACGGCAATACCATTCATCTTTACGAACGCGATTGTTCCATTCAGCGCCGCAATCAAAAGCTCATCGAAATAGCCCCCTCGCCCCAGCTCGATGAAGCTCAGCGGCAGTATATTGGGGGTCTTGCCGTGTTGGCGGCCAAAGCGGTGGGTTATACCAATGCGGGGACAGTCGAGTTCTTGCTGGATGACAAGGACCGTTTTTACTTTATGGAAATGAATACCCGTGTTCAGGTCGAGCATACCATTACTGAAACCATTACGGGCGTTGATATTGTCGAAGAACAAATCCGTGTTGCTGCCGGTTTGCCCTTGCGTTTCAAGCAAGAGGAAATCAAACGCAGGGGCTACGCCATTCAGTTTCGCGTCAATGCCGAAGACCCGAAAAACAGTTTTTTACCCAGTTTCGGACATATTTCCCGATATTACGCGCCGGGTGGACCTGGCGTGCGAACCGATACGGCTATCTATACCGGCTATGAAGTTCCCCCGTATTATGACTCCATGCTGGCTAAAGTGATTGTTAATGCGCATACCTGGGAAGATGCCATCAAACGCGGGGAAAGAGCACTCAAAGATATGGGTTTGTTCGGCATTAAAACGACGATTCCTTATTATCTGAATATTTTGAGCCATCCTGAGTTTCGATCCGGCCGCTTCAATACCAGCTTTGTCGAAAGTCATCCCGAACTGGTCAATTATTCGTTAAAACCCAGGCCTGAAGTATTGGCCAGCGTAATTGCTGCAGCCATGGCCGCACACACCGGTCTTTGAATCCGTTTTTCCTAGGAATACCCGATGCAAAAAGTACACATTACTGACGTTATACTTCGCGATGCTCACCAATCATTGATTGCAACGCGGCTGCGCACTGAGGATATGCTTCCCGCATGCGAGATGCTCGATAATATCGGCTATTGGTCCTTGGAATGCTGGGGCGGGGCGACCTTTGATGCCTGTTTGCGTTTTCTGAAAGAAGATCCCTGGGAACGGCTTAGCAAGTTTAGAGCTGCGTTGCCTAAAACCCGCTTGCAGATGTTATTGCGTGGACAAAATTTGTTGGGTTATCGCCATTACTCCGATGATGTCGTTAAAGCGTTCATTGAGCGTGCAGCAGCTAACGGCATGGACGTATTCCGTATTTTTGATGCGTTGAATGATGTCAGAAATCTCCAAACCGCTATTGAAGCAACTAAGGCGAGCGGCAAACACGCGCAGGGAACCATTTGTTACACCACTAGCCCGGTACACGATGTAAAAAGTTTTGTGACTTTGGGTAAAGCATTGGCGGATTTGGGTTGTGATTCGATTGCGATAAAAGACATGGCCGGATTGCTGACCCCTTTTGCTGCCAGCGACTTAGTCAAAGCACTTAAAGATGCGCTGGATTTACCGTTGCATTTACATACACATTCAACATCCGGGTTGGCAGAAATGTGCCAGCTTAAAGCCATTGAAGCAGGATGTGATCATGTCGATACGGCTTTGTCCTCATGGTCCGGCGGCACCAGTCATCCGCCTACAGAGAGTTTGGTGACCGCGCTGCGCGGCACGCCGTATGATACCGGTCTGGATTTGGATAAACTCGAAGCGGCAAATGCCTATTTTGCCAATATCAGAAAAAAATACCGCCGCTTTGAAAGTGAATTTACCGGTGTGGATACGCGAGTTCACGTTTTTCAGGTGCCGGGCGGCATGATTTCGAATCTGGCCAATCAGTTGAAAGAGCGAAATGCGCTGGATCGCATCGAAGAAGTGTACAGAGAAATTCCCAAAGTACGTGAAGACCTGGGTTATCCACCTTTGGTAACACCGACTTCGCAAATCGTTGGGACTCAGGCGGTATTGAATGTCCTGACGGGTAAGCGTTATGACACGATTTCCAACGAAGTGAAGCGTTATTTGCAAGGTGGATACGGTAAGGCCCCAGCCCCTGTGAACAAGGAATTACAACATAAGGCGATTGGTAAAGAAGACTTGATTGAATGCCGCCCGGCCGATTTACTCAAGCCTGAATTCGAACATCTGCGTCAGGAAATTGCCCATCTGGCCAAAAATGATGAGGACGTCTTGAGTTATGCGATGTTCCCTGAAATCGGCAAACAATTTCTGGAGTTACGTTCCACAGATCATTTGGTCGCAGAGCCTTTGGAGCTTGAAGAACCTGTTGAAAATGGTTCAAAAACCGCGCCTACCGAATTTAATGTGGCATTGCATGGAGAGGCTTACCATATAAAAGTGACCGGAGCGGGGCCCAAGAATCAAACGCTGCGTCACTTTTATTTCATGGTCGATGGCGTGCCTGAAGAAATTGTCGTCGAAACGCTGGATGAAATAGTACTCGACGGCGGTACACAAGGCGCGGTTCAAGGCAGTATCTCCAGCAAACGTCGCCGGCCCAGTGAACCGGGTGATGTCGTGGTCAGCATGCCTTGTAATATTCTTGAGGTATTGGTTAAACACGGCCAAAAAGTGGATGCAGGACAGGCGTTGCTGGTTACCGAAGCGATGAAAATGGAAACCGAAATTACTGCACCGATTGCCGGTGTCGTCAAAGCCGTTCATGTGGTCAAGGGTGAGCCGGCCAATCCGAATGAAGTGCTGATAGAAATTGTGCCTGAATGAAGCGCTTGATCATAAGCGGTGTACCAGGTAACCCTTCTGAATCCGGCCTCGCTAATTAATGAAGCCGATCAGAGCCAGCTCGGTCGCCATAGAGCGGGCGGCTGAATTATTAAAGCAGGGCGGCTTGGTTGCATTTCCCACCGAGACAGTCTACGGCTTGGGCGCAGATGCTAGCAATGCTGAGGCGGTTAAGCGGATTTTTAGCGCCAAAGGACGTCCTGCCGATCATCCTCTGATTGTTCATCTTGCTTACAGTCATCAATTAAATGACTGGGCCATCGATATCCCTGATGCCGCTTTTAAATTGGCACAGGAGTTTTGGCCCGGGCCTTTGGCGATAATTTTAAAAAAGCAAGCTCATGTGCCGGAAGTCGTTACCGGAGGGCAGTCAACCATAGGCTTGCGGGTTCCTAATCATCCGGTTGCATTGTATCTGCTGCGCCTCTTTGGCGGCGGTATCGCGGCGCCATCGGCCAATCGTTTCTGTCGCATCAGCCCTACCTGCGCCGATCATGTCGAAGAAGAGTTGGGCGATGAAGTCGATATGATCCTGGATGGCGGCAACTGTCAGGTGGGTGTTGAATCGACAATCATCGATCTCAGCGGCAAACGGCCTGTTTTGATCAGGCCCGGCCATATCAGTCTGGAGGAGTTGGAGACGGCTCTTCAGATGGAAGTGTCGTTTCCTGATCTGAATAAACCCGGCTTGCGAGCGCCCGGTCTTTTGGCCGTCCACTATGCGCCGTTAACCACGGCAATACGCTGTAATTCAGCGCGTTTGGATGAGATGCTTTACGAATTAACGTCGGAAGGCAAATCAGTAGGGGTTTTGTTATACCAGTCAATATTTGCAGAAACAGAAAATCTGCATGTGATTCAGGCGCCGTTGAAACCTGAGCCTTATGCGCAGATGTTTTATGCGGCCTTACGGCAATTGGATCATTTGAATCTGGATATCATTGTCGTTGAGCAGCCTCCCGAGAATGAGGACTGGCGAGCCATTAATGATCGCTTGAAAAAGGCGACGATTCCACGTTAAGCATGGCTTAGTACCTCTAATACAGAAAAGCCCGATCAACAACTGCACAAAAAGTAACGTACAGCATTGACCGGGCATTCCTTTACTATCTCCAAAATGAAAGACAGTGCTTCGTTTTAAGAGTTCAGTCGCACATTAATTTTTTTTATTTGAGACGGACAATTTTGCTACGGCAGATTTATTGGATATCGGGCCTGAAATTTAACTGGCACAGGGATTGAGCGGCAACCAGCTCGCCATTCAGCAAATGGTTTTTTAAATACTCGATGCGTTTCATGTAAATGGCGGTGTAGTCGCCAAACGCTTTGGGTAGTTCTTGCTTTTCCATTTTGGACAGATGGCCATCAAATGCGGCTGCGAGGCAGAGCAGGTCCATAAGGAAAAAACGTTCATCATCCGGCAGTTGCCCCAGCAACGCTAAAAAAAGATGCCAGTCATCATAATCACCTTGCTGATCCAAGTTAAAGCAACTGTTAAATCGATAAATCAGCATCAACATGTTCGGATGGTGATTTTGCGTCATCACCATCATTGTCGCAATGGCACGGATTGCGCCTTCCTGGGCCTGGGATGAAAGTTTATCCATAACCTGCTGGGTCAATATTTCCCGGCTGATGTATTGCACCAGGCTGTGCCCGAAGATCCTAAGCCTGGCTTCGCGGACGACTTTGTAGATGACGACGGCGTCCCAAATGCCGGTAATCGGTATTGCTATCCAACTGAAACTGCTTCTCAAGCCAAATTTTCCACCCATACGCGTCAACAAAAACTTGACTGCGACGCTGGTCAGAATCACTTTGGCTTTATAAAGAAGACCAATAATCAGTAATTTGGGTTTGGAAACATATTTTAAAGGATCGATGCCCAAATAGCGGATGACCGGGTCCGGCAATTCCAGTGCGGCACGAGCCAGCAAGTTGGCGACAGTATCGTTTCCGGGTAATAAAGGATCGCTTTCAGAGGGTTGGGAATGGCTTAAGCAGGCGATACTGTGAACGGTTTTCAAGCCCAGCCAGAACAGTAAGGCCAACTCGATGATCAACGAAAGCAAGGCGACGCCAATCTGCAAGTAAATGTAAGCGTAAAAGTCCAGCGAATCAAAATAAAACCATTCCACCAGTACTGTGGGAATGGTAGCTGCCGCACCAATACAAAAGGCAATGATTGCGGCATAGTCCGTAATCAGTACGGATAAAAAGTGACGGATGCTATCGTCAAAAAGGCTGGCATCCAGAGCCTTATTTTCGCGTTCTTTATTCAGTTTTCCGGAGAGGCGATGAAAATATTTGACACCCCAGCGTTCCAGGACGCTCTCGGAGTCAGATCTGGCATACTCGGAATTTGGATTCGGCATTTAAGAAAGGGTAAATGACTGAGGTTGTTGTGCGGGTTGCTATCCACGGCAAGGATTCTGCCGTGGATAGACTGATTCACGCTTTTGATAGTCCCTGGCTTGAAAACTCAATCATCTTGAGTTTCAGGCTGGAAACGCATTGATGATGGGGGAATTATTTCCAGCCTTTTCCAGCTTGCTCAATGACGTAAGCGGATACGCTTTCAATTTGCTTTTCATCCAGTGAGGCTTTAAAAGCTGGCATCGGTGCTTTGCCGTTTGTGACAATCGCTTTTACTGCATCTACTGTTGCAACGCCGTTTTTATCAAGGCTGTCTTTCATCAAGGTTTTTGCAGGGTTCATAATATTGCCCCCGCCTTTATGGCAAGCCGCACAGTTTTTGTCAAAAACTTCATTAGCACTTGCTGCGCCTGAAAATACAACGGCTGAAGCTGATAAGGCCAAGGTGGCAAGAAAAACTGATTTTTTCATAGGATTCTCCAAAAAGTTGCGTAACTTTATTTTGCTTTGATGCGGCTGAAGTCTGTTGTTTTTGTCTTTGATGAACTTCAGTCACTGGGTCTCCGGAGCCGGAATACTCGCATGTTACGGCCCATCGGGATCTGCCTTATAAGGGCCGGGTCATTGTAACGCCCGTTTCTTGCTATTGGCAAACCTGTAATGGTGTTTCCCCTTGAATTTAACAGGCATTTGCGGCGGGTTGATTTAAAAATTATACTGATAATGTTAACTGTCTCACATATTCCACATTTATTGATTGAGTCTAAATTTATGACTGCTGCACATCATTACCATTCACTAAAATCGTTACTGAATCATCCTGGATTTTATGAGGGGGAAAATTGGTACAAAAAGACATTTGAAGCCGAAGAGTTAGTGATTTTGGAAGGCGAGGTCGGTCATGAAATATACACAATTCTGAGCGGCAAGGTTTCAGTGTGTACGCAGGTCCAGATTTCAGAATCCAGGAATATGCTCTCGGGACTTTGCGAATTATTTGACGGGGAAGAATTTGCGCATTCCTGTTTTTTTGATGACGAACCGCACAGTGCGTCGGTTAAAACAATTACACCTTGTGAACTCGCAGTGATCGATGCGGCAAAGCTTAAGGTTTTTTTGCAGGATCACCCCGAAATAGGCTTCAATCTTTTGTATTATTGGATAACAATGATGTTGCCTCGAATTCGCCAAGGTAACAAACGTTTTGCCAGTCTGTTCAGTTGGGGGTTAAAAGCCCATCAACTGGATGTTTCCCTATAACTGATAATATCTGTCTTTTTCAGCAATAACGGCAAAGCGCCGCTTTTTTCCTGTCGATCTGTTCATTCTGAAAATTCGTTCGATTGTGTTAATGGTGGAGGATGTGCCGTTAGATTAAACTTTCCTCTTATACAAAACTTTTCCTGATTAGCAAGATGTTTCAGCTCCCCCGGCATTCCCTGGCCGGGGCAGGCTCTGCCGAAATGATGCGGTCGACTAGGGAAAAAGAGTTAGAACTGAATCATCTTTATAATCAGGTAAGTATTTGCAAAATTAAATAGGATAGCAATGACATTGATTACCCTAAAGGACTTAGAAGCCCATCTTTGGCATGCCGCGCATATTCTTACTGGCCCAATTGACGCCTCAGACTATAAAACCTACATCTTCCCTATCTTGTTCTTCAAACGTATTTGCGACGTGTACGATGAAGAATTTGCAGACGCGTTAGCACAAATCGGTGATGCGGAGCTGGCTAAAGGCGACATGTTTCACCGCATTCAAATTCCGGAACAATGCCATTGGCAACAGGTGTTCAATAAAACCAAAGACGTTGGTCAGGCGCTTAAAGAAGCATTTCGCGGTATAGAACTCGCTAATGAACGCTTGCACGGTATTTTTGGCGACGCGGGTTGGACCAATAAAGAACGGTTGTCCGATGAATTGCTGGGCACGCTGCTGAATCATTTCAACAAAGTGAATCTCGGTGTTTCCAGTGTTCGCGATGATGACATGGGTCGTGCTTACGAATACCTGATTAAACGTTTTGCCGATAAAGCCAATAAAAAAGCCGGTGAGTTTTATACCCCGCGCACCATCGTGCGTTTAATGGTTAATATTCTTGACCCCAAAGCCGGTGAAAGCGTTTACGATCCTGCTTGCGGTACAGGTGGCATGTTGCTGGAAACCATTCATCACGTCAAAGAACAGGGCGGCGATCCTCGCTTGTTAAAAATCAAAGGCCAAGAAAAAAACCTTACCACCGAAGCCATTGCGCGTATGAACTTGTTTCTACATGGCATGGAAGATTTTGACATTGTGCGAGGCGATACCCTGCGTCATCCCAAATTCATCAAAGGCGATCATTTAGAAACCTTTGACAATGTAATTGCCAATCCGCCCTTTAGCTTAAGCGAATGGGGCTACGAACTTTGGCAAAACGATCCTTATGGACGTAAACAATTTGGTTTACCCCCGCAAACCAATGGCGACTTTGCTTGGGTACAACACATGTTTACCTCGTTAAACGATAACGGACGCATGGCGGTCGTACTACCGCATGGTGTGTTATTCCGTGGCGGCGCTGAAGGTCGTATTCGCAAACAGTTGCTGGAACAAAATCGTATTGAGGCCGTTATTGGCGTTGCAACGAATTTGTTTTACGGCACAGGTATTCCCGCTTGCATTCTGGTACTCAGAAAACAACGTCCGTTTGACCATCAAAGTCATGTACTCATCATTAACGCTGAAGAAATCTTTACCAAAGGTCGTGCCCAAAACACTTTATCGGTTGCGCAAGCGGACGAGATTTATCAAATCTACCAAAGCCAGGAACAAGCTGGACCGCAGAATGCAAAGGAAATTGAAGGTGTCGCGCGTTGGGTCAATCTATCCGAAATTGCAGAAAACGACTTTAACTTAAACATCGCTCGTTACGTACAAAAACCGTTAGAAGAAGAAACTATAACCGTGGAACAAGCCTTGTTGGATTTTAAAAATAAACTGGCTGCTTTGGAGCAAGCAGAGCAAGAGCTTGAAGACTTGTTGATCAAAGAGGGCTTTGAAATATGATTGATTCCTACCACAGAGACACAGAGAACACAGAGTTTTTTATAAACTGAAGTTTCCCAGTTTTTTAGGGTTGTCCACGCTTGTTAGAGAGCGTTGTTTGTATTAATGGTTACCGTCGTTCCGGCAGGGATTGCCGGAAACCAGAAGCCATGGATGGCAGGGGGGTAGCACGTCCTTGTATTCTGGATCCCGGCAATCCCTGCCGGGATGATGCCTCAGCATTACGCGACAATGCTCTAGTAAATTTGGTTTGCCAACGTTGACCAAGACGCTATTGATAATGCCTGCAACTCAAGCAGAATGACTGTCCGTTTTTGAAATTATTGGGAAACTTCAGTTTTATAAAATTGAATCATCAAATTAACTACAGAATCACAGATTTTAATTTAATTGAATGATGTTTACCTTGCCTTTAAATCTCCGTGTACTCTGTGCCTCTGTGGTTAACTGTTATGAATAATAAAAACCAGAAGAATGCGAATCAACGATGAACGAAATTAAAACTCCGTGTCTCTGTGGTGAAACTTCATGAGTAATAAAAAGCTAGAAGACCTCCTTTGGGGTGCTGCAGAATATTTGCGCGGTCAAATAGATGCGTCTGATTATAAACAGTACATTTTTCCGCTCCTGTTTTATAAACGCCTCTCGGATGTCTATTTGGAAGAATACAACGAGGCACTGCAAATTCACGAAGGTGATACTGAATATGCCGCAATGCCGATGTTTCACCGCTTTAACATTCCAACGGAAGCACGTTGGGAGGTGGTGCGTAATACCACTATAAATATCGGTGAAGCGATTCAAACCGCGTTGCGTTTAATTGAATCCAGCAACGAACGTTTGCATGGTGTATTTGGTGATGCGCAGTGGACTAACAAAGAGCGCCTGCCGGATCATTTGTTAGCTGATCTGATTCAACATTTCAGCAAAATTCCGTTAGGCATCAACACCGTCAATCAAGATGATCTTGGCGAAGCGTATGAGTTCTTGATTAAAAAATTTGCTGACGATTCCGGTCATACCGCAGCAGAGTTTTACACTAATCGCACCGTCGTGCATTTGATGACGCGCATCATGGGTTTGCAGCCCGGTGAAACCGCCTACGATCCGACTTGCGGCACCGGCGGCATGTTGTTGAACGGCGTCATGGAATTACGTCATCAACATAAGGAATGGCGTAGCGTTAAGCTGTATGGGCAAGAGGTCAATTTACTCACCTCGGCAATTGCGCGCATGAACATGTTCTTGCACGACATTGAAGAATTTGAAGTGCTGCGCGGCGATACGCTCAGTGAACCCAAGTTTATTGAAAACGATCAGCTCAAACAGTTTGATGTCATTTTTGCCAATCCGCCGTACTCCATCAAAAAATGGAATCGCGATAAGTTTGCCGCTGATCCTTATGGCCGCAATCTGTATGGAGTGCCGCCGCAAGGCTGCGCGGATTATGCGTTTTACACCCACATCATCAACAGCTTAAATCCCAAAACCGGTCGTGCTGCCATGTTATGGCCGCATGGCGTATTGTTTAGAGATTCTGAGCTAACGATTCGCAAACAAATCATAGAAGCGGATTGGATTGAAGCGGTAATCGGCTTAGGGCCAAACTTGTTTTACAACTCGCCGATGGAATCATGTGTCGTGGTGCTGCGTCGCAACAAACCCGCAGAACGCAAACATAAAATTCTGTTTATCAACGGTGTGGAACAAGTAACCCGCGAACGAGCGCATAGCCGCTTATCGGATGAAAACCTAAGCGTACTGACTGAAGCTTACTTTCAACCCGACAAACAACCCACTATCGCGGCATTAGTGGCAATAGAAGATATTCGTGCCAATCAGCACAATTTGTCTATTCCGCTGTATGTGCAGAACGAGAGCGGGCACGAAGCACAAGACATTGAACTGGCTATTGAAGCCTGGAAAATCAGCCGGGTGAAGTTAAAAAAGCAGACTGAGGCGTTATTCAAAAGTTTGGCGGAGTTAGGCTATGAATGATGAATTATCTCAAGAGGATTTAATCAACAGCCCCGAAGAAAATTTGGCGCCTAAAGGGTCGCAATCATTTGGATTGGCTATTTTAAATAAACGGGATAACGAAAACTTTACCGTAGCTTTGAGCAAGATGCCTAATGTGGGTTCTGATGTCGATTTTGAAAGAATTAACGATGAAGATCAACAAAACCGTAAAGCAAAAGCACTGGCTGCGCTGCTAAAATATCGAGGCCGTATTAAAACTGAACTGTTTGATCGTGAAGCGTTTCACTCCAGAGACAATAAAGAGGATTAACGATGAAAACCATTCTGTTAGAAGTTGAAGATGAGAGTTATCAAACTATTCTGGATTTTATTAAATTATTACCTGAGCAGCGTTGCCATATTTTAGATGAGGATGAGCTAACAAAAGAAGAGCATCACCATGTTCAAAAATGTTTAACCCAAATTGCGCAAGGCGATTACAGCGAGTTTGATGAGTGGGAAACGGTTAAATGAGTTATCGTTTGCTGCTGCATAAAAGTGTTACCAAGTTTCTTGAAAAGCTTAATGAAAAACAGCGTCAGGATATATCCGATAAATTAGAGTTGTTAAAAGACAACCCTTTTCCAAATCAGCAGCTGGATATAAAGATCATGCAAGGGTATGAAGGTTTATATCGTTTGCGTGTAGGTCAATATCGCTTAATTTATCAGTTAGAAGCGGATAAATTGTTTATTTTTTTAGTAAAAGCCGGTAATAGAGGCGATATTTACAAAGGGACTTGAATGAGTAATGACAAACAGCTACCGGAAGGATGGCGCATGGTGAAGTTTGGAGATATGGCTAAACATATTTCCAAGCGTGTAGAACCGACTGAAACCAATCTAAACATCTATGTTGGGCTTGAGCACTTAGACCCCGATAGCTTAAGAATCAAACGACATGGCGTACCCAGCGATGTTGAAGGTCAAAAGCTGCTAGTCAAAAAGGGCCAAATCATTTTTGGTAAACGCAGAGCTTATCAACGTAAATTAGGTGTGGCAGATTGGGATTGTATTTGTTCGGCACACGCAATGGTTTTGGAGGCAAATTCTGAAACGGTGATACCTGAGTTTTTGCCATTTTTTATGCTGTCGAATATGTTTATGAATCGGGCTGTTGCTATATCGGAAGGCTCATTATCTCCAACAATTAAATGGAAATCATTAGCTCAACAAGAGTTTCCAATGCCAGACAAAACAAACCAGAAAAAGATTGTGGAAGTGTGTCAAAAGATCTTCGATGTTGAAAATAGTCTGTTAACAGTTAAAGAGGCCTCTTTATTTGCTAGAAGGAGAATATCTGATAATCGCCTAATTTACGATATTGATGGTAATCCATGGAAAAAAGTAAAAGCCTTTAATGTTTGTGAACTTATAACAAAAGGAGCATCACCAAGATGGCAAGGATTTGAATACGTTGATAATGGAACACTTTTTGTCACATCAGAAAACGTTTTGAATGAAATAGTTGACATCAGTGAGCCTAAGTTTATTCCGAATGAATTTTCTGAGGTCAATCTTAAACGATCCCGTTTAAAAAAAGACGATGTTCTTGTAAATATTGTCGGTGCATCTATTGGGCGTTGCGCCATTTGGGATGGAAGTTACAAAAATGCTAATGTAAATCAAGCTGTAGCTTTAATGAGGCCTTCTTCTGATTTGGACCCAAGATGGTTGTTAGCTCAGTTTTATAGCACAAGAGGACAGCGACATTTTGGTCTAAGCAAAGTGGACAATGCAAGGCCAAATGTTTCTCTTACTAGTTTAGGTGAATTTGAAATTCCATTACCTCCTATCAAGGTTCAGAAAAATATTATGGATAAATTAGCTTTGTTCCCAGATATGGTCATTGAGGAAAAAATTCATAAAAACAGAGACATATTTAATGCAATCATTAACAGGAATGTAATGTAATGGCGAATATGTTTAACGAACAAACCGTAACCGAAAATGGAATTATTGACTGCCTAAAACAATTAAGCGGTGTAAAGTGGAATTACTGTCACGGTGATGATTTGCCGAAACAGGTCAGTGACATCTTTGTGGATGAATGGCTAAAAGCGGCGTTGTGTTCGTTAAATCCCGATATTGCCGCCAATCCCGATTATGCCGATGAAGTGATTTATAAGCTGCGCGGTGTCATTTTAGAAGCCAAACATACCGGCCTGGTTAAAGCCAACGAAAACTTTAACGAATGGCTGATGGCGGAAAAGACTTTGCCGTTTGGTCAAGATGGCGATCATGTCACCATCAACCTGATTGACTTTAACCAGATTGAAAACAACCATTTTGTGGTGTCGCAGCAGGTTCACTACCTTGCGACCACTGAAGTTTATTTTGATATTGTGCTTTATGTGAATGGTATTCCGTTAGTGGTGGGTGAAGTCAAATCGGCTACCCGTCCCTCTATTAGCTGGCAGGATGGCGCTGCGGATTTTATGGGCGGGCAAAAACACTACTGGAAAAATGTAGAACCGTTCTTTGTACCGAATTTATTGTGCTTTGCCAGTGAAGGTAAAACCTTTGCTTATGGCGCTATCAATGCGGGTGTTAATGACTGGGGGCCGTGGCATACAACCAGTCAACGCGATGAGATTCCGTTAACCTTAGCGGCGGTGCTGGGCAGTGCCGAAGGCTTGTTAAATCCGCAAACTCTGTTGCAGTTGTTGCATTCTTTTGCGCTGTTTTCTACGATCAAAACCGGCAAGCACACACCACCAAAACGCAGCAAGATATTACCGCGCTATCCTCAATTTGAAGCGGCCAAACAGATTGCGGATCGGGTTAAAGCCGGTTATCCGCGTAAAGGACTGATTTGGCATTTTCAAGGTTCGGGTAAATCGCTATTGATGCTGTATGCAGCGCGTATGTTACGTGCTGATAACGAACTAAAAAATCCGACGGTGTTAGTGGTGGTTGATCGTCGCGATTTGGATACGCAAATCAATGAAACCTTTGGCGGTGCGGATGTAAAGAATCTGATCAAAGTGCGCAGTTGTAAAAAGCTGGGGCAACTGATTGAGCAAGATAGTCGCGGCATTTTGATCACCACAATCTTTAAGTTTAAAGACGTTGAAATTGACGCCAACGATCATAACGGCCTGAATCCACGCGACAACATCATCGTGTTAGTGGATGAGGCGCATCGCACGCAGGAAGGCTCGTTAGGCGACAAAATGCGCTGGGCTTTACCAAATGCTCACTTTTACGGCTTAACCGGTACGCCTATATCTAGCCTGGAACGCAATACCTTCAAGCTGTTCGGTGCGGAGGAAGATGAAGGCCGTTACATGAATCGCTACAGCTATAAGCAGTCGATTCGGGATGGCGCGACCAATCCGGTTAAGTTTGAACCGCGCTTGGCTGAGTTGCGTGTTGATCAAGCAGCGATTGACGAAGAGTTTCAGCGACTGGTTACAGAAAACAATCTGGATGACGATGAAAAAGCGGCGCTTTCAAAACGGGCTGGCAAGCTGGCTATTTTACTGAAAGCACCCAAGCGCATGGAGGCCATTAGCGCGGATATTGCCGAGCACTTTGCCAGCCATGTTAAACCCAAAAAGATGAAAGGCATGGTGGTGGTCTACGACCGCGAAGCCTGTGTGCAGATGTATTACTTATTGGGCAATCGTCTGGGTTTTGATGCGGTAGAAGTGGTCATGAACATTGACCAAGCGCCGATAAAAGCCACTGAGGGCGATAAAAAAGGCAAACAGAACAAAGATTGGTTGCGCTGGAAACAAGAATTGGAACTGCCGATTCAGGAAGCTGATTTTGAACGCTGGCAACACTTTGATGGCGACGAGCAAAAACAAAAAGACCTGATTGAAGAGTACAAAGACCCAAGCCATGCGTTACAGCTGATTATCGTCACCGCGAAATTATTAACCGGTTTTGATCCACCGATTTGTTATTGCATGTATCTGGATAAACCCCTTCGAGACCATACCTTGCTTCAAGCGATGTGCCGCACCAATCGTTTATTTGAGATTGACGGCATTCGTAAAGAGTTGGGGTTGATCATTGACTATCTTGGTGTGTTTGAGAATTTACGCTCTGCTTTGGCTTATAACCCGGAAGAAATTGAAGGTGTGATTGAAGGCATAGAGGCGTTTAAAGAACTGTTTCCGCTGCAACTGGAAAATTGTTTGGCATTCTTTCCTAACATCGATCGCACGGTAGACGGTTTTGACGGCATTATGGCCGCGCAGGAATGTTTACCAACTAATGAAAAGCGTGATGCGTTTGCTGCTGCTTTTGGTGTGTTGAATAAGCTGTGGACCGCGATTAGTCCTGATCCGTTTTTAGCACCGTATCGACAAGACTTTACGTGGCTGGCGCAGATCTATGAATCCGTGCGACCCATTGGTCAAACAGGTGCTTTGGTGTGGGCGGCATTAGGGCCTGAAGTGATCAAGATGATTCACGAGAATACCGATATAACCCGCATTCGTGATGATATTGACGAACTGATTATGGATGAGCATGCAGTTTTTACGTTAACTGAGAAGGAACAGGAAAAACGCGCAAGGCAGTTGGAAATTAACCTGATGGGGCGTTTGCGAGGTCATGAAAATCCCAAGTTTGTTGCACTGGGCGAACGTCTGGAAAAACTACGTCAAGATTATGAAGCGGGGGTTATCAAAGCCATAGACTGGCTGAAAGGCCTGCTGGATGCTGCAAAGCAAGCGGTACATCTGGAACGAGAGCTGGATGAAAAAGTAGTCACTGAAGAAGATAACATCCAGGCATTAACCAAACTCTTTCTGGAAACCAGGCCCGATAGCACACCCAAAGTGATTCAGGACATCGTGGAGCAGATAGACAAGATCGTTAAAGCGACCCGTTTTGATGGTTGGCAAAAATCCAATAGCGGCCCACGTGAAATTCAGAAAGCCTTGTTATTGACCCTGGCGCAATTTGGATTGGGTAAGGACAAGGAACTTTTTAATAAGGCTTATGGGTATATTGAAGAGCATTATTGATTATTTCAGTTCATTTGGGTAAGGTCACGCCGCCTTTTTCGATGATTAACGCTTTTTTTAGCATGTCGCTGGCAGACGGGTAGGCCTTGTAGGCCGCGCCTATTTTTTTGTAATAGGTGATCGTATCGAATTTTTCATTGGCCTGTTGCCGGGTAATCCGGCTCAGCATAGCCCTGAAAGCCGGTGATACGGTAACCACCCTTAAGCCTTTGATGATACTGGTTTTCGACTCCACTAACACCAAATGAAAAGGCAGATAGCCTTCATTGTCTTCCACTTTCTCATCGCCGGCCAAATGAATGGTAAAGGCAAGATCCGACCAGTCCAGAAACTTATCGATTTTGAACAAAAAAAACAAGGTATCGTTTTCGTTAAATAAGCCAAATGAGGCAGAACCGTTCAAAAAGCAGTCAATGTGCTTTTTAGTAACTGAAAAATTGAAGGTCAGCAACGGCGCGCCGTTAACCAGAACGATGCTCATACCTTCATCAGGTATGTCGTGATCAAATTTTTTACCCACCGTCAGTTGCATGGTTTCCATCATTAATTGTGTCTTTGAGTTTCTTTCTGACATTCTATAATCAAGCCCGGCTTAAATGAAAATAAAACTGCGGTTAGTTCACGAAATTCGCCAAATAATCAGGCAGTTGTAGTAATTGACCAAAAGGTGTCTTAATCAGCCGCATAGTTGATGGTCTACTCTAAACCAGCCTGCGATGCTGAAACGTTGTACATGAGACATCAAAACTTCATGTTCGATTTCTTCGCTGAGAAAGACTGCCAGCGTGCCTGCTTCGGGTTTTATGCGGGTCGTTTCTGCGCCGGACTCCGGATCAAAGAGAATCAACTGGCCGCCGTCCTCATCCTTCCAGTCTGGATTCAAATAGCTGACGGTGCTCAGGACCCGGTTGGCTGCTCCTCGAAAGCTATCTTTATGTTTGGCATAAAACGTTCCGGGCTCATACAGCGCAAAATGGCTTTCAAAATAAGTCAGACCTAAAAAAAGCCGTCGATTGATGCCCAGGCGTAGGTGTTCCATCTGTTCCAGATAAAGGCTTTGTGCCGCTGTCTCGGCGGATAACCAGCGGGTTTGATCGCTTCTTATCGATGGATCGACCATATAGTCAAGGCCTCGTCCTACGCCTGCTTGCGTCAATCCGGTTGAACCGGCATGGTTTATAACTTCGTTTCGAAGGTCTTTAATCAAGAGCGGTGAGAAAAAATCACAAAGGACACCCCAGCCTTGTTCGGCCAAATTTTGACAGAGTTGATCCATTAGTAAGTCATCAGGCGTTTGAATACGGGCGTTTTCACATGTCATCAGGTTTATTATCCGGTTAAGTGGCGCGCGACAACCGTATCTTGATATCGGCGTTTTGCGGCGCTGGGGTATAATAGCCGGAAAATTTCAAGGTGTTAATGGTGGTTGAAAAGCAGTTGGAAAGCAATGCCGATAATCTGATAGGTGTTCCCCAGGGACAGTTTGTGTTATCACGTTTGCCCGCCAGAAGGAATGAGCTCTTAAGAGCCTGGGATGCGGCAGATGAGTTGCTGTTGAATGAGTTGAATCAACTCGACTTGCCTGAAGCCGGGTCTCGCATTTTGATCATCAATGATGGCTTTGGGGCTTTGACAGTGGCTTTACAACCTTATGCGCCAGTGGTCTGGTCCGATTCTTATCTTAGCCATCAGGCCAGCAGAATCAATCTGGATGCCAATGGCCGGGCTAAGGACGCGGTGACTTTTTTGACAAGTCTGAATCAACCTTCCGGCCTGTTCGATTTGATTCTGATTAAAGCACCCAAGACTTTAGCACTGCTGGAACATCAATTAATCGGCTTGCGGCCATTGCTTAAACCGGGCACCCGGCTGATCGTTGCCGGCATGGTCAAGGCTTTAAGCGGTTCGATATGGACCTTGCTGGAAACGCTGATAGGACCTACGACGACCTCGCTGGCCAGGAAGAAAGCGCGACTGATTGACGTGAAGCCTGATTCCCGTTTGCCGGTACCGGTAAATCCTTATCCCTGTTGTTACAAACTGGAAGGCACTGATTTTGATATCGTCAATCATGCCAATGTCTTTTCAAGAGAGCGTCTTGACATAGGCGCCCGGTTTTTTCTTGAGCAACTGGCTCAGTGGCCGGATGCCCGAGATATTATCGATTTGGGCTGCGGTAACGGCGTGATAGGTCTGATGGCGGCTGCAAAAAATCCAGGAGCGGTCATTCATTTTGTCGATGAATCCTATATGGCAGTTGCATCGGCAAGAGAAAATTTTCTCGCGGCGTTCGGTCACACTGCCGCCGCAACATTCAGGTCAGGCGATTGTTTAAATGAATTTAAACCCGGTTCAGCGGACGTTATTCTTTGTAATCCACCCTTTCATCAACAACATACGGTAGGCGATATGATTGCAGTACGGATGTTCAAGCAAGCCAGGCAAGTACTGAATAAAAAAGGCGCTTTGTGGGTGATTGGCAATCGGCACCTGGGCTATCATCAGACACTTAAAACCCTTTTCAGGCAGGTGTCTCTGGTTGCCGGCAATGCCAAGTTTGTAGTTTTTAAAGCAACCGGTTAAAGAAGTGATGAGGTTTATCACTTTCCGGGTAATGTTTCTTTGAAGCAAGGTTAAAGCATGTGGTGTAGTAGATTTAGATTTTTAAATTATTTAGTTGCGGGTGCTGTTGTATTAGGCGGCTGTACCACGTCAAGGCAGCTGGCTCTTGATTATCCGGTGCCTAAGGCCAGCTCTCTCGCACCTTCGGAGGGTATCACTTCAGATAATGGCGATGATTATTATGTTCAGCTGATTTCTGAATTTGAATTAAAAGGTGACAATGCTTTAAAAGCGGGCTGCACCGATATTGGGCCCAGCTATGAGACCAATGAAACGTCTGCTGCAGTTATTTTTAAGGTCAAAAACGAGGCGGTTAACTATCAGCAGGATGTAACTGCGTTGGTTTATAAAGCGGGGGCAGGCAAGTGTAATTTTAACCTTGAGACCCGTAAAGCCGCATTAACGCCCTGGTTAAGACTGGATTTGAGTAAGGAAACGGCCATCGATTACAGCTTTGTCACCAGTAATCAAAGCGATACGAATGTGACCAAATTACTCGGCGACGTCAATACGACGACCAATTTATTGGCCATAACCGGTGTTGGGCTTGGCGTGGCCGTGATGGGTAAAATGGCTAATGAGTGGGTTCAAGGCGCCCCGGTATTTGGCGCGCAGGTGCCCGTACCCGCTCAGACGGTTCCTTCGGCGGCAAAAGTAAGCAGTGAAACCCACAACCTTCAATCGCTGGTTCGTTTGTCGGGTAAAGATGTGGTCCTGAATGAAACCCGTTTGCCTGTATACGAAATAGCCGATGGTGCAACCAAAATATTGAGTTCCGAGCCCAAATTATTGGGTGAACTCAAAGTTTATCCGGAATTGCGTAGAACACTGCTGCTGAAAAATCCCTCATTAAATGTACCCAATGCCCAGGATCTCAGTCTTGATGAATTATGGCGCTCGCCCATTCGAACGGCAAACGGCAGTATCGATTTAAAAGCACTGATTGAAAAAGTGGATTCGGCGGATAAGCCCAATCTTCAGCCTGATTGGAAAAAATATGCCGAGGTTGAAGGTCAGTGCCGCAAGTTAAAAAGAGTGTTGAGAGAGCTGGGTTTCAATAAATACGATCGCAATGCGGTTTTATTTTATTTTCTGGGTTCTTCAACTGATTGGCAAAACTATACGATTCCTGCAGCTAAATTTTTAGCGGGGGATTATAAAATGAGTACGCTCCAAGAATATCGCGAAAGGAACTTTTCGGGTTGTCTGGCCAAACCGGATTATGACGCCATGGCGCAAATGGGTTTGCCGGTCAATACCGATGAAACCTGGGAGACGCTATTAACAGGGCGTCGCAAACAGGAAAGTGTTGTAGGTCCGGTTCAATCCATTGGTCGTCAATTAACCGCCGTGATCAATAATAAAAATCCAACCGAAATGGCGCGGCAAATTTATCCGCTGATTGCAACTGCCAAAGAGGGCAACGGCCAGGTGTTATTGCAAAATAATCTGGGTGATTTCGGTCTGGAAAATCTGCTGGGAGTGACTGCGATCTCCGGCGAGGGCGTCGTGCTGACTTATCAGCAGGTTGAACAGGTTTTCAACTGGCTTGCTATCAAAGAGCTGACTTGTTCAAGGCCTGCAATTGAACAAGGAAAACCATTGGGTCATATCGGGTTGATGCTGTTTACCACTCAAGACGGATCACCCTGGCCTAAAGGCGGCGCACTGGAGTATGAAATCGTTAACGGCAAGATTGCCCGGCTGTCTTTCCAGAATCCGGCTTTTCGCGATTTTGAGCAAAGTCTCATTGATTTTCCTGAAGTCGGTGGCTGTCGTATCAGCAATGATTTTGTGCAAAAACTGAAATGAGCCGGAAGAATTCAACTATTCACGCAGTAGCGTGGGAACAACCTCATTTTCACTAAGCAAGGAATTAACCATGACTCTTATCCGCCAGGACGATGTTATTCAAAGCGTGTTTGATGCGTTGCAATTTATTTCCTATTACCATCCCAAAGATTTTATTCAGGCGATGCATGAAGCGTATCAAAAAGAGCAAAGTCAGGCTGCTAAGGATGCTATTGCTCAAATTCTCATAAACTCTCGGATGTGCGCGGAGGGGCATCGGCCTATTTGCCAGGATACCGGCATTGTCGTTGTGTTTTTAAAAGTCGGTATGAATGTGCGCTGGGAAGCCGACATGAGTGTGGCCGATATGGTTAATGAAGGCGTTAGGCGCGCTTATCGGCATCCCGACAATATCTTGAGAGCGTCCATTTTGTCCGATCCGGCAGGAAAAAGGATTAATACCAAAGACAATACGCCCGCTGTGGTGCATATGGAAATCGTTCCTGGAGATATCGTTGAGGTCGAAATCGCGGCCAAAGGCGGAGGCTCGGAAGCCAAATCCAAATTCGCCATGCTTAATCCCTCGGACAGCATCGTTGATTGGGTGCTTAAAATGGTGCCGACTATGGGTGCCGGATGGTGTCCACCCGGCATTTTGGGAATAGGTATCGGTGGTACGGCTGAAAAAGCAATGATTCTGGCAAAACAAGCGTGTATGGAATCTATCGATATTCAAGAATTGATAGCCCGCGGACCGCAGAACAGGGTCGAAGAACTGCGTCTGGAATTGTTCGAAAAAGTGAATGCTTTGGGCATAGGTGCGCAAGGACTGGGTGGTCTGACGACTGTGCTGGATATAAAAATCCGTGACTTTCCGACGCATGCCGCGAATCTGCCTATCGCAATGATTCCAAATTGTGCCGCAACACGGCACGCGCATTTTATTTTGGACGGATCTGGGCCGGCCAAGCTTGAAGCGCCGAGTTTAAGCGATTGGCCCGAAGTGACCTGGGATGCCGGTACAACAGCCAGGCGTGTAAATCTGGCTACCGTGACACGGGAAGACGTCGCGTCATGGCAGCCGGGCGAAACGCTGTTATTGAGCGGCACCTTACTGACCGGCAGGGATGCTGCGCACAAGCGTCTGATCGATATGTTTAACCGTGGCGAACCGTTGCCGGAGGGTGTCGATTTCAACAATAAATTTATCTACTATGTCGGTCCTGTGGATGCGGTGCGTGATGAAGTAGTTGGTCCTGCGGGACCGACTACGGCGACACGCATGGATAAATTTACCGGCGCCTTGCTGGACAATACCGGTTTGCTGGGCATGATAGGCAAAGCCGAACGGGGCCCGGAAGCCATTGCGGCTATAAAAAAACACCGGTCTGTGTATTTAATGGCTGTGGGCGGGGCGGCGTATCTGGTTTCCAAAGCCATACGCCAGGCCCGCATCGTGGCTTTTGCCGATTTGGGCATGGAGGCCATACACGAGTTCGTCGTGGAAGACATGCCCGTAACCGTAGCCGTCGATGCCAACGGTATTTCTGTTCACAACACCGGTCCCAAAGCATGGCAGGCTAAAATAGGCAAGATTCCGGTACTAACTGAAGGTTGATCGATTCCTTGAGTAACTACTCGCCCGCTTTGAATTATGGTTGTAGGTACTTGATTTCAATCAACCACCTACAACCACTGAAAAACTTACTTCTTATTCACCTCTGGCCTGATGTTTGCTCTAATGGAAAAACAGAGGTGAACCACTATGGCTATAAGAAGAGTTCCGGAGCCTATTTGTCAGGGATTTCAAATTCCGGAATTAGGTAAGTTTTCTTTTAATATCAAGTATCGGGGGAATGCGTTCGGCGCAATTTTGATTCGTTTTAATGGTGCGGTATACGGCTATTTGAATCAATGCGTGCATATGCCCAGAGCATTGGATTGTGAGGAAAGCAACATTTTTGATGAGTCTGGACGCTATTTGCAGTGTTCCATGCACAGTATTTGCTATGACCCGGTCAGCGGCGAATCGTTAAGTGAAATATGTGCAGGGAAAAAGTTGACGGCATTGAAGGTCAGGGAAGAGGGAAGCTGGGTGTATTTGCTTGATAAAAGAGCTGTAATGGAGACTCAACCCATTTTAGCGGATAAAAAGAGCACCATCAGGTCATGAAATAACCCGATGGCTCTTTTTACACCTGCCGCACTTACCAATAATAACGGTCATAGGGATAACCATAGTACCGGTAGGGTCTGAAACCGAAATAAAATGGACTGTAATAAGGTCCGTAACCGAATTCGTTCCAGTAATAATATTGGGGTTGTTGTTTAGGCCATAAATAAAGCGTGTTTTCCTGGATGATGGGGATTTTTAACGTTTTGTTGCCAATTTTTTTTTCACTCCCACCCGTAAACAACCCGGCAACGGTTATATCGAGATCTTTTTGATAGACGGCAGGATCCAGAAATCGCGGGCTTTGTATCAGGAAGCGGCCCTCTGTTGCCGTATTGCTTTGCGGTCTGCCGCTACTGCTCAACGGGTAGTAAAGCACTTCGATGTGAGTGTATTGTTCTTCATTGCGAACTTCCAGTATTTTGCCTCCCCAGCGAACCGGTCTGTTCAGATGCCTGTCCGGTTCCATTGTGATGTCTTGGTAAGTCAGGTCCGGCACAGGCGGATTTTGCAGCGCCACCGGCAAGTTGGAGCAACCTTGAAGATTCAATAGGAGAAGAACGAAGAGCCATGAATAGCGCATAATCAAGTTGATTCCTTAAGTTAAGGGGGTGAGGGTTTACCGCAGCATGGTTGATAAACGCTCTGACATGCGGCATTATCGAATAATTCCTTATAGGAAAAATTACTTTGTTGTACTTTTAAACGAGTTTACTTTTCAAAAGGGATCAACTGAGTGTCATCGTCGAATCGGGTCATCGTTATGTTGATGCGGTCAGTCAAACCAATACGCTCTTAAGGCGCAGTCGCTGATAATTCCATTCTATGTATTTTGATCAGTTATTTTTTGCTTTAAATGTGACCGGTCCTACGCTGCTGATCCTGAGTATGGGCTGGCTATTCCGGAAGATAGAACTTATTGATGATCATTTTATTGCGGTCGGCAATAAAATAGTATTCAACGTCACCTTGCCTTGTCTACTTTTCTTTGGCACGGTGTCCACGCCGCTGAGTGAATCACTGGATGGCCCGCTCATCTTGTTTGCTTCTGTCGTCACAGTGATTATTGTCGGCCTGTTATGGCTGGCATCGGCGCTGTTTGTGATCCGCGAAAAACGGGGCGTTTTTGTGCAGGGTGCATTTCGCGGCAACATGGGAGTCATGGGCATAGCACTGGTACTCAATGCCTATGGCCAGCAGATCTTGTCCAAAGCCAGTATTTATTTGGCCTTGATGACCGTTTTATACAACATTCTGGCGGTCCTGGTGTTACGAACGGATAAAGCCTCCTATTGGCTGAGTTTGTTAAAAAATCCCTTGGTTTTGGCTGTTTTGCTGGGTATTACCGGCTCCTACCTTGCCGTGGACATTCCTGAAATTGTGGCTAATTCGGGACACTATTTTTCCCAGATGACGCTGCCTTTAGCGTTGCTTTGCACGGGAGGCAGTTTGCATTGGGACAGTTTTAAGGCCAATCATAAAGAGGTCATCTGGGCGTCAATCTTTAAGCTGGTTATTGTGCCGGCCATTGTGACGGTCATAGCAATCGGCTGGGGGTTTAGGGCACAGGAACTGGGTTTGCTGTTTTTGATGATGTCGGTGCCTTGTGCCTCAGCCAGTTTTGTCATGGCTAAACAAATGACTAGTCATGGCGCCATGGCGGCTGAAATTATTGCACTGACAACCATTGGCAGTGCTTTAAGCATAACGGCAGGGCTTTTGCTTTTAAAATTTCAGGGTTACATTTGATCGGGCTGGGGCAAGGTTGTTATAGTGTATTTGCTTCAAGCCCGCTCATTGTTTATTTGGGCGTAGGCGCTTGATTTCAAAGGACGCATAAATATAGCCCTGTTGCCTAAGCCTTTTCAATCAAGCACCTGCACCTATAGTCACTATTCCAAGCAGGCGAGTAGTAACCATTTTTTCAATTAAAGGTTTTTTAAATCATGAGTTTATTCCATTTATCAGTTCAATTTTCAGCATTCAAGCGGTTTTTGAGCGCTTTGGTTTTGGTCTTTGGAGTTTTGCAAATCAACGGGTGCGCCACGATTGGCCAGGATTTTCCCAATTCCCGGGTGTCCGACATCAAGATTGGGCAAACGACTCAGCAGCAGGTTAGGGAAATGTTTGGACTGCCTTGGCGAATGGGTATAGAGGATGGAAGAAATACCTGGACTTACGGGCGATATCGCTATTCGCTGTTTGCAGACGATGAAACCAAAGATCTTGTGATTCGCTTCGACAATCAGGGGGTTGTACGTTCTTATACGTTCAATACCAGTCGGTGAGTTTGATAGTACCCATGAAAATAGATAAGCTGGTTGTTGCTGTTTCTTCCCGTGCGTTATTTGACTTGACCGAATCTCACCGCGTTTTTGAAGAACAGGGAAAAGAAGCGTATTGCCGTTATCAGATCGATCATGAAGATGAGCTCTTATCGCCGGGATTTGGCTTTGACCTGGTCAAAAAGTTTTTGGCCATCAATGATCTGAGTAAGATTGGGCCGCTGGTTGAAGTCATTTTATTGTCACAGAACAGCGCTGATACCGGTTTGAGAGTCTTTAACTCGATCGCGCATTTTCAGCTGAACATTACCCGAGCGGCATTTACCAGTGGTGTGTCGCCTTATGGCTATATACCGCCTTTTGGCGCGCATTTGTTTTTGTCGACCAATGCCGATGATGTCGCTAAGGCTTTGCATTCAGGATTTGCTGCGGCAACGATTCTATCGGGCTCATCGTTGCAAAAAAGCTCGGAGCAGTTACGGATTGCCTTTGATGGTGATTCGGTGTTGTTCTCGGATGCTTCCGAGCGTATTTATCAGGAGCAAGGTTTAAAGGCTTTTACTGAAAATGAACGGAACCAGGCGAAAAAGCCGTTACCGGGCGGGCCGTTTAAAGATTTTCTGAGTGCTTTGCAGCATATACAAACTCATTTTGAACAGGACCTTTCTCCGATTCGCACGGCTCTGGTCACTGCCAGAGCGGCGCCGGCCCATGAGCGAGTGGTAAGAACGCTTCGTGCCTGGGGTATTCGTATTGATGAAGCGTTATTTCTGGGCGGCATGCCCAAAGGCGAGTTTTTGGATGCTTTTGGCGCCGACATTTTTTTCGACGATCAGCGTGGACATTGTGAGTCAGCAGCCAAGCATGTTGCCGCGGCGCATGTGCCGCACGGCATAATCAATCAACACTCGCCTGAAAGCAAATAAATTGATCGTTGGTCTCTTCCAGCCGTTCAAGCGTCAGAATGCGGGGGTTATCTCCGGTTATCTCGAGTTTATCTCCGGATGAATAGCGGGCTGCCGGTAATAGGATGCTCAATGCTCCGTTTGCTCTTCTCAGTAAAAGTCCACGGCTAATTTTTTCGTTATATCTGATGACAACGGTTCGTAAGTTTCCCGGTAATTTTTCCAGTAGGGCCCAGCCGATAGCATCATTCGGGTTAGCCTGCTGGGCTCTGACGATGCCCAGATCGGGTGGTTTTTGGTTGCTAAGGATCAGAACCAGGGTGTTGGGGCGGATTGATGCATGCCTGATTTGAGCGGAACAAAAATTTTCAAAGCGTGCAGGTTGGATATTCGCACGTTCGATAGTTGACGACAGTCCGCTTCCCGATAGATCTATGTGGCCGGTGTTAATATCTTTCAGAGGTTCCAGTTCGATATCGTTTAAATTTTTGCTTTGCTCGGGTAGTGCGCTGAAACGTTTCAAATTGGACAGTTTGGTGAGCTGTTTTACCAGTTCCAAACACGCTTCCATACCCACTACAACTTCAAAATAACGAGGCATACTCGGGGTAAGCGAGTCAAGAATCTCTCTGTATCCGTTTAGTTTTTGCCAGTAGGGAAAAAACCAGGATTCTCTGCCGGTAAGTTCAGGGTGGATTTTCTTTAGGTGTTGGGTCAGGCAGTCTGTATTGATATAAACGGGGCTGTAATCTGATGTTTCCGCTTGACCGCTCAGAATAGGCAGTTCAGTCCGCGTATCCCAGATAAAGGTATGATGGGACGGTCCTTGCTCTGAAATGTCGAGTTTGTCGGCGCATTTCCCGGCTAAGTCAAAAAGCGCCGTCCTTTTATTGAATGGCACCTGATAGGCGTTAAAGAGATCCAGTATGAGGCTTTGCTTAAACAATGAAATAAGCGTTGTATTTTTAGACGTATCGCTGGATTGATCGTTTACTGTCTTGTCTAAAAGATTTTCACGAATCGCCAATTCATAAAGGCCGCCCATTTTTTTCCAAAGTGTCGTGGAGCCGCGGTTGTAATAAAGGCTATTGGCCTGAATAGATTCGGTGACCAAGCGCAAAATTTTTGCCAGCGTTTCTAATTTCTCTTCTTCCGGCATCGATTTTTGCCCCAATGCATTGATATAGGCAAGACACAATGCCCTTATCAGCATGCCGTTCAGCCGGGCAAGCTTTCTTGATTTGGTGCTGAGGTGGCCTGGATCATGAGCGCTTTGGGCCAATAAAAGTATCAGCTTGCCGGAATTTTGATGCACTAAAGGCGCGATAACATTCAAGCCGGCCAATAAATCATGATCAGTGCCATGAACTTTTGACAGTAGATTTAAAGCTGAAAGCAATTCATTACTGGCCGGGATGGTCTCAATGAAGTTGACCAGGGACAGCCAGTCCGATACGGAATCAGCATTTATGATTGACGGAAGATCCAAGTGTCGAGTCATCTTTTCATAGGTCATCTGATTAAAGACGGGGCGAAAAAATCATGGCGCCTGACAAAATCTATGGGCAATTTCCTTAGGAAATTGAGGTTAATTGTAGGCCACTCCCGACGCTCTTGCACTAAGGAAAAGCGAAGTCTATCCGCTCAAGCTTTTTTTTGAGGGCGCTCCTGCGATTTCTTTGACCAATTTGGGCACCAGATAGCCCGGTAAACGGTCCTGTATTTGCTGAATCAGTTTGAGTGCGTGTTCTTCGCTGACTTCAAAATGCTGCGTGCCGTTGGCTTTGTCCAGGCTATGCAAATAGTAGGGAATGATGCCGTTTTCAAATAAGCGCTCACTCAAAGTGCATAAATCATTTGCCGTATCGTTAACGCCTTTTAGAAGGACGGACTGATTTAACAAAGTGATACCGTAATCTTTGATCAACCGGCAGGCTTGAGCAACGGATTGGCTGATTTCATTGGCGTGATTGCAATGGACGACCATCACGGGGGTGGCTTGTGTGCTCGTTAGAATGTCCAGTAATGTGCCGGTAATCCGGCTGGGCAAAACGATAGGCAAACGGGAGTGGATGCGAATCCTCTTGACATGGTCAATGCCGCCCAATTCCTGCATCAAGCCGGCTAATCGCTCATCGCTGAGTAATAAGGGGTCGCCGCCGCTCAATATCACTTCTTTGATCCGGATATCGTTTTTAATATAAGTCAGTGCCTGGTCCTGCTTTTCTTTGCTGACCTGATAATCCGAATAGGGGAAGTTTCGCCTAAAGCAATAGCGGCAATTGATGGCGCAGGCGCCCGTGTTAATCATCAAGGCCCGGCTTTCGTATTTGTGAATAACCAGATTGTCTTTGGCGGCCGCTTTATCGCCGACCGGATCATCGCTAAAGCCCGGCATTGGCAGTAATTCATCGGTTAACGGCAAGGCCTGGCGTAGCAAGGGATCGTTGGCGTCACCTTTTTGCATGCATTCGGCAAAACCGCGAGGTACGCGTAAGACGAATTGTTTGGCCGCCACTTCAGAAACAGGCAGTTGGGCTGCATCCAGGTGCAGAAACTTACACAGGTCTTCAATCGATTTAAAAGCGTCTGCCAATTCGTGTTGCCAGCGAATATCGCCAAGCGGTGGATGGTTTTTAGTCATGAGATGTGTGATTTAGTTTCTTACAAATCCAGCGTCCATTATAATGCCTCGTTTTTATATCGTTTTTTGTCTCGAGGAAGAAATGGCGACTTACAGTACCAATGAATTTAAAAGCGGATTAAAAGTCATGTTGGATAATGATCCGTGTGCAATTATTGAAAATGAATTTGTGAAGCCGGGTAAAGGACAAGCTTTCAATCGAGTCAAAATCAGAAACCTGAAAACAGGGCGGGTGATCGAAAGAACCTTTAAATCAGGGGATTCTCTGGAGAGTGCTGATGTGGTCGATATTGAAATGCAGTATCTCTACAATGACGGTTCTTTCAGGCATTTTATGGTGCCGGACACATTCGAGCAATACCAGGCGGATGATAAAACCGTCGGTGAAGCTTCTAACTGGTTAAAAGACCAGGACAAATGTACGGTTACTTTATGGAATGATTCGCCATTATCCGTGGTACCTGCCAATTTTGTTGAACTGGCAATCACCGAGACCGATCCCGGTTTGAGAGGTGATACTTCTGGCGGCGGCGGCAAGCCAGCTACGCTGGAAACCGGCGCAGTAGTCAGAGTGCCGTTGTTTGTTCAAACGGGCGAAATCATCAAGGTGGATACCCGCACAGGCGAATACGTTTCTCGCGTTAAAGAATAGTGAATTTCGATTGGCTGCCTTCTGGCGATTTAACGCTGTTGAAGAGCAGGGCGCAATTACTGGCGGCCATTCGACAGTTCTTCTCGGAAAGGGGTGTTTTGGAAGTTGAAACGCCCTTGCTGAGTCAGGGCATAGGAACGGATCCTCAATTGGCTTTTTTCACGACGGATTACCAGCTTTATCCCCGCAGGCAAACGATGTACCTGCAAACATCGCCGGAATTTGCCATGAAGCGTTTATTGGCAGCCGGTTCCGGTTCAATTTATCAAATCTGCAAGGCCTTCAGAAACGGAGAGACGGGACGTTTACATAATCCCGAATTCACTCTATTGGAATGGTACAGGGTGGGCTTTGATCTATTTGACTTGATGGACGAGGTCGAGGAACTGGTTAATGCTGTGTTTTTACCCTACCGGTCGTTGACCTGTACCCATAGAGTCAGTTATCAAAGCGTTTTTATGCAGCATACCGGTTTGGATGCGCTACGGTTTTCTTTGACCGATTATTCCTCCTATGCTGAAAAAACGGGCCTAGCTGAAGCAATCACAATTTGCGGAACGTCTCATGCATTATGGTTGGACTTTATTTTCAGTCATTGCGTTCAGCCCAAGTTAAATGACAACGCTTTGTATCTGGTTTATGGTTATCCTGCCTGTCAGTCGTCCCTGGCTCGTTTGAATGCTCAAAATCCTGAGATTACTGACAGGGTCGAAGTATTTATTGATGGCGTCGAGTTGGGTAATGGCTATTACGAATTGACCGATGCGCGAGAGCAGGATGAACGATTTGACAGAGAAATAGCCATCAGACGCCTACAGGGCTTGCCTGACGTGACTAAGGATGTTCGTTTATTGCAAGCACTTGAATCGGGTTTGCCGGATTGCGCAGGAATTGCAATCGGTTTGGATAGGTTGTTGATGCGAATGACTCAGTCCTCATCGATTGATCAGGTCTTGGCTTTTCCGGTCGCCAAGGCTTAAGCACGGATTGATGATCTGAAGTCTGTCCCAACAAAAAAGCCCCGTCGATTGGATCGAGCGGGGCTTTTATCTTTAAGTCAAAATCAGGTAGTGATCTTAACTTATTTGCTCAGATACTCGTAAAGAGCATCAATAGCTTGTTCTTCAGTTAAACCTTCTTTTTTGACTGGACCTAAGCTCATGATTTGTTCAACTGCTTTAGGCATGGCGTTTTTACCTTCTTTTAAAACGGTGCCAAATTTAGCGCGATCCAAATTGCCGCCTTTGATCAATACGCGAAGTTGCGGGTTTGAAGAAATGTCGTGGCAAGTGCCGCAGCCGCGTCCGAAAGCGCGGTCGTAGATTTTTTTACCGATTTCTGCGTCACCAGCAGCGTTAGCTTGCGCGCTTAGAGCAACCAGTGCAATTCCAGCAGACGCGATTAATAATTTTTTCATTTTGACCTCTCTTGTGATGGAAGAAGAACGCACTCTTTAGTTGTAATTAAATGACTGCGCTCAATAAAAAAGTTAAACCCGAAAAGAATAGGGGATTTAACCGAAAAATTCAATTGATTTTACTGTTTGTCGTAAAGATTATCGTTAAAGTGTCTGAACAATTACTGAATTTTCAGTTAATTTTTCCAGCGTTGCAGATAACCATTTGAGGCGATGCTGTAAATTTTTTTATGGTTTTCGATAAACGCAAGTCCCAGCACCGAGGCAACAGTTGGCCGTCTCTTTTCATCCTTTTTAGCGCGCCAGAATTTTATCCGTTGTCCTGTCTTGATATTCCAAAGATCAATGCGTCCTGAGGTCAAGCCGGTGATCAGCTGTCGCCCATTGCCGGAGAATTTTGCTGTCGCAACCGTTTGCCTGTCAGGTTTCAGGGATTTGTAGATTTTGCCGTTACTGAGCTTCCATAACAGCGTCTGTCCAAGTGCTGCGTTGGTAAAGGCATAGCTGTCATCCGGACTTATCGCAACGGAGGACAACTGATTATAATGAGTCCAGGTGTACTTTAATTCACCGGTGGCCAAATCCCATAATTTAGCGGTTTTATCGGTGGAACCAGTTAACGCATATTGTCCGCTTTTTGAAATATCGGTCGCCAAAACCGAGCCTTCATGCCTGAAAGCGTAAAGTGTGATGCCTTTTTTGAGTGAAAAATAGATGGCTTTATCGGGCAACCCAATGAGCGCAAAATGTCCATCGCCGGATAAGCTGACCGCGCTGATCTCGGGGAAACTCCATACTTTTAAAAGCTTTCCATCACTGATCCGCCACCAGACCAAAGAATCACGCTCTGCGGTGATTGCAAATTCTTCATTACCTGAAATAGCCGTTTTGATAATGCCATTGGTTCCATCCAGGTGTTTCCATGAATGAAGCAGGCTTTTGGGTTTTAATCGCCACAGCTCCGCAGGTCCGGACATATTGCTGATCAAAGCATAGTGCTCGGAAATATCAGCCGCAAAAAGATTATCGGGGCCTAGCTGCTGGGTTTTTTCTGAATTGGACGAATTACCACAGCCGTTAAGTAGAAATAAACAAAATAAAGCGGCAAAACATAAACGATTTAGCATGACTGATCCCGGATTACAGCACTGAAGTAGCGCTGTACCAATTAAGTTTAGTATGCAATTTGACGACATTCCCGATAATGATCAAGGTTGGTGGTGTGATAGCCTCATTGGCGGCGATGGCAGGCAGTGTCGTGAGTGTGCCGGTGTAGACTTTTTGATTCAATGTGGTTCCCTGTTGAATCAATGCGGCCGGTAAGTCATCCGGTGCGCCGTGATCTATTAATGACTGGCACAGAAAGGGCAGTCCTATCAAGCCCATGTAAATGACCAGGGTCTGGTTTGGCAGAGAGAGCTGCTTCCAATTAAGATTTATAGTGTCGTCTTTTAAATGTCCGGTAACAAATGTGCATGATTGTGCATAATCCCTGTGTGTCAAAGGGATGCCTGCATAGGTAGCGCAGCCCGATGCGGCGGTAATGCCGGGCACAACCTGAAAGTTAACGCCTTGCTCCATCAGGGTTTCAATCTCTTCCCCGCCCCGGCCGAATATGAAAGGGTCGCCGCCTTTAAGACGGGCTACACGCTTGCCTGATTTGGCAAGCGTTGCCAGTAAACTATTGATTTCGTCTTGCGGCAGACTGTGGTCACTGCGTTTTTTTCCGACATAGATTTTTTCAGCATCTCTGCGCGCCAGTTCCAGAATCGCCGGTGCGACGAGGCGGTCATAGAGGATCACATCGGCCTGTTGCATCAGTCGTAATGCTTTAAAAGTCAGCAAATCAGGGTCGCCCGGACCTGCCCCTATCAGATAAACTTCGCCTTGGGCCGTTGAATTTGATTCTTCGGCCAAGCATTTTTCCAGTTGAAGAGTCGCTTGATGTTCATCTCCTTTGAAAACCAGTTCTGCGATCGGGCCTTGTAACACTTTTTCCCAGAAAATTCGCCGTTGTGCAGGTTCTTTGATCGAGCGCTTGACTTGAGGCCTGAATTTTTCTGCCAAGTGTGCGAGGCGCCCGTAAGTGGGTGGAATGATGGTTTCCAGTTTGGCTCTTAACAAACGCGCTAAAACCGGCGATGCACCGCCTGATGAAACTGCGACTATCAAAGGTGAGCGATCTAAAATCGCAGGAAAAATAAAGCTGCACAGGTCGGGGCTGTCAACGACATTGACGGGGATTTTGTGCTGACGCGCAGCGGCGGCAACACTTTCATTGGTGGTTTTGTTGTCGGTGGCCGAGATGACCAGGGTAAATCCCGCGACATCCTCTGCGGCAAAGCTTTTTTGTATGATTCGCAGGCTAAGGTCACTTTCTCTTTCTTTAATCGAAGAACGGATATCTTTGGCTATGACGGTAATACAGGCCCCGGCTTTGCTGAGCAAGTCAATTTTTCTAGCGGCAATTTCGCCTGCACCCACCACTAAACAGGCCTGGCCTGTCAGTTTAAAAAATAAAGGAAAATAGTCCATGTGATCGGTTAGTTCGCTGTTTATTGTAGCGGTGGTATTATAAACACCACTTAGGGAGTTAATAGAAATTATATCCAAGAACCATGATTGAATTTGATTTAGAAGTTGATGCCAGCGGGTTAATGTGTCCATTACCCTTGTTAAGATTAAAGAAAGCCCTTCAGCAATTACTTGCCGGACATGTGGTTAAAATTATCGCTACCGATCCGGCTGCGCATCTGGATATCGGTGTCTATACCGAACAGACCGGGCATGAAATTGTTGAGTTTGTTAGGGAAGGGGATAAACAAATTTTTCTGATTAAGAAAAATTAAAAGGCAAACAATGCTTTGCCCTCGCCCTCAATACAAAACGGGCGAGGTGTTACTTGCCGTTGAATACAGCGCGTTTATTTTTTGAAATGGTGCGTAGGGCAGACATCGTTTCTAAGGCTGATGATCGGCCATTCCTGCTGCTCTGCAATCAGTTGCAGTTTTTCATCCGGATCAACGGCAACCGGGTGTGTGACTCGATTCAACAGCGGTAAATCATTGTGGGAGTCGCTGTAAAACCAGCTGTCATCGAGTGTTTCGGAATGCGATGACAGCCATTCGGTCAATAATGTGACTTTGCCATCCTGAAAACAAGGGACGCCATTAAAGCCTCCGGTATATTTTCCATCCGAAAACTCAGGCGTGGTCGCTATCAAAATATCGATGCCGTAAAGTTTCACGATCGGTTCAGTGACAAACCGGTTCGTCGCTGTAATAACCATTAAGGTGTCGCCTTTCACTTTATGTTTGTTTATCAGTTCCTGAGCGGGTTTCAGCAAGATTGGAAAGATTTTTTCCTGAACAAATTGTTCTCGCCATTGATACAATTTTTGCGGTTCATTGTCTGCAAGCGGACGTAAAGAAAATGCCAGAAATTCTCTGATATCCAGATTCCCTTGTTTGTAGTCTTCGTAAAATTTGGCATTTGCCGCTTCATAAGCGTTTTTGTCGACTATGCCCTGGTCGACCAGAAACTGTCCCCAGAGATAATCGCTGTCGTCCGCGATGAGTGTATTATCTAAATCAAATATGGCTAGACTCATTAAAATACCCGATTAAATTGGCTTTAAAAATAGGCTATAGCCTCCCCAACTGATTTGTGGAACAATAGCTTCATTAATTTTATTCACTGAACGTTACGACGAGTTTATCACCTTAGCGGGTTTACGCTGAACTCATAAAGTAAGAACTGATTGAGAATCTGTGCAGCACAAGCGATTTTAAAGCCTGTAATGAGCCGGCGCTTTCACGGATTAATAATTCTCGCGGTTCCAGCGAACTGATCGCCTAATGCGAAGCAGTCGGTGACGGTCAGATAATTTAAAGGTTTTAACATGATTGACTCAAAAGGATACCGGCCTAATGTCGGAATAATCCTTTGCAATGACGAGGGTCGCGTGTTTTGGGCTAAACGTTCCGGTGCCAATTCCTGGCAGTTTCCACAGGGGGGCATTAATGATGACGAAGACCCTGAAGCTGCGATGTATCGGGAACTGTGGGAGGAGACCGGCTTGCGGGCCGAGCATGTGCAATTGCTGGGACGTACTCGATATTGGTTGCGTTATCAATTGCCTGAAAGATATATCCGAAAACAGTCGATACCGCTTTGCATAGGACAAAAACAAATCTGGTTTATTTTGCGTTTGGTTACACCTGAATCGAATGTGCGTTTTGATCGAACGTCCAAACCTGAATTTGATGGCTGGCGCTGGGTGGATTATTGGGAACCCCTGAATGATGTGGTGTACTTTAAACGCAAAGTCTACCGAAAGGCGATGGCGGAATTGGGTGCACTGCTGGTGGCTGATTCTGTTCCGGTAAAAGCAGATGGTTATCTGGCTAAAGAAAATAAGAATCTGAAAAAAACCAGGTCAATAGCCAAACGAGTCCAAACTTAGCTCCTTTAGCAAGCCCGGAAGGCGGTAGACGCTGGTTTCGATTGATCCGTCAGGCAATAAATTAATGATACGGTAACCGGGCATCTCCAAATCCAGCGTAAAATCACTGCACAGCGGTTTGAATTGAAAACAGGTCGCTGGTGAGCCTAGAACACGAATGGACTGATAATCGCGGTCCATCACTTGATGGATATGGCCGGTCGTGACGGCTTTTACTTGCGGATAATTGCGCAGAATATTCAACACTTCCTGCTGATTCTCAATCAGCATGGTATCCATCCATTGGCTTTGCGTCGGCAGGACATGATGATGGACTGCGATTAACGCAAAATAATCCGGCTGTTCAGTCAGACATTTCTGTAAAAATAACAGTTCTTCATTGCCGATATTGCCGCCGGGTCGGCCGGGTATCTGGCTGTTAAGGCAGATTAACTGCCAGTCATCAAACAAGGTTTGTTTGTTACAGCTGATTTTTTGACTGTTAAACAAACTGAGCATCAGCGGGTAGTCGTCATGATTGCCGGGCAAACACACCGAATTGACCGGGTATTTTTCCAGTGTTTTTAATATCCGCTTATAACTCGCCGCACACGGGTCTTGAGCTAGGTCGCCCGATACCAGAACAAGATCAAAGGTGTTGCCTGCGGCAAATGCCTGATCAAGAACAGCCTTGAAATAATATTCGGTGTCTATGCCCAGCATTTTCTCCCCTGGGTCAGGCAATATATGAAGGTCGGTAATTTGAAGGATAGACACCGTCTTTGAATAAGGCATAGGCATTAGCTAATGGTTTTGCATAAGACTTTCGAATTTCTCTGCGGGTTATAAGATGATTTCAAAGGTTCGGGCAGAAGTTCAATGGATACAGGCTTGAACCCTCTTTCAATAAACCAGTGAACGGTTTGAGTCGAGAGTACATAAAGTTTCGAAATATCAGACTGTTTTGCTTTATCATAAATGTAATCCAACAGGTGACTGGCTCTGGATGCGCGCTGATAATCCGGATGAATTGCCAGACAAGCTATTACACCATTGCCTGAATCAGTCAGAGCATGAAGCGCGGTGCAACCAATAATCAAACCATCTCGTTCAATAATAATATAGTCGGAAATTTCCATTTCCAGTTTTTCACGAGAGCGTTTAACCAATAAACCTTGTTGCTCCAAAGGCTTTATCAATTCCATGATGCCGCCAATATCGTCCAGTTCGGCGGTGCGAATCGTCTCAAATGCGGCGTGACTGACCAATGTCCCGATGCCGTCACGCGTGAATAATTCCAGTAACAAAGCACCATCAACTTGCCGGTTTACCAGGTGGGCGCGTGTTACGCCGTTTTGACAGCTTTGAATGGCTGCGCTTAAAGAGCGGGCGATGGCTTCCGGCAGGTGTGGATTGTTTTCCAGTAATTCATTGGCTTGTCCGGTAGTCAGTTGCTGGACCGGTTTCTGGTTATCAGGATTTATACAGTTTTGTTCAGTCATCAAAATCAGTTTTTCAGCCTGCAAGGCGATGGCGACTTCGGTCGCAACTTCCTCCGCCGAAAGATTAAAAACCTCCCCGCTCGGAGAATAACCAATCGGTGAAATCAGCACGACATTATTCTGGTCAAGTTGTTGATGTATCCCCTGGCTGTCAATTCGCCGGACTTTACCGGTATAGCAATAGTCAATTCCATCCAGCACACCAAGCGGTTTTGCGGTGACAAAATTGCCCGAGGCGACCCTGATTTTTGCGCCGGCCATGGGTGAATTAGCCAAACCCATCGATAACAAGGCTTCAATTTCTACCCGGACCAATCCGGCCGCCTGCTTAACATATTGCAGTGTCGATTGGTCGGTAATGCGAAGATGATGGTGAAATCTGGGCGTATCACCTTGCTGCAGCAAGCGTTCATCGATTTGGGAGCGAATACCGTGGACCAGAACCAGCCTGACACCCAAGCTTTTCAATAAGGCAAAGTCATGAATCAAATTATCGAAATTCGGTTCAGTGACTGCCACTCCGCTAAAAAAAATGACAAAGGTACGGTTCCGGTGGGCGTGGATGTAAGGAGAGGAATTCCTGAACCAATTGACGAATGTGCTTTGTTGTTCCATTGAGATGATTTAAAGACAAACTGAGTTGATGAGTCGACAAGGGCCGGATAAAAATCGTGGGTTAAGCCTTGTTAATAAAATGAGGTTAACTCATTTTACTTGAATATACCGGGCAGGTGGTAGGCTGCAGGCGCCTTGAAGAGTCGGCCACTCAATGCTTGTTCCACGATAGATGCCGCATTTTGTTCTGTAATTGGAGCAATCGAATGTCAGGGCTGGCGTAAAATTTTAGCTTTGAGATCCAATAAGGTCTGGTGTTTAGGGATGGCCTCCAAGCCCTCTTCAATCTTGGTCAGGCTTTCATCATGTTTGCCTTCAGCATAAAGTTGTTCTGCCTGTTCGCTCAGAATGTCGGCAATTTTTTTCAGACCCTGTTTTGCTTCCTTATTATACGGGTCGATCTCAAGCACCTGGCGATAAGACCAGAGGGCATTGCTTCCGGTAGGCGCCGTCAAATAACCCACATCAAAATGTATTTCTGCCAAATCCAATAAATCTTTGATTTTTAACTGTTGCTCAGGGCTAAGTTGAATGATTTTGTCTTGTAACGGATCTATCTCCTGAGCGAGTTTAATGTAACCGGTAATTCCGACAATAAGAGTAATGACAGCCAGGCTGCCCAGGATAATGGGCAGTGCTGATTTGGCCTGCAATCCGTTCATGAATTGCTGAACGGATTGGATTCTGTCTTGCCGTTTAAAGGCAAGTCCTTTGGCTAGCGTTTTCCATTGTTTTCGGCTTAATCCACTGACCATTTTAGGTTGCAGATTGAGTTCCATAGCTTTTGGGGCTGAAAGCTTTCCGTAGGGATGCTTTCCAGTCAAAATTTCGTAAGTTACACAGGCTAAAGCGTAAACATCATCGCTGGGGTCCGGATCATTTTCGTAAAACATTTCAAGGCTTGCATAGGCAGGTGTGAGGGCGCCCAAATCACGGCGGGCGTCAAATACCGTTTGATCCTGCTCGGCATCATGCCGGCTTACAGCACAGGCTATGCCGAAATCAAGGACTTTAACTTCCCCGTTCTCTAAAATGCAGACGTTACCGGGTTTGAAATCGGAATGGACTATCCCGTGCTTGTGGGCATAAGCCAGCGCCAGGCATAACCCTTTAATGATGTACCAGGCTTTTTTCAAAGGCAGGCCATTGGGGGCCTTTTCTAAAATATATCGGCCTAACGATTGTCCATCCAGAATCTCCATGGACATGAAGACGTGGCTTTTATCCCGGTCGAAATCGTAAACCGTAATAATGTTAGGGTGCGCCAGGGTTTGGGCTTTTTGGGTCTCTCTTTGTAAAGCGATATAGGCGGTTGCATTGTTTTTAATGTCTTCGTTAAGGATTTTCAAAGCCACGTAAGGTGATTTGTCTCTTGCTTCTTGCTTGCGAAGGTCCAGTGCCTTGTAGACCACGCCCATGCCGCCGCTGCCCAGAACATCCTGCAATACGAAACGCTCCTTGAGCGTCGAGCCGATGCCTAGCGGACCGTCGTTTGAAGGCGATTCAAATGATGAGTCAGTTTGAGTAAATGACAGTGTGGCTGCGTTTGAGCCGGTTTGCGAACCTGACGTCACAGTTTTTGGCGGTGCCGTTCGTCCTGCCGGTTTGATTACAACGGTTGCTTCTTCTTCGCTGGATAAAGCAGGTGACTCATGAGTCAATGAACTCACCCGCGTCTCATCATCTTCCTGTGTTTGCGTCACGGGATTGAACCGCGTTTCATCATTGTCAGTCTGGTTCACAGAGTGGCTTAACCTGTCTAATGAAGAAAGTAAGCGTAGATAGTGCTCAGGACTCAACTGTTTTTGTTCGAGATTGCTGCGTAAGACATGCCGGATTTTTTCACTTTTTTCAGGCGTCTGTATGAGTGTTTGCTGTAAAAAAGCCTCCACTTGATCCAGGTTCAGTTGCCCCTGACAAAATTGCAGCAACGTATCAGAGATAGCGTCCGGTTGATTATTCATTGATAAGTCTCAGCCTGGTAAGTCTTCATGTCATGGATTGGGGATAACAGTGTTTTCCGGCAGTTTGAATGCTAAAGGGCATCTTTTTTTGGCTATGTTCGCGTTAATAGTGGCATCGCCCCGGCAGGGATTGCCGGGGTCCAGAAGCCATGGATGGCGCTGGACTTTCACATCCTTG
>JAGXSU010000106.1 GCA_018333785.1 Methylomicrobium sp. | reverse complement strand
GGCGGTGGCAACATGGGCGGCGGTGGCGGTGGCGGTGGTGGCGGTGGAGGTAACAATTCCCCACAGGCTTTTCCTTATAAAAAGGGCATGACATTGTTAGATCTGATGATCGAAATCGGCGGTTTAGGTATGTTTTCAGATGGCAACAAAGCCAGTATTATCCGAACAGTTGATGGCGAACAAAAGCATTTCAGCGTCAGGATAGATGATTTAATGAGTAGGGGTGATTTGAAGGCGAACGTAAAAATCATGCCGGGCGATATTTTGATTATTCCTGAGTCTTTTTTCTGATTAAACGTCTTTGGTAGTGAATTCTATTTAAATGACGTTAGGGCTAATCCTTATTTTAGGCAAACCAAGTTATCAAGTATTCTGATGGTAAGCTTGGTTGCAGGATTTATAAAATGAACGAGAGAATTTAGGCTAAATACGAATTATGCAAGAGCAGTTCGCAGAGATTTTATATTACGTAAAGGCAACATTTAAATATAAATGGCTAGTCATCATAGCTGCATGGCTTGTTTGCCTGCCTGCTTGGTGGTTCATTTTGAAGATGCCTGACAAATATACTTCAACAGCCCGTGTCCAAGTCGATACCCGTTCTATGTTAAGACCCTTGCTATCCGGTCTTGCAATACAGGCTGACGTTAGAGGTATGGTTTTGATCATGAAACAGCTAATGTTTACACAGCAAAACCTGGAAACTATTGCAAATCTTGCGGATTTAGGATTGAACTCTTCTTCCGAATCCAATAAAAATCAGATTGTTGAACGATTAAAGACCAAGATAAGAATAGATGGCGGTACCAATGAGATTTTTTCAATCAGCTTTGATTCTGAGGACCCTGTTGAAGCGAAACATGTTGTTCAAGCTGTCCTTACCGTTTTTTCAGAGCAAACCCAAAAAACGGCTCTGGATGATGCGGGTTCTGCTCAGAGATTTATTATTGATCAGATTCAGGAATACGAGCAGCGATTACGTAATGCAGAAAAAGCCAGGGAAAGTTTCAAAAAAGCCAATATGAATTTGTTGCCGGGACAAGGAGGCGATCAAATATCGCAAATCCAGCAACTTAACAACACACTAGAAGAAGCCAAATTATTCATAGAGGAACTAAATTCGCGTAAAGAAGTACTTAAAGAACAACTTATTGAGGCACAGGAAAGTGGAGAAGATGAGTGGGATCTTGGTATTGAGAGTACAACAAGTAGCGAAGATGCTAGATTAACGTCATTAAAAGCGCAACGGGATGAATTATTGTTGAAATACACACCCAAGCACCCCAGCATCAAGGTACTCAACGAAAACATCAAATCTATAGAAGCTGACGTAAGAAAAAGAGCGGCTGAAACTCCTGTTCCCGATACTGAGGATCCACTAACATCCTCACCTTCTTCAACAAATCCTTTTGCGCAATCGATTAAAGCAGCACTCAACGATGTCGATGCTCAAATTGCTGCCATGAAGTCTCGTATTACAGCCTATGAAGCAAAAATAAAAACATTGGATGAAGAATTTAATCAGCGATTGAGCATTGAAACAGAAATGCAAAACCTCAATAGGGACTACGATACTATTAAAGACAATTACCAATCCTTGTTGCAGCGGAAAGAACAGGCCAATCTGTCTGAAAAAGCCGATAATCAGGCCACTGCGTTGCGTTTTAAAGTAGCCGATCCCCCAAATAAACCTCTCAAACCCTCTGCACCTAACAGAGGATTGTTATATTCAGCAGCTTTTGGTGTTGGGATTGCTTTAGGAATTGCTGTCGCATTTTTTTCTGTGTTAATTAAACCTACCTTCATTGCAGTGAATCAGGTAAGAAACCTAACCGGCTTGCCTGTCCTCGGAAGTATTTCAATCATTTCAAATGTAGTTAGAAAGAAAACATTCAGTAGAGAGCTAATTCTTTATGGCCTATCATGCAGTTTGCTGATATTTGCCTATACAGGCATTATGATTTTTAAAACGTGATTACCGGATCTGAATTGACGGGTAATGTTATTTTAGATTGGAATGAAGCACTTAATATCATGAAATTGACATTGTTTACTGGAGTCTTATGAACCTGATTGAAAAAGCCTTAGAGAAAGCAACCGCTGAAAATGACTCTAATGCATCAAATGAAGAAGACGCCGCACTTGATAATACATCGATACATGATGAAACTTCAGACGAAACAGAGATTGTTTTTTATGAATCATCAACAATGGCTCATAACAATGATAAATCTAATTCTGAAATAGAAACATTTAATTGGGACTATTTACGTGAAAATGGTTTCATTGATCCTACCGTTAAGTATCTTCAGATAGCCGAGGAGTTTCGAACGATCAAAAGGCCTTTGGTTATCAATGCATTGAACGGTATGGATAGGGGCATTGAGCGATCCAATCTTATTTTGATAACAAGCAGTGTTCCCGGGGAAGGAAAAAGCTTTACCGCAATAAATCTTGCGATAAGTATTGCCGCAGAAAGAGATAAACAGGTTCTACTGATTGATGCCGATGTGGCCAAGCCATCAATTTCCAGAGTTTTAGGCATAAAAAAAGGACCGGGATTGATTGAATACCTTGAAGGAAAAAACACTAAACTTTCCGATATTATTTTAAAAACCGAAATCGATGGCCTCAGAATCGTTCCAGCGGGAAAAAGCCACCAATTTTCAACTGAATTACTGGCCAGTAACAAAATGGTTAATCTAGCGCAAGAATTAAGTGAACGGTATGCCGATCGGATCGTGATTTTTGATTCTTCTCCTTTACTGGCAGCAACTCAGGCCGAAGTGTTATCCTCGATGGTGGGTCAGGTTGTGTTGGTCATTGAGGCAGAACAAACAGGTCAAAACATAGTGATGGAGTCCGTAAAAAAACTGGAGGCCTGTGATGTTGTCCTTGCTCTTTTAAATAAGACCAAACGTAGCTTGGATATGAATTATTATGGCTATGGGCAATACTAGGAAACAATGAAAATCCCGGGCAAAAACAATAATCGGCGCGTATTAATCGCATCCACCTGTGTGTACTGTTTCTTGTCACCCAGTCATGTCGCATGGGCTTTGAATATAACAGCTAGGCCCAGTGTGACGGTGAACGAAATATACTCCGATAACATTGATTTAGCACCCTCAGGCTCTGAAAAAAGTGCTTTTGTAACTGAAATCAGTCCAGGCTTATCAGTATTCGGTCTTGCTCCTCGTTACCGCTTGAACCTCGATTACCGTCTGCAGGGCCTATACAATGCAGGTGGTAGTTCTGATATCGATATTAATCATCAGCTTAATTACAATTCCAATTATGTAGTGGCCCCCAGTCGTTTGTTCCTTGATACTCGTAGCTCAATGAGCCAACAAAATATCAACAATAATCGCCTAATAACGGATAATGTGGTGGGTTCTGAGAATACCTCTACCGTGACAACATTCGGACTGTCACCTTACTGGACGCCTCACTTTAGTAATTATGCCAACGGGATTGCACGTGTATCGTATGATAGAGTTACTTCCGACGAGGGTGAGTTATCAGATACCGATAATTTCTCACAAAATATTGGCTTAACCAGCGGTCGGTATTTTTCTAAAATCAACTGGTCGGGTAATTTCAATAATGAAATGAACCAACGCGCCGATGGTGACGATGTAAATTTCCAAAGTTCGTCAGGCCTCATTCGATATAATCTCAATCGTTTATTCAGCGTCTTTGCCCAGGGCGGGCACAGTAACAATGAGTTTGAAACGACGACAGACACGAACCAAAATGGTTTCTTTTATACCTTCGGCGGGACATGGCAGCCTAGCCGGATTTTCTCCCTAACAGCTGGTGGTGGAAATAATTCATTTGTTACCGTGTATGTAGCTCCGATTCAACGTTTGCAGTGGACTACTACTTACAGAAACAATGATATTGGTACGAATACGGGTAGTGTTTGGCAAACCAACTTAAGGTATTTTACTCGCAGGTCTGTATGGGGTGTGACCTATAACGAAGATACGACCACTATTCAACAAGTAATTCTTGAACAGCAACTCCAGGGTGGCTTGTTTGGTAACAATCCGAACAATTTAAACAACCCTAATGATCCAAACTTATTCGGGAGAAACTTAGGTCTCCCTGTGTTTATTGATGAAGTTTTTATAAGAAAAAGAGCCGAAATCAGTTATTCATACAATACAGGAAAATCTGTTTTGAGTGCTCAAGCTTTTGCTGAGAGACGTGATTATCAAGTCCAGACGACTCAAGATGAAGTCTATGGAATTTCTGGTTCCTGGTCCTGGCGTTACAGTCCTAAAATGACGACTTTTCTCAGATCAAACTGGCAAAACACGGATGCAAACACGGTAGCAAACGAGCCATCATCGAGTAGCCAGCTGATTGATACCTCAATCGGACTTAGCAGAGTTCTCGGTCGTAATATAAGCGGTAATTTAGAATACCGTTATTTTAAACAAATGTCTGATGACGCCGAAAATGAATATGATGAAAATCGCATAACATTAGGCTTGTCGGCGTTTTTTTAAACATTGGTTTTAATTCCCTGCATTAGTAGGATCACATGCAATTGACACGTCCGGTTAACGCGATGACAGTAGATGTGGAGGATTACTTCCAGGTCTCTGCATTTGAAAAATATATAAAGCGCAGTGATTGGGATTCCCTGCCTCAGCGTGCAAGCCAAAACACACATAGGATATTGGATGTATTTGCCGAACATAATATTCATGCCACTTTCTTTACCCTAGGCTGGGTTGCGGAACGAAACCCCGACCTGATTAAGCGTATCGTTAAAGAAGGGCACGAATTGGCATGTCATGGTTATGCCCATCAGCGTGTAACAGATCAAACACCTGCCCAATTCAGCTCCGATGTTATAAAAGCCAAATACCTGCTTGAAGATCTTGGCGGACAAGCCGTGAACGGCTATAGAGCACCCAGTTATTCAATCGGCGCCAAAAATCTTTGGGCTCACGATATTCTGAATGAAGCCGGTTTTTTATACAGCTCCAGTGTTTATCCGGTTAAACATGATCTTTATGGGATGCCTGATGCACCAAGATATATTTATCAACCGCTTGAAAACAGTGATTTTAAAGAAATCCCCATAACGACAGTGACAATTGGAAGCAAGAATTTTCCTTGTGGAGGAGGTGGATTCTTCAGATTTTATCCTTATGCTTTTTCGAAATGGGCCTTCAATGCTATTAATCATAAAGAACAGCAGTCCGGCATCTTTTATTTTCACCCGTGGGAAATTGACCCTGAACAACCCAGACAGAAAGGTATCAATTTAAAATCCAGATTCAGACACTATCTGAACCTGAATAAAATGGAACATCGAATAATCAGGCTTTTGACTGATTTCAAATGGGACACGATGGCTAACGTTTTTTTGAAAAAAAACCATTAATTTTCCCCATACAATTACATATAAATTATTGCGCCGTTAATGATAAAACTACTGGAAGCTACTGATTACCAGAAATGGGATGATTTTGTAAATAACCATCACAATGCTACTTTTTTTCACCTTTCAGGATGGAAAGAGGCCATTGAGCGATCATTTGGCCATAAAACCTATTATCTGTATGTTGAAAACAACGGCGCTATTACCGCTATTTTGCCACTTGCGCATATCAAAAGCGCTTTATTTGGAAACGCTCTCACCTCATTGTCGTTTTGTGTTTATGGCGGGATCCTCAGTTTAGATCAAGACTCCACGCAATTACTGGACAAAAGAGCGTGCGAATTAGCCGAAGAACTCGGTGTGGATCATCTGGAACTGAGAAACCGGACCCGCCAGACACCTGATCGCCCCTATAAAGATCTTTATGTTACTTTTAGAAAAACCCTGGAAGCTGATGTTGAAAAAAACATGCAGGCTATCCCGCGTAAACAAAGAGCAATGATAAGAAAAGGCATTGCTGCCGGTTTGCAGAGTAAAGTTGACATGGATGTCGAACGGTTCTATCAGGCTTATTCGGAAAGCGTCAGAAACCTGGGTACGCCCGTTTTCTCAAAAAAATATTTTCAAATCCTAAAAGAAATATTTCAGGATCACTGCGAAATTCTTACCGTTGAAAAAGACGGCCAATTGATCAGCAGTGTCATGAGCTTCTATTTTAAGGATGAGGTGCTGCCTTACTATGGGGGAGGTACGGATTTGGCCAGAGCCGTTCAGGGTAATGACTTTATGTATTGGGAAGTCATGAGAAGAGCGGTTGAAAATGGCATCAAAATCTTTGACTACGGCCGTAGTAAAATTGGAACAGGATCTTATAGCTTTAAAAAACATTGGGGGTTTGAACCGGAACCTTTATTTTATGAATTTCATCTGGTCAAAGCCGAAGCGCTGCCTGATATTAACCCGTTAAATCCGAAATACCAGTTGTTCATAGCCGCGTGGAAAAAACTTCCGCTGGCCATGAGCCAATTAGTCGGGCCTTGGTTATCTAAAGATTTAGGATAACCGGGTTAATGGAAAAATTATTATTTTTAGTTCATCGCTTACCTTATCCGCCAAATAAAGGCGATAAAATACGCTCTTTCCATTTTCTAAAGGCCTTATCTCTTCAGTATGAGATTTACCTGGGCACCTTTGTAGATGATCCTGAAGACTGGCAATACGAGCAAACGGTTAAAAGCTATTGCCAGGAAACCTGTTGTGTCAGCCTTAATCCACGCATTTCAAAAGTTAAGAGCCTGACTGGATTATTATCCGGTGAAGCCTTAAGTATTCCTTATTATAAAAATAATGTAATGCAGGATTGGATCGATCAAATCCTAACATCAGCTTCTATTAAAAAAGTTCTGATCTTTTCTTCTGTGATGGCGCAGTTTGTCTTAAATAAACAGGAACTTGAGATTATTACTGACTTTGTTGATGTGGATTCAGATAAATGGCGTCAATATGCTTTGAAAAAAAAATGGCCGGAGAGCTGGATTTACCGGAGAGAGTCAGAAAAGCTGTTAACCTTTGAGCGTCAAGTGATATCCAGGTCGTCAACAGGAATATTCGTTTCAGAACAAGAAGCTGCGCATTTTCAAGCGTTAGCCTCCGAATATAAAGACCGTATTGATTTCGTCAATAATGGGGTAGATACCGATTATTTTTCCCCCCTGCTGGATTATCCTTCACCTTTCCAAGTAAATGTAACTCCGATTGTATTTACCGGTGCCATGGATTATTGGGCGAATGTCGATGCGGTCGTTTGGTTTGCAAAAGCTGTTTTTCCGTCTATCTATTCTAATAATCCTTCTGCCCGGTTCTTTATCGTAGGATCAAAACCTGCCAAAGAAGTGCTAACCTTAAGCGAACTGCCGGGCATTGTCATAACCGGGCGAGTTGAAGATGTCCGGCCTTATCTTGCCTTTGCCGCACTGGTGGTCGCTCCCCTTCGAATTGCGCGGGGCATTCAAAATAAAGTATTGGAAGCCATGGCCATGGAAAAAACCGTATTAGGTACCTCAGCAGCTATTGAGGGTATTCCGGTAAATAATCAACTCAGGGTATTTGTTGAAGATGACCCTTTGCAGGCTGCACAACTTGCCTGCGATCTTTTGAGTGAAAAAGGCGGGAATAAAGCGGAATCCAACCGGCATTTTGTTATTGATCATTTTAGTTGGTACAGCAGCACCGAGAAATTAATATCTATAATTAATTAGCTGATCCATAAAAGTGACAGTTCATAAATATTTACCTTTAAAAGGCTTTGAACATGTTAGAAAACACAAAATTAGGCATGATAGGTTTAGGTTATGTCGGTCTGCCTCTTGCTGTTGAATTCGGCAAAAAATATGCTACGGTAGGCTTTGATATTAACGCTGCCAGAATCAAGGAATTGCAGCAGGGTCATGACCACACCCTTGAAGTCAGCTCAGAAGAGCTAAGTGAAGCAAGTCAACTGATGTACACCGCATCCATTGACGATATCAAGGATTGCACCGTCTATATTGTTACGGTACCTACGCCCATCAACGAATTTAAACAACCCGATCTTTCCCCGCTTGAAAAAGCAAGTAATTTACTCGGCCAGGTAATCAAAACCAATGATATCGTCATTTACGAATCAACGGTCTATCCGGGTGCGACCGAGGAAGTCTGTGTGCCTATCCTTGAAAAGGTATCCGGACTTGTTTTTAACCAGGACTTTTTTGTCGGTTATAGTCCGGAGCGGATTAACCCTGGCGACAAAGAACACCGGGTCACGAATATACTCAAAGTGACCTCCGGTTCAACGCCGGAAATTGCCGAAAAAGTCGACCGTCTCTATAAAAGCATCATCACCGCAGGAACCCATAAGGCGAGCAGTATAAAAGTCGCCGAAGCCGCTAAAGTGATTGAAAATACACAGCGTGACGTCAATATTGCTTTAATCAATGAACTGGCGCTTATTTTTAATCGATTGGGCATTGATACGGAAGAAGTCTTACTGGCAGCAGGGACCAAATGGAATTTTTTACCGTTCAGGCCGGGGTTGGTCGGTGGTCATTGTATCGGTGTGGATCCTTATTATTTAACCCATAAAGCTCAGGCTATTGGCTATTATCCCGAAGTAATCCTCTCCGGCCGTCGTATCAACGATGGCATGGGTGAATATGTTGTCAATCAACTGGTAAAATTAATGTTGAAAAAACGTATTCATGTCAAAGAAGCTGAGGTCCTGATTATGGGGCTGGCGTTTAAGGAAAACTGTCCGGATCTGCGTAATACGCGAGTGGTTGATATTTACCATGAGTTGCAAAGCTATGGAGTCAATGTTCAAGTTTACGATCCGTGGGTGGATGCAGAGGAGGCCATTGCTGAGTATGGAATCAAACCTTTAACCCAGCTTGAGGAAGGAAAGTTTGATGCAATTATTCTTGCCGTAGCCCACCAGCAATTCAAGGACATGCCGATTGCCTCAATTAAAGCTCTGACCAAAAAAGACTCGGTTATTTATGATTTAAAATACATTTTTCCAACTGATCAGACGGATGCCCGTTTATAACCTATGAAAATCTTAGTCACCGGCACAGCCGGATTTATTGGTAACCGTTTAGCCCAAAAATTATTAGAACGCGGCGATGAAGTTATCGGTGTTGATAATTTGAACGATTACTACGATGTTAATCTAAAGTTATCACGACTCAAATTGATAGGAGACCATCCGGGTTACACCGATATAAGAGCCGATTTGGCCGATCGATCCGCAATGGAAGCGATCTTTAAACAACATCAACCGCAACGGGTTGTGAATCTCGCGGCGCAAGCTGGCGTGCGTTATTCAATTGAAAATCCGCATGCTTATATTGATAGCAATATTGTGGGGTTCATTAATATTTTGGAAGGCTGCCGGCATAATGGCGTGGAACACCTGGTTTATGCCTCCAGCAGTTCGGTCTATGGGGCTAACGAAAGCATGCCTTTTTCGGTGCACGATAATGTTGATCACCCGCTCAGTCTTTATGCCGCTTCAAAAAAAGCCAATGAATTGATGGCACACACCTACAGCAACCTTTACGGTTTGCCGACAACCGGATTACGTTTTTTTACGGTTTACGGCCCCTGGGGACGGCCCGATATGGCTTTGTTTTTATTCACCAAAGCCATTCTTGCGGGTGAAAAGATTAAAGTTTTCAATTATGGAAAACACCGCAGAGACTTCACCTATATTGATGATATTGTCGAAGGGGTTATAAGAACGCTGGACCATCCCGCTCAACCCAATCCCGAGTGGTCGGGTAAAAGCCCGGACCCAGGAACCAGCCGCTCACCGTGGCGGGTTTACAATATTGGCAATCAAAGTCCTGTTGAATTAATGGACTATATCGAAGTACTGGAAAAAAGATTAGGCAAAACGGCTGAAAAAGAATTACTGCCTTTGCAGCCAGGCGATGTGCCGGATACTTATGCCGATGTGGAAGCATTGGTCCAGGATGTTGGCTATAAACCCTCTACACCCATAGAAATCGGTATTGAGCGGTTTGTAAATTGGTACCGTGACTATTACCGCATTTAAAATGGCTAAGCCTCAGCAACTCAACTTCAAATAGCGCTGATGAACCAGACAATCACCGAGCGCCCGCTCATTGCCCACGTCATTTACAGTTTTGGCGTGGGCGGCCTGGAAAACGGCCTGGTTAATTTAATTAACAACATTCCTAAAGAGAAATACTGTCACGCCATTATTTGCCTGAAAGCAAGCACTGACTTTAGTAAACGACTGCAACGAGATGATGTTGCCATTTACGAGCTTAATAAAAAAGAAGGGCACGACCTGGCTTCTTTTGTTCGTATGTACCGGTTACTCAGAAAAATTCAACCGACCATTGTTCATACGCGTAATTTGGCGGCTATTGAATATCAGATCCCGGCTTTGTTGGCTGGGATTAAACGGCGTGTTCATGGCGAACATGGCTGGGATGTTTTTGATCCGGACGGCACCCAAAAGAAATATCAAAGATTGAGGCGGATGATGGGCCTCATCATTCAGCGTTTCATTCCTCTTTCCGGCCATCTTGAGCGTTACCTTATTGAAAAGGCAAAAATCCCCACCTCAAAAGTGCAAAGAATCTGTAACGGCGTGGATACACAAACGTTTTTCCCGGCAAAAGGCGTCAACCGGAGTGAGCACGTATTACCTTTTCAACTGAATGAAAACCCAGTAATTATAGGCGCTGTAGGCAGAATGCATGGCGTCAAAGACCAAATCACTTTAGTCAATGCGTTCATAAAGCTTTGTGAACAATTCCCCGAATTAAAAAAGTCTGTCCGGCTGGTCATCATCGGTGACGGCCCCTTAAGAAATGAAGCTTTGGAACTGCTCAACCAACATGAGCTGACTGACTTCAGCTGGTTGCCGGGTGAAAGAGACGATATCGCCGAACTGATGCGCAGTTTTGACATTTTTGTGTTGCCGTCAAAGGCAGAAGGGATATCCAATACGATTCTTGAAGCGATGGCAACCGGTTTGCCCGTAATAGCCACACGCGTCGGCGGTAATCCGGAATTGGTCATCAATGACGTGACGGGGCGCTTGGTTGAGAAAGAAAACGCAATTGAAATGGCAAATGCTCTTAGTGATTACGTCACTGACAAACAAAAACGATTGACCCATGGTGAAAATGGGCTTAAGCGAATTCAGCAGGAATTTTCTTTAAACATCATGGTTGAGCATTACTTAAGCGTCTATGATTATTTAGCGGATTGAACAACGCGTGCCATTTTTAACTTTTAAGTGGAAACAACCAGTATGTGTGGAATAGTCGGAATTTTTGATCTAAAAGAAAAGCGCGATATCAACAAGGACTTATTGTCGCGAATGAATGAAATTCAATTTCACCGAGGACCCAATGAAGGGGGATTGCATACTGAGCCGGGACTGGGTTTTGGCCATAGACGCTTGTCGATCATAGACTTATCCAGTGGTCAGCAGCCTATGCACAGTCAGGACGGCAATGTCGTTCTGACTTTTAACGGCGAAGTGTATAACTTTCCTGAATTGAGGCAGGAGCTAGAAGCGCTGGGTTACCGTTTCATGACTCATTGCGATACAGAAGTGATATTGATCGGCTGGCAAGCCTGGGGAGAAGCTTGTGTAGATCGCTTGCGCGGGATGTTTGCTTTTGCTATTTGGGACAGAGCTAAAGAGATTCTCTTCCTGGCTAGAGACCGGCTGGGTGAAAAGCCTTTGTATTATGCCGAATTGTCTAATGGACAATTCATTTTTGGATCAGAACTCAAAGCACTTAAAGTTCACCCCGATCTTCCTCGAGAACTTGACCCTAGCGCAATAGAAGACTATTTCGGCTTTGGCTATGTTCCGGACCCCAAGACAATTTACAAAAATGTTCATAAATTGGAGCCTGGCTATAAGCTGCGGATTAAAAGAGGGCAGGGCCACTATAAACCGGAACAGTACTGGAATGTTAATTTTTCAGTACAAAACGATAAAAGTGAAGCCGAAATTGGCGAGGAATTGATCGAAAGATTCCGTGAAGCCGTTAAAATCCGCATGATGGCAGACGTGCCCTTGGGGGCTTTTTTATCCGGAGGTGTCGATTCCAGCGGTGTTGTTGCCATGATGGCTGGGTTGTCAGATCAACCGGTCAACACCTGTTCAATATCATTCGGCGATCCGGCTTTCAATGAATCCAAATATGCACAAATGGTTGCTGACAGCTACCATACAGCTCACCGGGTAGAACAGGTTGATCCGGATGACTTCCATTTGATTGATAAATTGGCTGATCTTTATGATGAGCCTTACGCCGATTCGTCCGCTTTGCCGACTTACCGTGTTTGTGAATTAGCCAAAAAACAAGTGACTGTGGTGCTTTCAGGCGATGGCGGCGATGAAAATCTGGCCGGCTACCGGCGTTATCGTTGGCATACTTACGAAGACAGAATGAGGTCATTAGTCCCTAATGCCATCCGTAAACCGCTATTTGGCTTTTTAGGCGCCGCCTATCCGAAAGCGGATTGGGCGCCAAAGATGTTCAGAGCCAAAACCACTTTCGAGTCGATAGCCCGTGATTCATTAGAAGGTTATTTTCACAGTGTTTCGGTTAATTCAAATGAACTAAGAAGCGCATTCTTCAGCCCCAAGCTGAAACAAGAGTTACAAGGTTATCAGGCCGTTGAAGTATTCAGACGCTATGCCAAAGATGTCAACATCGAAGATGCGCAATCCATGGTTCAGTATCTTGACATTAAAACCTACTTGCCGGGCGATATCCTCACTAAAGTCGATAGAGCCAGCATGGCTCATGCATTAGAAGTGAGAGTGCCATTATTGGACCATAAACTGGTTGAATGGATAGCCAGCTTAAAACCCGATCTTAAGCTCAGAGAAAAGGAAGGCAAATTTATCTTTAAAAAATCATTGGAACCCTATTTACCTGAAGATATTTTATACCGTCCAAAAATGGGTTTTGCTGTGCCGTTGGACAATTGGTTTAAAGGACCGCTAAAAGACAAGGTCAGGCAAGCGTTATTGGGTGATACGATGGCGCAAAGCGGATTGTTTGATCAACAATTCATTACTAAAATGGTCAATCAGCACCAAAGTGGCTTGAGAGATTACAGCGCTTCCATTTGGTCATTACTCATGTTTGAAGCTTTTCTCCGAAATAATGAGGCATAAGTCTCTAAGATAAACCCATTCCAAATCTTTCCAAGACATTGGGGTATTTTTATTACGATTTAAATGCCCCACTTCTGGACCTTCTCAACTTTTAACATCCAATAAAACCGCATTCGATTAATGCCTCATTAATTTATTTCCACGTATTATTCAATTGCACCGGGATTAAATTTTTCTAAACATGAGGGTCATTAAAATGAAAAAACTGCTTGCATTATTGATTGTCAGTCTTGTTTATTCGCCATTTACTTTAGCCTCAGGTGGACATGGTCACCGGGAAAGAGGTTATCACCACAGTCATCACCATCATAAAAGAATGCGATATGCTCCTCCGGTTTATTATGTGCCGGTTGAACGTCATTATTACCGCGAAGAAGTGCGTTATTACCCACAGCACGTTGATCGGTATTATCGCGAATCCGACCGCTATTATGATGATAGAAGAACAACTAGCGGTTTGGTTGGCGGAGCATTGGGAGGGGCGCTGGGCTACGAAGTAGGTGGAGGCGATCCCATTGCAGCAGGAATAGGCGCCGCTGCCGGTTCATTATTTGGCAACGGAATGCGCTGAACGTGAGTAGTAATACTTGATAAAACAGAATAATCCCTATTTAAAGGATAAGGTTGCCGCTTGATCACTTAGCACCTAAAATGAACACTCTTAAATTATTTTCTGGGAGGCAAAAGTATCATGTCAGAAACAATATGGTTTAGAACCGGCGAAGCGACTGTATTTTCAAGCGAAGGGCAGGGTACCGATGCAATGCCCGAAATTTTGATTGGCGATATCAAAGGTCCTGCAGGTCATGCTTTCGCTAATCTCATGGGGCAAACGGCCGGACATACCCGTATGTTTGCTATTCGCGCCTGCAATCAACAGGTTCGCCCGGCAACCCTGATGGTTCCAAAAGTTACGATTAAATCCAATGCCTACGTCAATCTTCTGGGCGGACCCGTTCAATCGGCCGTTGCTGATGCGGTGCTTGACAGCGTTATAGAGGGTGTCATTCCAAGAATTCAAGCTAATGATCTGTGTATTATTGCGATGATTTGGATAGCGCCTGAGTGCGCTACCAATCCGGATCTAGATAGAAAAGATTTATATCGAACCAACTATGAAGCTATGAAACTGGCTATTCAGCGCGCACTTAGCAATTCTCCAAGTATTGAAGAGTTGATCGCCAACAGACATAAAATCAGCCATGAAATGTATGACCCGGAAACCGGTGAATCACAATGGTGAAAATTTAAGCTCTCAGTCCGTCAGATTTATGAAAAATCGCAAACTATTGACTCAACTCACATTTCATTAAGTGAATGCGTTTAATTATTTTGCAAACCATCCTTAAGCAATGGGATAAAAATGAATTGACGGACTCTCATTCAGAGAAAAGATCAAGCATCCCAGACCAATTCTGCATAAAAAGTCCCCCCGCAACCTTTACGGTTGATCAAAAATGCCTCATAGATCATCACAGATTTGGCAGCTTTGAAACTGATTTGATTTTTTCACAGTATAAAAATACTTCGGTTCGATTCAGTTCATTCAAAGTCAATTTAAATGAGTGCGAAATTGAATCAGAAGGCAGCACAAGTCAGCTGGTTTTAAATAAGTGGTTCAAATTCCGCTATTTAAATCGGCGCCGCGTATTAGAAAATAACCTGTATTTTTGGTTATATGAAGAAATAACTCTGAATGCAATTTTGTTGAATCATTTGGACCCTTCCGTTTTTTTACAATCATCACCTTATCAAACAATTGAAGTTCCTGGACTGAATCAGAATCTAAAACGCTAAATTACAAATAGTTAACGCCATTTTGTTATTAGACTGGAGCTATTACCGCGTGGCTTTAGATTTTTTAGTTTTTTAAGTTGCGATTGGTATGAAGGTAGCGCCGCAATCCGCTTTATTCGGCTTACTTACTGCAGGATTTCTCTGTTTAATCTATTCTGATAGTTACGAATAAATCATGAATGGTTTCATGGTTTACATGGCTACAGACGTCATACAGGATTAAACAGTTTAAATCGCACAGGAAATTTATGAACGCACTTTCCGCTTTAATCAGCGTTTACCGCCCTCAAACGGATAGTCAAATTGAACATCTCACTGTTTTTGTTGAAAGGTTAAAAAATTGGGCGCAGGAGTTTTCCGCGTGTAATTTCCTTCATCCTTGCTTGATTGACGAGCAACGGGCTCTAATCTGCAATAAAGAACTAAGCAACACGCATCCTGAAGCCTTTGACGCTTTATCCGAGATAACAAGACAGTATGGTATTCGTTTAAAAGAAGACAGCAGGGCACAAAAAGCCGAGCAATACGGGTCTGAGCGCAGACAAAAAACAGCCATGGTGCTGTCTTTGTGTATCGGATTACTGATTGCCACTACACAATCAAAAGCGGATTCTCTGAGTCAGCAAACGATGACTGTCTCAATCAGTTCAAATCCTGTTACCCCAGCAAATAGAATCGATGCTTTAAAACTTCAAAAAGACCAAAAAAATAATCTGCGCTTGACGCGTTCGGCGCCGTCAGTAAAAGCCTTCAGTCAGCAAGTCCGCACTAAAACGAAAGTTGATAAGGCCGCATTCAGGCAAATCAGGCGATTATTACATCAGGCCTATCAGCAAAAACCCGGAGATCCTGCAGGCATTCGTGCCGATTTGGATCATATGGCCCGCTATTATGCGCAGTTTAGTGACACCATTGAATTACTGAAAAAGCTGGAAAATAAACCACTCAATCTGCAATACCGGAAAAACACCTGGGAAACCGAGGCGTATGGAAACCGATTTAAGGTTGATTCCACGACTGTTTTTTTTGATTCACGGACAGGTGCCAAATTTGGATTTCATAACCAATGTTCTGGAAATCCTGCCTGTTATATTGCACCGGCGGACGCTTTGCTGCACGAACTGTTACATGTGAATATCATGCTTAACGACACCGGCCGGTTTATGGCGCAAGGCGGGATGAAACCGACACTGTATCTGTTTGAGCATGAGCGTGAAATCATCAAATTGGAAGTGATGCTCTTTGATGCAATGAATCGACGAGATGGAAAATCACGCCCTTTGCGTCAGCGGCATATCGGTCAATTAGTTGAAGTGGATTGCTCACTGTGTCTCCCGGGCGCAATGACTGTCGCGTCTGTTGATTGACATTTTGCTTTTAAATCTGATCCGGCACTGCGTCAGGTCGGTTTAAGTCGTATTTTTCGTAAAGATAGCGTTTAAGCCATTCATCTGCATCATTACTGTCTTTAGGCCGTTCACCCAGTTTGAGCAGGTGCTGTTTCAGACTGTGTTGCGGCATTAGCAATAATTCAATATCGGCCATTGCGACAAATTTGTCCGGTGGGGTATGACCTGAATTGACGATTTTAAACAGTTGATGTTTTTTGATATTTAAATGGCTGTTAATTTCCTCTCGAAGCTCCAGCAATAATGGCAGTAATTCACTGCCGACGTGCGTGCTATCCATGATGTGTTCCAACTTGTTTATCAGATAAGCCACTGCAAAACGGTACAAATCAGATTCTCTTACATAAAGGCGGGTGGCCAGCGCCTGAACCTGTTCCCGCTTAGTGTTTTCAAGCCGCATCGAAACAATCTGTTTTATTTCACTCACTTTAAATACCCGGTTTACCGCTACATCGATCGGGACAATTTAAAAGAACAATATGACAGAATTGCGACAATGAACAATATGAATAAAGAGAGTGCGCTACGAAATAGGGACAGTCTGCAAGGGAGAGTTCGATAAAGCCGCTGCTGAATAGCAAAGGCGCGTCACTTTATTGGTTAGGCTTTATGTCACAAAAAAGTCATTTAAAAACAATATAATCGGCTACTTAGCGGGAATAAAACACCTTGCTGCTATCCCGAAATATCAACATCGGTCCAATTTTTGGCTGTCAAAATCATGTAAAGAAACAAAGTTAAATTAAGCGTAATTAAATTTGATTTTGATCAATTCGTATTACATGTCATCAAAATTTAACACAACTGTAAAACTTAGAGTGCGTTGAGTGTGAAAGAATTTGCGCCAAGTTGAATGTAGCAGGAAGCATGCAGGTCGATAGGGACAGGATTAAAGACCAGCCGTTGAAGAAAGTCGAAAAGGGAACGATTGCGACGCAACGGTCAGGACAAGGACAGGCAGTTCCGGCGTAAGGCTGGATATGCCGGGTGTGATGATGTTGCCAAACCCGTCGTGAGGCGGGGACGGAAAGCCACGGGTCTTGCCAGCAAGATAGCCGAGTCGCAGCCATTTACTACGAATGGGCACAGCTCCCGGTTTTTTTTGTTAACAAACTTTAACTTTTTAAGAGGCAGTTATGAACATTTTAGGTAAATCATTGGCGGTCGGCGCAATGGCACTGGCAGCAACAGGTGCTCAGGCGCGGGTTGCATCGCCAGCATTATCAGGTTTCGAATCAGATCCCTTAGGCTCTGAGTTGTTTTTGAGTGTTTACAACGCGGAAGGCCAAATCTCCTATGCGTTGGATTTGGGCATCCGTACCAAAGAATTCGATCCAACTAAACCTCTCAGCTTCAACATTTCCAGCAACGCATTCTTATCATTCATGGCCGGCACTTCAGCCGGACAATCGGTTGTTTACAGTGTCGTTGGCGCCAATACGTTTTTCTCGGATCTCCCTGATCTGGACTATGTGGGATTGTTTGTGACCAGCAAAGGTCAACCAGTACTTCCGGATTTCAATGGACTTAACACTAGTTCGACACTTGTTGCTGAATACATCAATCAGTTAAATTCACGTTCAGGCCAGTTGACAGGAACCAATCAACAAACCGGTAGCAAGGCCGTTAATCTGGATTCCTTCTCGACTCCTGGAACTCCTGCCTATTATCCGGTCAACTGGGGCTCAAATCTCGGCAATACGTTCGGTAGTAGCGTAGCGGTGAGTGCCGGCGAAGCAGCCGAATTTTGGTGGCTGAGCCAGCCGTTTGATGAATCGCTGGGCGACCATGTTCCAACTGCTACACTCCTGGGCTCTTGGAATTTCAATATAGCAGGCAATTCAGCGAGTTTGGAATTTGCTCCTGTGCCGGTCCCTGCCGCAGTCTGGTTGTTTGGAACCGGTCTGATGGGCTTATTGGCGGCAAAACGTCGTAAGGCTTAAAACTCGAAATCCCGGCGTTCTCGATGCCGGGAAATTAGCTTTTGACCCAATTTGATTTGAGGAATCATCACAATGAACAAAAAATTGACTGCGGCCCTTGCGGCCGTGACATTAGCCGGCTTTTCCGGTTTGTCGTTCGCTCACTTACCGAGTAGCGGTGCACCTGACTTGCAAATCAACATGTCCGGCGCGACGGCCATGGACAACTCGATCACGAGTTTGTTTTCAACCTTGTGCGAGCCCGGCACATTGGACAGCTATTTCAATGAAAGCGCGAATCCCGGCAATGCCTATCGCGCGTTCTATTGCACATTGACAGCCAATAAGGTACCCGGATTGTCGGTCAGCCCTCTGAAGGTGTTGTTCGTCAAACGTTCGGCGGGCGGTTCGGCTCAAGGTGTCAATCCGATCATCGATCAACAAAGACTGCAAGCCTTAAATATCTTCAATAACAATTGTAATACACCGCATCCTACTCTCCCCAGGGCATTCGTGTGCCGGACCAGCCAGCCGGGGGATTTGGAATTGAGATACTCGGATATCGGTATTTCGGATGTTGACGTCAGAATGTTCAGAGGTGTCAACACGCCAGCCGGTTTCAACCCGGTCAATCCGGAAAGCGCGAACGATCTCGACAGCGTTTCGGTGGCTGCGTTGATTTTCGGTATTCCGGTCAACAACAGTCTTTACAACGCGTTGCAATACGCACAAAGACAGTTTGGACCGATTCCTAGCGATTGCACCATCGGCGAATACAGCCGTGAGGAATGTATTCCCAGCTTGACCAAGAACGATGTGGCTTCGTTGATGAACGGTCGTGTTGCTTCCTGGACACAATACATGATAGACGACGGTAGTGCGACAGGCAGAAGCTTGGTGGATGTCGTGAGCGACGGTATTGCCGGAGGCGTTCAAGGTCTTTCGCTTCCTACACGGTTGGCTGGCTCTGCTGCCCGTGAAGCGTCCAAAAACTTTGTTCGTTTTTGTAAGCGCGTCAACGGTTCCGGAACCGGCGCTCAGCAATACGCCAAATTTTTGCATAACCCATGTACGGACGGTGCCGCTCCACCAATGCAAACATCAGTTTTTACGACCGGTCCTATCGTCATCCAGAACTCGGGTTCAGGCGACATCGAACTGTGCTTGAACGACTATGAATTAGGTTTGAACAATACCGGGCAGAACGGTGTTTCTGGCTTGGCGCCCCTGGCCAGAGCCTGGGCCTTCGGTGTGCAAAGCTTGGAGAAAAACGATCAGACTGCCATTCCGCAATGGCCTTATAAGTTTGTCAGGATCGACGGAGTAGCGCCTACTTTGGCGAATGCTTTCACCGGCAAATACATGGATGTGGTCGAAATGACTTACCAATGGCTGAAACCTAACACCAATAAACTGCCTGCTTGTGATTACGGCTTATTGGGAACACATCCTGCCACATGCGGCCCAAGACCGCCTGAGCAAGATGTCAAGGTGATTATCGACCAAATGCGCGAAGAAGCAAGTCAGCCGATTGTCGTAGGCAGTGTGTTGAACGTGGCATCGACCTACCCTTTCGGTAAGTCCGGTTACATGGCTCCGGCTGTTCCTTTTGCGACTTCACCAAGCTTTACCGGTTTGCTGAACGAAAGCGCGCCTATTTGGCCATACACACATAACACGGGCGCTGGCATCAACAACTGCGTAGTGCCCATGTTACCAGCAGCGGTCACCAAGAAACCGCTGTAAGTTCTATCGACAGAATGTCAACTGATTAAGGCTCCGCAATAGAGCCGGCAAGGATGCAAAAAAACAGCCCCCGCCTCGGCGGGGGCTGACCTGTTTGTAAAACATTAAAAATACTATCTATGTTCAGGAAGGAAAAGTGCTGTTTTCGTTGGTTGTTGGTGTGGGGTTTAGTGTTTGCCGGCTTGTCAGGCAGCTCGGTCTTTGCCGAGGATGCCGATCATTTCGATTTGTGGGAATTGAGGGTCAAGGGTAATACCTTACTTGAACGAAAAGAAATAGAAAAAACAGTGTATCCCTTTTTGGGGGAAGCAAAAAATATCGACACGGTTGAAAAAGCCCGTGCCGCATTGGAAGAAGCCTACCATGGCAAAGGTTATCAGACCATCGCAGTCGACATACCCGAGCAGGATGTCGTCGGCGGTGTCGTCTATCTGGAAGTTACCGAGGGCCGAGTCTCCCGGTTGCGCGTGACCGATTCGCGCTACTTCTCTTTAGGCAGTATCAAAGCCAAAGTACCCGAATTGGCAGAAGGTAAAGTGCCCAATTTACCGAAAATGCAGGAACAGCTGGCAGAACTGGGCAAGGAATCATCCGACAGGACTGTCGTGCCGATTTTGCGGGCCGGAGAAACGCCGGGAACGCTGGAAGTGGATTTAAAAGTCAAAGATGAGCTGCCGCTGCACGGTAAAGTCGAGGTTAACGGGCGTAACGTTGCCGATACCAGCCGCTTGAGAACGATTGCCTCCGTGCGTTATGACAATTTATGGCAAAAGTTTCACAGTGCATCCTTCATGTATCAGACGGCGCCTGAATCACCGGAACAAGTGGAAGTGTTTGTCGGGACGTATGTGATGCCGGTGTTTAACACCGATGCACGCCTGGCACTTTATGGGGTGAGTTCGTCGTCGGATTCTCAAATTGCCAGCGCCGGTGCGTTATCCGTCATCGGTATCGGTGATATCTACGGGGCGCGAGTCGTATTGCCTTTGACCACCAAAGATAATTATTTTCATACGTTTACCGCCGGTGTGGATTACAAATCTTTTGAAGAGGATTTGAATTTGATCGGTGCCGATAAGTTGACGACGCCGATTACCTATGTTCCTTTCATGGTGCAATATTCCGGCAATTTACGTGGCGAATCCTCCTTACTGTCATTCAATACGGGGTTGAATTTTTCGATTCGTGGCCTGGGTAACGACGAACAGGAATTTGCCGACAAGCGATTTTTGGCAAAACCGAATTATATGATTTTCAACGGGGGTATCGACTACACCCACAATCTTCCCAAAGGGATTGATTTTGTCAGCCGTATCTCAGGGCAAGTCTCGGATTCGCCCATCATCAGTAACGAACAATATTCAATCGGCGGCGACGAAAGTGTGCGCGGTTATTTTGAAACGCAGGTTTTATCGGATGACGGTATTCAAGGGTCATTCGAACTTTATTCGCCGCATTTGTTGCCCGTCAATGAAGAATGGGAATTCGTCAACAAATTGAAGGGTTTGGTGTTTTTGGATGGGGGGCAAGGCTGGTCCAAGGATGTGTTGCCGGGTGTGGACAGTAAATTCAGTCTCGCCAGCGGAGGCTTCGGTTTCAGGCTGCAGGCCTGGAAATACCTGGTAGCAAACCTGGATGTTGCGTTTCCGTTTATCGCACAGGGACCGATAGAAAGCGGCGATCCGAGGCTGCACTTTCGAGTGGCTACGGAATTTTAAGGTTTAGAGGATCGCACGGTGGAGATCACACTCAAATTTCACTTGGGAGCTTGTTGGAAACTTCCTCTATGGAAATGCAGTGTTCTTGTTAGTAGTTGAAAGTAAATTAACGTCGTCATTCCGGCATGGATTGCCGGGATCTAGGTCACTAGGATGTGAAAGTCCTGAGCCAGCCATGGCTTCTGAATCATGCTAACCGTGCTTGGGCGACACCAACAATTAATACGAACAGTGTATTGAGATAAGTCAGTTTGACCGATCGAATTTAAACAGAAATCTGAAACGACTTAGCGGAGTAACGCAACAAAGGACTGCAACGCGTACGCTGAATAATTACGAAAAACTAAAGTAAAAAGCCAAACCCGCCGTGAGACGGGGACGGAAAGCTGCGGGTCTTGTGGGTCAAGACAGCCGGGTTGCCAATGACTGAAGAATAATCCTTTTGGTAAGGGCAACGAGCATGGCTAACAGCAAACGAATCAAACAATCCGGGTTTACCGCGGCAACTTTCAGATTAAAACCGACCGCAGCTTGCGTCCGGGTAGTCCTCGCCGGGGCAATGGTAGCCGGATCTGTGGCACAAGTGCAGGCCGAATTACCGGTTCCCAGTGCCGTTTGGGCCAGCATGGGCAGTGCCAGCCGACAAGTGCTGGGCAATCAAATGCGCATTGATCAGCACACGGATCGGGCTATTCTGAACTGGGAAAGTTTCAATATCGGCAAAGAGAATTCGGTGCATTTTCAACAACCGGGCAGCACGTCCATTGCGTTGAACAAGATTTTTCAAAACGATCCTAGCCGCATACTCGGCGCTTTGACTGCGAACGGTCAAGTCTATCTGGTCAATCGAAACGGATTCGTGTTCGGCAAGGATTCGCGCGTCGATGTCCGTGGTTTGGTAGCCTCGACGCTGGATGTCTCGGACGCAGTGTTTACTCAGGGAATCACAAAAGTATTTAACAATAGCGGCACTGCGGCACTTCAGGGAAATGGAGATTTCTATCTGAAAAACTCCGATGGCAGCTTCAAGCTCGATGCCAACGGCAATAAAATAAAAACCGAAATCAGGGTGGAAGAAGGGGCGCGAATCAAATCCGGAACTGGCGAGCGTATTCTTATCATCGCTCCCACCGTTACCAATGAAGGCTATATCGAATCGAACGATGGCCAAGTTATTTTGGCAGCAGCAACCGATAAGGTTTATTTGCAAGAAGCAGGAGTCAATGACGATGTTCGGGGTTTGTTGGTCGAGGTTGAAACGGGTGGAGAGATCAACAATCTGGGTGAGATTTCCTCCAAGCGGGGCAACGTCACACTCATAGGTTTTGCGGTCAATCAGAAGGGTAAGACAACAGCTACGACTTCATTGAACGTCAACGGTACCGTCAAGTTGTTAGCCAGAGAAAAAGTCGAGGTTTTTCAAACCACCAGCGGTTTTAATATGCGGACGACATCGACCTTGCGCGGCAATGATTCCGGGGACGGTTTGGGGCGTTCGGCGACGGTTAAATTCAGCAACGCCAGTGTTACCGAGGTCTTGCCGGAACTGGATGGTGTCTCGACGGCGATAGACGAACAAGCTCAGTCTCTATCGAAAGTGTCTGCAATGGGACATAAAATCCATGTTGAAAGCAATGCCAACATCATCGTTCCGGGAGGGATCGTCGATTTGGTGGCAACGCAGAATCCGGTTTCACCGCTTCAGGCCTCGATCAACAGAAACGATAGCCGTATCTTGATCGAATCAGGGGCCAAGATTGACGTTTCAGGGATCAAGACGACCGTCAAGCCCATTGAAAGCAATATCATCGAGGTCGAACTGCGTCTGAATCAATTGAAGGATTCTCCATTACAACGCGACGGTATTTTATTCGGTAAAACCATTTTGGTTGATATCCGTAAAGGCACGCCTATTGCCGACATTCAACCCGACATAGATGCAATTCAGCGTACTTTGGGTGAGCGTTTGGCCAAAGGTGGAGAAATCAACTTGGGATCGGAAGGCGACGTCATCGTTAAGAATAATGCGGTACTCGATTTTTCGGGTGGAGCGGTGACTTATCTGGACGGTTTCATCACGACGACCAAACTGATTTCTAACGGCAGAATTTTCGATATCAGCCAGGCACATCCATCGCTCAAATACGATGGTATCTATGGTGAAGTCGTCAAGAATTATGAGAAATGGGGTGTCAAAAAAGTTTGGAAAATCGATGGGCCTTTTTCGTTGGCGAGGCGCGAATCCGGCTATGTCGAAGGTCATGACGCGGGTCGCTTGACGATCAAAAGTCCCAACCCTTTGCTTGAAGGCAACTTGATAGGTGGCACTGTTAGCGGGCGTCTGCAACGAACGCTGGCCACCAAAGCGCGGGGTGGTGAATTAGTGATCGACATGCGCTCAGCTTCCGCTCTCGCTCAGTCGGTGATATTTTCGTCGACTCAAAGCAGGGTTGGAACTGGCATTGACATAGACGACGCATTTCCTGTCAACGACCAAAATTTGGCGGTTGCCTTGGCACTGCAGTCGGGTCTAATCGCTCAAAGTGGCGTTCAAAATACCTCGATCTTCACCAATGGTTCTATTACCGTCGCGGGTGGTAGCACCATCCGATTGACCGATGGTGGTCATTTGAATTTACAGGGCGGGTCCATAGCGATCAACGGCACTATCAAAGGGGCATCTGCGCAAGTATCACTAAAGACCGAAACGATAGGGTCTTTGGACGGTTCGATAATCCTTGGCCAAGGTTCGACAATCGATCTGCAAGGCGGTTGGGTTAATGATTTGATCACCCCTTTCGCTATGATTGATAATACGCCGATCTCGATTAACGGCGGTACTTTCAGCGCCAATGCCAATGGCGACATTACGCTAAGCGCAGGAAGCTCGATCGATGTCAGTGGCGGGGCCTGGAAAAATACCAGCGGTAACGTCGAAGCTGGCGATGCCGGTAAAATTCAATTGGTGGCATCCGGTGATCTGACGGGTTCCAACATTACGCTGAATGGTATTTTGAATGGTTATGCCCTGAAAAATGGCGGCACGCTTGAACTGGAAGCCAACGCTGTTGCGATTCGAAGAAGACGTGAAGATGAAATTGACGAATTGAGACCTCTGCAAATACAAGACGACTTCTTCGGGAAAGGCGGATTTGCCAATTATCTGATTACGGCCAATATCAACGGATTGACCATCGATGAGGGCGCGCGGATCAATTTACAACAGGTCAATCGTATTCTGAACGGCAATTCAATCAACGCACCAAATTCCGATAGTATCGCCTCAATCTCAAGAATTGGAACATTGCCATCGATTCAACGTGCACCCAGTTCACTCGTGTTGAGTTCTATTCATACGATTGGCCCCAATCTAAATAGCCATTTGGTTGTTGGCAAGAATGCGTTGATCAATGCAGATTCGTTGAGTCGCGTAACTCTGAAATCGGATACTTCTATCTATTTTGATGGGGGAATCAGCGCACGAGGGGGTGATGTTTCATTCAACATCATTCCGCCTCAAGGATTACCGGACCCGCTATACCTTTCCAATCAAGCCATTTGGTTGGGCGATAATGCCAATATCGATGTCTCGGGTGTTGCGATAACAACCGTCGATGCATTAGGTCGGCGTATGGGTGAAATACACGACGGTGGAAATGTAACGCTGGATGCGGTGCGAGGATTCGTTGCAACAAAGGCCGGATCGAGCATCGATGTTTCCGGTACGGCCGGTCAATTGAATTTGGCGCGTATAAATCCCAACGGTTTCGGGTTGTTGTATGAGCCGATAACGGTTGGCTCGCATGGTGGCGCCGTTTCAATAGCCGCAGCCGAAGGACTTTTCCTCGATGGCCAAATGATGGGGAAAGGCGGTAATGCCCCAGGTACTGCGGGCGGCACGCTCACTGTCAGTTTGGACGGCACTAGAAGGGATCCCGACGAAGGGGAAGGGATCATCCCGAATTTTCCAACTGCGCCCGGTATCATGCACTTGACGCAAAATACAAGGTCGGTATTTTCCGGACAATTCGAAAAAGCTGGGGATACACTACCGGGTGGACAGGCCAGAAAAGGCTATTTGTCGGCAAACCAAGTCGCAAATGGGGGTTTTGCTTCATTAAGTGTTTTGGCCGATGACGAAATCCGTTTTCAGGGTGATCTGACGTTGAATCTTCAGCGCGCCTTAGTACTCAATACGCCGAAATTGAATTGGCAGCGACTGAACGATACCGATAATGGAAACGTTTTAATAAATGCCGCGCACGCTTCTTTGGGGTCTTCGCGTAATAGAACGGCTTCCGGTAACAGTACTTCCGGGGATGGCATATTGTCTATAAATGCCGACTTCCTTGAATTATTCGGCGGTTCCTATACGACCGGTATCAAGCAGGTGAATCTGAATTCCGCAAACGATATTCGACTGCGTGGCGCTCGTATCTTGAATACACAAATGGATTTTGTAGGCGAGTTCAAGACATTTTCTGAACTCAATTTGACGGCGGATCAACTGTATCCCAGCACATTGACGCAATTCACATTGACGGTCGCCGGTGATCCTAACGGCAATTTGAAGATCAATGGTGGTGATCAGCACCGCCCGGTGTTGTCAGCCTATTCCAAGTTGACGATCAAAGCCCCCAATATTGAACAGAGCGGAACGATAAAAGCGCCTTTTGGCGAAATCGTATTGGATGCGGCAAATTCGATCAAATTCGGAGCGAACAGTTTGACATCGGTATCAGCCGAAGGACAAATCATACCTTTCGGTATTACCGAAGGCGGCCTTGAATGGCTATTTCCGATGGGCGATAGAAACATCATCGTCCAAGCTCCACCAAAAACGATAACGGTAAAATCAGACCGGATTATGCGCGATGAAGGTGCTGTGATCGATTTGTCGGGTGGAGGCGATGTGCAGGCTTACGAGTTCATACCAGGAATCGGCGGTTCGGTGGATGTGCTGGCCGGTGGCCAATCGTTTGCAGTGATTCCAGGGCTTTCGGATTATTCTCCGTTCGATCCATTAGCATTTACGGGATCGAATCTAGCCATTGGCGAAAGCGTTTATCTGGGGGCCGGTAGCGGACTTTCGGCCGGTTACTATACCTTGTTGCCTGCGCGTTATGCCTTGCTGCCGGGCGCCTATTTGATTACGCCGCAACAAGGAACCCGAGACATCATACCAGGAACCAAAGTCGTCAATTTGGAAGGCGCACCGGTGGTTGCCGGCTTCCGTTCGGTGGCTGGAGCCTCGATCAGGGATCAGCGCTGGTCCGGCTTTGCCGTTGAACCCGGTACTATTGCGTTGACTCGCTCGCAATTGGATTTGACGAGAGGCAATAGGTTTTTTGCACAGAAAGCTATCGTCAATGAAACCGCAATGCCACGATTACCAAAGGATGCAGGTCATTTGATTTTCGATGCGAAAACGCAACTCGATTTACCAACAGTACTGGCTGTAGCTTCCAATGGCGGTTTGGCTGGATTGGTCGATATCGTCGCTGATAATCTCTCGGTTGTGAATGCCAAAAACGGTGTATCCAACACTGTACAGTTACAGGTTAGCGATCTCGATACCTTTGAGGTTGGAAGTCTGGTGTTGGGTGCAGTGAGGATTTTCGATAACTCGACCGGTGCTATAAAGCTCGATGTCAAATCGAAAGCTGTGACACTGGAAGAAGATGCCTTGTTGGAGGGTTCAGAAATTTTGTTAGCGGCAACCGACAAGGTCGAATTAAAACAAGGCGCATCAATCGTCGCAAATGGTATTAGACCTGCGAACGATAGCTCATCGGTCTTGGAGACCACCGGTGACGGAGCCCTGCTTCGCGTTTCGACAGGTGAACAGGCGATCAAAAAGAGAACGGGTTCGCAAGGTCTCAAAGGCGACTTGATCATTGGTGACGGTGCGCTGGTGTCTGCGGCAACGGGTTCTGTTCTGCTTGATTCGACACGTCAGCTGAAAATGAGCGGCCAATTGGTGGCCGGAAATTCGTTGAACATTGGAGCCGAATCGATCAATCTCGGTGAAGTAGACGGATCCTTGAACGGTTTATCGCTAAACAATACTCAATTGAGCAGTCTGAACACGAAGGAACTGGTTTTGACCAGCCGGAGCAACGTCAACCTCTATGGTGGAGTATTCCGTACCGATGACCAGGGTAATGCATTAACGGATCAGGAAGGACGTAACCTTCCGGTGGTGTTCGAAAAATTGATATTCGACGCGGCGGGTCTTGCCGGTTTTGGCAACGATGGCAAGTCTGCCTCGATTTCTGCAGGTACCCTTACTTTAAGAAATAGCGGCAACGTCAGTGCCGTTCAAGGAAACGGGAGCGGCGACCTGATCGTCAACGGCGACGATCTGTTTTTGGAAAACGGCAATTTCAGACTATCGGGTTTCGGCGCGACCAACTTGTCGCTGAGCCGTTCTTTGACGGGAGTTGGGGAGTCGAAATTGACATCGATGGGTGATCTCAAGATAAATGCAGGTTATTTAACCGGGACTACCGGTTCCAGAACAACAATCGATGCGAGTGGTCATTCGCTTGTATTGAACAGCACTGATTCGGCCATGATACCGGAAACTGTTGGGATTGCCGCAGAATTGAATCTGCAGGCCAACGATCTTTTGATCGATACCGGTTTATGGTTTAAGGCCGGCAAGGTATCGGCAGAAGCCAAATCGGGCAATGTCGAGCTAGGTGAAAATGCTTTGATCGATGTTTCTGGTGTGGTCGTAAAGACAGGGCCTAAGGAAACGTTTCACGTATCGGCCGGACAAGTGGCTTTGAAATCGTTGCAACACGATGTGATGACGGATACCGGTAGTCAGATTCGCTTGAACGGCTTTACCGAAAAAATGAAAGCCGGAGAACTCATCTTGTCGACCGCTCAGGGTGAGATCGGATTGAACGGCTCGATAGACGCTCACGCACTGAAACCGGATCTGGGCGGTAGGATGATTATCGATACCGGTAATTTGGGAGAGCCAGGTTTTAGTGGTCTGAGTAATGTCGTCTCCGATTCAGGGTTCACCGGCGGTGTCGATCTTAGATTGCGTCAAGGCGATTTGAGTGTTGAGCAAAACGATAGCGTCAATGCACGGCAAATCAAATTGACCGTCGACAATGGTCGATTGACCGTCAATGGTAGGCTCGACGCATCAGGTGAAAACGGTGGCGCGATTAGCTTGAATTCCAAGGGCCAGATAATGCTGACTTCCTCTGCTCGATTGCTTGCTTCAGCGAATGGAGCGGATGGGAATGGTGGTAAGGTTAAATTATCGTCTGTCGATGGCGGAGGGCTTGAGATTCAAAACGGCGCTCTGGTCGACGTGTCGGCCAATGGAGGTGATCAAGGATCAGTGCACCTCAGAACGGACCGCACGGGAAATGATGTCAATTTGGGCGCAATCGCCGCCGATACCATTATCGGCGATTCGAATGTGACCATCGAAGCGGTCAAACTTTATACTTACAGCAATTTGAATTCTACCGCGATCAACACGATTCAAAGCGATACTGCAAGTTACATGAATGGCGTTGCATCTAACGATGTTAGCGGCAATAAATTCGGTACCGGTTATGAAATCGCGCCGGGCATCGAAGTCCGTTCGGCCGGAAACCTCACCTTGTCTACGAAATGGGATTTGGTCGATCAGCGCTACGGGGAAAACGCCACGCCAGGATATTTGACGTTACGCGCTGCGGGTAACGTGTCGCTGCAAAACGATTTGACCGATGCGTTCAAGCCGGATTTCATCCATGTGCCTTTTGACGAGTTTTCTTCCGAGGATGTCGCAGTCAATGACATGCTGCAATCAGGACGTTCGTGGAGTTACAACATTGTGGCTGGGGCCACCAACTCTGCCGATAATAAAGCGGTTCGTACAGGAGAGGGGGACATTCTGCTCGGAAACAATATCAAGGTCAGAACCGGTACGGGCGAAATAGAACTGCATGCGGGAAGGGACATCGTTTACGGCAATGATCAAACCGTCGTTTACACGGCTGGCAGACCCGAAGACGAAAACCGTTATGGATTCAATCCGTTTATCGCTGGATTCAGCTTCTATGCGGAATATCCCATCGAAGGTGGCGATATTACGTTCAATGCGGGACGTGACATCAAGGGCGCCTTGACCAATCAGTTGGTGACAGACTGGCTGGTCAGAACGGGTAATTGGGGTAGCGCAGCAGAACAAATTAGACCGACTGCTTGGGGTATCGCACTTTCTGAAACTGTAAATTCAACGTTTACCGCCGATTACCGCCAGAATGTGGGGGCGTTGGGTGGTGGCAATGTCTTGATCAAGGCCGGACGTAATGTCAACGATTTGTCGGTCGTGATTCCAACGACCGGCAAGCAAGTCGGACAAGCCGAGTTTCCTGAAGACCCGATCTCGGAAAGTTATTTGACGAACGTTGTAGAGGTCAACGGTGGCGGTCATCTGGATATCAATGCGGGGCAAAACATAGCTGGCGGAATCTTCTATGTGGACGGCGGAACGGCCAGTCTATTAGCCGGAAACGCCGTGACGGCCGGAAGTAATGGCGGCCGTAATCCGATCATCGCGTTGGGCGATGCGCAGTTCAACATTACCGCCGTTAAAAATGTCGGTATAGAAGCGGTGATTGATCCAATGGTGTTACCGCAAGGTAAGACTCCCGATAGCAGTGTCGTGCCGTCGAGTCTGTTTTTTAGATACAGTCCCGAAAGCGCGATATCAACGGCTTCTTTAACTGGAAACATTGCATTCAAAAATGACATCGGTGCTCTGGCCACCATGTTGAGTCAGCTTACTTTCGGTGCGGGAGCGCAAAATGCATTACGGATTTACCCGGCTACACTGAGAGCGAACGCGTTGAATGGCGACATACAATTCGATAGAAGTCTGCTGTTATTCCCAAGTTCTCAAGGTCAATTAAGTTTATACGGAGCCGGGAATATTAGTACCGGCAGTAACGGTAACACTGTAAATATTGTGATGTCGGATGCCGATCCCGCATTGCTGCCTAGTGTAGCCAGACCGGATCTGGATTTTTCGAATGCCGCCTTGAGGTTACCTGTTTCCGGTAAGGGCGCCGCAGACCGCATCTATTCGGCGGTGCCCAATCACATCAATGATCGAGTACCCGCTTCAATCACTAGCGGTGGCAATATTCAAGGACGAGACCCCTTGTCATTTGTTTTGCCCAAGCAAACCGAGGTGATGGCCGGTAACGATATCCGTAATGTCAGCTTTCAAATACAACATAATTTCGAAGGCTCTCAATCGATCATCAATGCCGGGCGCGACGTCAAATTTGATATTGCCCGAAATCCGGCTACCGGGGCTATTCAAAACCGTGTGCAAAAAATCGAAGTGGGTGGTCCCGGTCATTTGAACGTATTGGCGGGACGCAATGTCGATTTGGGATCGTCTGACGGTATTACGACAGTCGGTAATCAAGTCAATCCGGCATTGTCTGAGGACGGCGCAGGTATCGACGTAATTGCAGGGTTGGCAAAATCCAAAATCGATGTGCCTTCATTTGCTCGTAACTTCTTCTTAAACGGCGATGAGTTCGTTGAGCGCTACCAGGAAGAGGTCACCCAGTTAATGCAGTCTCTCATTGGCGATACGAATCTATCTGAAGAATCAGCTCTTGAAGCCTTTGAAAATCTATCTCCGGTCGAACAGGCGCATTTCAATGCTTATTTTCTGCCCTCGATAAAAAATCCATTGAACGCGATTTTGAAAGTGCAAGGCAATAAATTTTCAGTCGCAAAAAACGCCTTCGATAGTGCCAATGAAGCCGGAGACGTAGCTGCGGCCTTCGCATTTAAGCAGGAAATGGATTTTGCTCAGCTCGTTACATTGGGGATGATCGAAACAGTTTTTCCGGGCACAACCGTTTTGGCGGGAGTCGAGGGTTATTCTTTCACTCCTGATAGCATTGTCTTTACCGATGGTAATGACGCAAGCAGCATCTTGAGTAAAGCCTATGGGGTCGAGAGAAATAAAGATCAAATGGGTGACATCTCGATGTTTTTCAGCAGGATACATTCAACGGACGGCGGCGATATCAATTTATACGCGCCGAACGGAGGCGTCAATGCCGGTTTGGCGGTCAATTCAAGTGGTGCGAAGGATTCGTCTGAGCTGGGTGTTGTTGCGGTCAAGAAAGGAGCGATTCACTCGTTTGTTCGTGACGATTTCCAGGTCAATACGACACGCGTCATGACGCTGGGTGGTGGCGACATCGTGATCGGTGCGACCGACGGCAATATCGATGCCGGTCGTGGTGCGAAAACGGCATTGGCATCGCCACCGCCAATCGTTCGTTTCGATCAGCAAGGCAATCTTGTCGTTGAATTCCCGCCCGCAGTTGCCGGCAGTGGTATACGGGCCAACGTGGCTCCGGACGGTTCGCAAGGTGATGCGTTGTTGTTCGCATTGCAAGGCATTATCGATGCATCCGAAGCGGGTGTTGGCGGTAAGGATGTCACGGTGGGCGCAACGGCGATTGTCGGGTCCGATAATATCGATGTCGGCGGCGTATCGGTCGGTGTACCGGTGGCTTCAACCGGAAGCCTCGCGGCAGGTTTGGGCAATGTCGGCAATGTGGCTGCCGCAGTAGCGGGTGCTATTGATAGTTCCGGCGATGCCGCCAAGGATGCCGGCGATAAAATGGCCAGTGCTGCAGCATTAGGCATTATCAGCGTTGATATTCTCGGTTTCGGCGATGAGGAGGCGAATTAGCCCTTTGTTTAACCCGGCAATGCCTTGAATTCATAGTAGGAGAGTTCCCAGCCCGCAACCTGATTTGGTTTGATCGCGGGTTGGGCCCGCTCCTACAAAATTGGCATTGTTTAACCTGAGTTATTTATCGCATTCATGGCAAAAATGGCTTTGCTGCGACCAATAAATTTCACTGAGTAACATAAAAGTAACATAGCTGTAACAATCACTTGCGATAATTGAATCCTGATTTGAGTTTGAGAGAAATAATGAAACGCTTTGCTTTTTTTCTGATTTTATTGGCTTTTGTACCGACTATCGCTTCCGCATGGTGGAACGATGAATGGGGGTACAAGAAAAAAATAAATCTGGACACGAATACATTGACCCAGTCGGGCGTAACGATTCCTGATGACGGTTATGCGTTGATCAGATTGCACACGGGTAATTTTGGTAATTTCCTGGATCTTGCCGAAAATGGTAAAGATATCAGGGTGCTGAGCGCCGATGAGCAAACGCCATTAAAGTTTTTTATTGAAAAATTGGATCCCATTAATGAAATGGCGTTTATCTGGGTAAAACTGCCCAAGGATATGGCGGGTATGCCGGAACCGGCGATCTGGATTTATTCCGGAAATCCGGAAGCGGCTGATGGTCAGGATGCGCCCGGTTCATTCGATGTCACGCAGATGTTGACATACCCTTTCTCAAAAGAAGGCATCAAAGATTTAACCGCAAATAATCATCACCCGTCTGAGGCAACAGCCACGATCGCAGAAGGCGGACTGATAGGTGAGGGTGCTGTATTTCAAGGCAGTCAGATTATTCGAATTCCGGCCTCGCCTTCCTTGCAAATGCGTCCTGAGCAAGGCTGGACATTTTCTGCCTGGTTAAAAATCGATCAGGCGCAAGTGGTCGATAGTGTGGTTTTTCAAATTGCCGGCGCCAAGCAAAACCTGACTTTATCTGTTAGAGACAGCATGCCCTTTATCGAGGTTGTCGACAGTACCGGCGTCAAACAGGGATTTGCCGGTTTGGCGCCTTTGGAAGCAGGCGCTTGGCATCATCTGGCCTTAGTAGCGAGTGCGGGTAATATTGCATTGTATATCGACGGCAAATCAACCGGTTCTTATCCTGTTTCGCTGACTGAATTCTCCGACGATGTCACCATCGGCGCCGATGCACAAGGCGGTCGCGGTTATGTGGGCATGATGGATCATATTGCGCTCTATAAAACGGCACGCGATGCCAATGCCTTGTATTTCGATACGTTGATGCAAGGCCCTAACTCGACCTTGTTGACTTACGGCGAGGATGCTTCCGAGGACGAAGACGGTGGAGGCGAATCTCCGATTATGGCGACCATGCGGGATGTGACGCCGGATGGCTGGGTCATCATTGGCTTGTGTGGAATCATGTTTGTGGTGAGCTGGATCGTCATGATAGTGAAATCCATCGTATTGAACAAAAATCATAAAGAAAACCGCAAGTTCGAAGATGAATTCATCAAGTTGAAAGCCAGTGATATCAGTAATCTGAATCGCGAAACGACCGAAGATGATGAAGATATCGAAGAATCGCCCATTTTATTATCAATGACCGGCGGACATGCCCGGTTTGCAGGATCCTCCATCTACAATCTTTACCATGTTGGCGTAGAGGAAATGAACCGGCGTTTGGCGAGGGCGGTGGGTGCGGATGTGAGCTTACCGATGATTTCCGATAAAGGAATCAACTCGGTCAGAGCCGCCATGGAATCGGCATTGGTCAGGGAAATTCAAAAACTGAATAACCAGATGGTTTTACTGACCATCGCGATCAGCGGCGGACCTTTTCTGGGACTGCTGGGAACTGTACTGGGGGTTATGATTACCTTCGGTGACATTGCGGCCAGCGGAGAAGTCAACGTCAATGCCATTGCACCGGGTATCGCGGCGGCGCTGGCAACTACAGTAGCTGGTTTGCTGGTCGCGATTCCGGCCTTGTTCGGTTACAACTATCTTGCCAGCCGGATTAAGTTAATTACGGCCGATATGTATATTTTCGTCGATGAGTTTACGACTAAATTATCCGAACAATACAGCTAATTTGAACTGCGAGTAATTACTGATGCGTTATCAAGAAGAACTGGACAGTTATGATGAAATCAACGTCACGTCGATGCTGGATTTGGCCTACGTATTGTTGATTGTTTTTATCATCATGACTACTGCGGCGGTGCAGGGCATTACCGTCAATTTACCCAAAGCCAGCGATGCCCCCAGCCTGGCCAAACCTAAGACCAAGGCAATTACGATTACCGCTGACGGGACGATCTTTCTGGATACTTTTCCGGTGACGCTGGAACAACTTGAGTCCACGTTACAGCAGTACCGGGCGGCTGATCCAGATCTGCCTGTTGTTATCAAAGGTGATGCTACCGTGCAGTATCAAAATGTGGTCGATGTTTTGGCCTTGCTGGGCCGGATCGACATCACTCAAATCGGACTGGTTACGCAAAATCTAGTCAGATAAGCCTATTCCCATGACACATAAAAAACATTGGCGGGTTTATATCCCGAGGGTAGCGGCTGGTCTGATTGCAGCCATTGTGCTGGGTATATTGGCTTATTTTGTCAGTCAGATTGAATCTGATAAACCGGCAAAAAAAGAGAAAAAAATTCAAGCCATCACCTTACTTAAACCACCCCCACCACCTCCGCCGCCTCCCAAGATTGAGAAGCCGCCGGAGCCTGAGATAAAGGAAAAAATAGAGCAACCCGAGCCTGAACAGGAACCCGAAGAGACACCGGAAGAAGCACCCGAGGATGCGCCGGCTGACACCGGACTGGACGCTGAAGGAACGGCTGGGTCTGATGGTTTCGGCTTGGTCGGACGTAAAGGCGGCAAAGGTTTGTTAGGGGGCGGCAGTCCGGAGAGTTGGTACAAGGGTGTCATCAGGAATCAATTGACCGATTTGATTTCAGATCGCGATGATCTGAGACGCAGCAAATATACCGCCTCGATAAAAATCTGGTTCGACCTTGACGGTAACGTGCAACGCTTTGAACTGACCAAAAGCAGCAGCGATTCCAAGGTTGACGAGTTGTTGAAATTACAGCTGGGCAAGCTCAAGAAAATCAGCAAGGCACCACCCGTTGGCGTCAAATCCCCGGTCAAGTTACGCATTACTTCACGCATTTAGAGAGTTATGAACACGTCGAATAAAACTAAACAGGCTTTAACAGCCTTGATGTTGTTGGGCTTTTTGGGACCGGCAGAGGCTGGCGAAAAAGAGGAATTGCTGAAACTACGCAGCACCACGGAAAGCCTGATCAAGCAACTGGTTAAACAGGGCGTTCTGAACGAGGAAACCGCTCAGGATATGTTCAAGCAAGCTGAAGACGATGCCGAAAAATTGGCGGCTCAAGCCAAAACCGCGGCAGCAGTCGGCAATGCCGAGGCTATTGGCTCGCCTGATGGCGATGAAGTGCGGGTGCCTTATATTCCAGAGTTTATGAAGGATGAGATTCGTGAACAAATACGTGCTGAACTGCGTACCGATGTAACTAACGATGTGATCAGCAAGGCCAAGGAAGAAGGCTGGGGTTTGGCCGATGCGTTGCCTGAATGGACGCGTAAGTTTAAATTGTCAGGCGATATCCGGTTGCGTACCGAAAATGTGTTTTATGCGGATGGAAATGCAACCGGATTTTATCCGGATGTTCAGACGATTAACCAGCGTGGCGGAGAAATTGCTGCATTTCCTGATGCCTTGCTAAATACCACCAATGACAATCATCGATTTCGTGAGCGCCTTCGTTTGGGTCTTGATGTCGATGTCGTAAAAGGACTTAAAGCGGCTGTTCGCTTATCGACCGGCAATTTCAGAGATCCGGTTTCGACGAATCAGACGCTGGGACAAACCGGTGATCGTTACGAATTCAATATCGACAGAGCCTATTTGCAATATGACCATACCAATACCTATGGCTTTAAATGGTTAACCTTGATGGGTGGACGCATGAAAAATCCCTGGTTCGTCGGCGGTGGCGAGTTTACCAGTGGCTCGGAACTGGTGTGGGATACCGATTTATCATTTGAAGGTTTTTCTGCGACCGTGCGTCATAATCTCGGAGTTTCCAATGGTCTGGGTGACGATGCCCGGATGATTTATGCGACGGCGGGTGCTTTTCCTCTGCAGGAGGCACCTTTTAGTCATAACGATAAATGGCTGTTTGGAGGACAGGTCGGTCTGGATTGGGGATTTAAAAATCATGACAGCCTAAAATTTGCTGTTGCTTATTATGATTATAAAAATATCAGTGCAAGGCCCAATTCAACAACTCAGGGTACCTGCGATTTGAATTCCCGCGAAAATGATGCATCTATGCCTGAGTTTATGCAAGGGGGAAACAGTCTGGCGGCAATCTGCCTGGAAGGTGATCAATTTAATCCTGGAAGTACTCCGGGAATGCTGGGTTTAGCGTCTGATTTCAACATCATCAATGTCAATATGCGTTATGACTTTGCGTTATTCAATCCGATTCATTTCACGTTTTCTGCGGATTATGCCAAAAATGTCGGCTTTAATAGCCGAGATGTTCAAGACGCGCGCATCTTAGGCGGAGGAGATGTAGAAGATCAAACTAATGCCTGGCAGGTCCGGGGTGATGTGGGCCATCTCAGAGTCGACCGACAAGGCAATTGGAGCACTTTCGTTGCTTATAAGAGCGTCGAGCGTGACTCGGTTCTGGATGCTTTCTCTGATTCCGATTTTCATTTAGGCGGCACCAACGCCAAAGGCTGGATTCTCGGGGCAAACTATGGCTTGCTCAATAACGTCTGGTTGACCAGTCGCTGGTTATCAGCGGATGTTATCGAAGGTCCTGAATACGGTGTCGATGTATTCCAATTTGATGTCAACGCGAAGTTCTGATGAGCCTGAATATGCAAATTTCAAGCAAGCAGTTCATTTGGGGTCTTATTGTACTCAGTTCGCTGTTATCCGCGATGCCGGTGCACGCGGTTAAACGTGATGAAAGCGCCGATAAGCGCATTGCCGCCAAATTACAGGCGATGGTGCGTGAAGTCAGTGCTGAGCGCGATAGACTGAAGACTGAAAGTGCCACTCTGGCGGCGGAGAATGAGCAGCTTAAAGAACAATTGAATGCCGAAAAACAGATGTCTCAAGCGGCGGCGTCGGTAGAGACCAAATTGACCGGAGAACTCACGGCAGCACAGGGTAGTAATGAGCGTCTCAACAGTCAGTTGGATAAAACCAAATCAAAGCTGCATGAAGTAGTTGAGAAATACAAACAGCTGAATCAGGAAAAGAAACAACTGACTGCACAGTTCACTGAATTACAGCAGACGCAACAATTTACAGCGACAGAATTGGATAGTTGTGAAAACAAAAACCTGGAACTGCTCAAGACAACCCGAATAATGATGGAAAATTTCAATAGCCGTGGCTTGTTCGATACCTTGTTGGGTAAAGAACCGATACTGGGATTTAACGGCGTTGAAATTGAAAATATGATTCAGGAATATCAGGACAAACTCGCCACTCATCAATACCTGAGAAAAACAGAAGCCGATGTTGCGGCCGAACCAGCACCGGATGAGGGTGAAACGGAGGCGGAATCTGAAAGCGAAACCGAAACCGAAACCGAAACTCAAGAAGATGGCGGTAATTCCAGTGAAAATGGGCAATAAGTCAGGTAACGTCGATATGGCGCGAAGAAATAGGATGTGCTGAGGTACGAAGCGCATCGTTCGCGATTGATGCGCCTCCTGACGTCGGCACATCCTATGTGTTGAAGTTAAAATGTTTTTACAGGGATATCCAGACTTGTAGGGGTATTATTTTAACTTATGTTTCCGTCATTCCCTGTCGGGACGACACCTGCCGCAGTCTTTTTTGAAATTATTGGGAAACTACATTCAAGCAATCCTGTCACGGTTATGAAGCATAATTACTTTGGAATACTGGTTCTGATTCTTTCAATCGGCTCATTAACAGCCTGCGATGATTCAAGACGGAAAATGAACGAACTGCTTAAACAGGGAAAGGAGCAATTTCAGGCGGGGGAATATGAGAATGCCCGTCAGTCTTTTGACCACATTCTTAAAATAAAATCCGATCATGCCGAGGCTTTGTATCAGTCTGCGGAAGTCTCAGCCAAACTGGGTGATTTGCAGCAGGCCCGCGAGTTTTATCAAAAAGCCGTTAATGCCGATCCCAAACATTTAATGGCGAGAGTCAAGCTGGGTCAGTTTTATCTATTAGCCGGACAGCTCGAAAATGCAGAAACCCTGGCCAAAGAGGCCGCCGCGATTGATGCGGACAATCCAGATGCATTAGTATTAAGTGGCGGTATATTGGCCGCGCAAAACAACAGCGATGCAGCGACCGTCAAGGCGGAAGCGGCATTAGCCAAAAGACCCGGAGATGTGCCGGCGATTTTATTGCTGACATCGTTGCAGACCAAGTCCGGAAAACCGGACAAAGCGATTACGTTTTTGCTTCAGCATATTGAAAAAAATCCTGGCGATACTTCTCTGCGTTTGATGCTGGCCAATCTCTACATCACAACAAAGGCCTTTGATTCAGCGTTGAGCACGCTGGAAGCGATCGTTAAACTCGAACCCAAACCGCTCATTCATCGAAAACGTCTGGCCTTGTTTTTAATTGAACAAAATCAGCTGGATAAAGCCGAGGCGGTTTTGCGCCAAGCGGTCGCCGATCTTCCCGATAATCAGCAAGCCAAGCTGAATTTGCTCGACTTTCTGGCTGAAAAAAGAGGCCCTGAAATCGCCGAGTCTGAATTGATTCCGATGCTGGAAGACCATCCGGATGATTTTGTATTGAAATTCGGTTTGGTCAATCTCTATCTGACGCAAAATTTGACCGAAAAGGCCGAACAGGCATTGCAGGAGATAATAGCTTTGGATCAGTCCGGCAGGCAGGGCGTCAAGGCAAAAATCTTGCTGGCACGCTTGCAGGTTAAATCCGGGCGCATTGAGTCCGCGAAGGAATTGATTGAAACCTTGCTGAGCGCCAATCCCAAGGAACCGGAAGCCTTGATTTTGCGCGGTGAACTGGCGCTGAGTGAAAGCCGTTTGGCCGATGCCATCGGAGATTTTCGCAAAGTGCTGGTTGAGCAACCGGACGCTATCAACGTATTAAAATTGCTGGCTACGGCGCATCAACTGAATCAGGACCCGGTTCCGGCATTGGAAAACCTGGAAAAAATCGTCCGCTTGCTGCCGAATGATGAAAACGCGAGGCTCGATGTGGCTGAACTGCTGGTTAAAACCGGTAAGGCAGACAAAGCAGCAGAGCACATGATCGTCTGGTTGCAGATTAATCCAGGCAGTAAAAGAGGACTGGAAGCCTTATTCAATATTTACCGGGTGCAACAGAAATGGGAGCAGGCCAGACAAATTGCCGGTCATTTACAGCAGACCTATCCCGATGAAGCTTCTGGTTTTTATCTTGAAGGTATGGCGTTTCAATCCGAAGGTAAGCCGCAGGAGGCTGTTGCATTTTTTGCCAAGGCCTTGAGCAAACAAACTGACGCCGTCGAACCGTTGACGCAACTGGTTAACAGTTATCTGCAATTAAAAAAACCGGATCAGGCGCTTAAAATCCTGCAAGCGATCATCAAACAAAGACCGGAGCATTTCATCGCATATAACCTGATGGGCGGTGTTTTTGCCGCAGCCAACAAACCCGCAGAAGCGGCTGCAGCTTTTAACAGAGTGATAGCCATTAAACCCGAATGGGAAAACCCTTACCGCAATCTGGCAGGGCTTTATATCAATCAAAAAGAGCAGGGCAAAGCCGTCCTGATTTTACAGCAAGGTATCGACAAGACCGGTTCATTGACATTGGTCAGCGATTTGGCTGCGCTTTATCATCAAGCCGGCGCGCATGATAAAGCGTTGGCACTTTTGGAAGACAGTTATAAAAGTCAGCCACAATCAGCCATCGCCTTGAATAATCTGGTGCGCTATTTATCGGAGCAGGCAAAAGACAATGCCGCCCTTGACCGAGCCGCTAAACTTGCCGGACCGTTAGCCAAAACCAATAATCCTGACATGCTCTATACCGTTGCTGTGCTCGCTTATCGACAAGGCAGCTACGACAAAGCCAAAGCACTGTTGGAGAAAGTAACCGGACAAGTGCCGAATTCAGCCGTCGCCCTTCACAAACTGGGCATGGTTTATTTCAAGCAAGGCGATAATAAAAGCGCGCGTGAACATTTGGAAAAAGCTATTGAAAAAGACAGCCAATTTAACGGCATCGACGAAGCCCGGCAGACATTAAAAACCATTTCGGAAAGTTAGGCGGGGCAATGTCAGAGTAGACGTACCGTTAACTATTTTAAATACCGTAAAACTGACATGAATAATGTAAAAAACTGGCTGATTATCTTATTGGTGCTGATTATTATCCTTAGCCTTTATTCGGCGGATTTAATCACCTTGGACAATGTGAAAAATAATGAAAAATACATCCGGTTTTTTATTAGTAATAATTACTTTTTTTCTGTCGTTATTTTTTTTACTTCCTGCATCCTATTTATTAACTCACCGATTCCCTTGGCGGCTGTTCTGAAAGTATTGGGCGGTTTCTTTTTCGGCTTTTATTTAGGGGCTGTTTACAATATAGCCGCTACTCTTGCAGCATGTCTGATTGGCTTTTTGATAAGCCGTTATTCGTTTAATACCGTATTTAAAAATCGTTATTTGGATAAACTGGATTCGATCGGCAATGAAATAGAAAAAAACGGGTTTTATTATTTTTTATCTTTACGGCTGGTAATGGTAGTGCCTTATTTTTTAATCAATATAGTTGGGGGTATTTCAAGAATATCTTTCAAAAAATATTTATTAAGCACCCTGATCGGAGTGACGCCTGCTTCGCTAATTTATGCAAATGGCGGAAATCAACTCGATCATATCCATTCCATTAAAGACCTGTTCAGTTTCGACATTCTGTTTTCTATTGTCATCGTTGCTGCGATTACCTTATTGCCTGTTTTTTTGAAGAAAAGTAACGGCATAAAATAATCGTTTACCTGAAAGTTGAAGAATATCCGCCTGTCAAGTGCGCTGTCACCTAATTGTCACGATATTTTGGTGAAATACATCACACTTTTGTGTTTTTTCAACAATAATCTCAGGAGACATTCATGAATAAAACCCTACCCCTGGCGGTGACGTTGTCTGCCATTTTTGCCCCTTCAGCACAGGCCAGTCTGGAAATCAATCTGCTGCAGGCTTTCACCGGCGCCAATGGCGCGCGTGACGGCAGTGCGGAAATTTTGGCCTATACACCCGACCAATATACTGTTTTGAGTACGATGTCCGGCAACAGTGGAACAGGTGTCCAGGTTTTGTCATTAGGCAGCACAGGCACTTTGAGCGAGCGAGGACTGATTACTTTTGATACGGTTTTCGGTGCAGTTGCCGATATCAGCGGCGCTTCTTCAACGGCTGCCGATCCATTAGGCCGTGGATTTGGTGCAGTTTCACTGATACCTACAGCAAACGGCACGACGGCCGGAAAATTAGGATTTTTTGATTACCGTGCCGGATCGTTAGGTGCCTTGATGACGCTGGATGTTGGATATCATCCTGACAGTGTCAAGTTTTCAGCTGACGGTAGCCGCTTGTTTGTAGCAAACGAGGGTGAGTTTACCAGTGGGGGGAATACCGATGCGCCGGGTTCCATCAGCATTATCGATCTTTCAGGCATTCAATCGCTCAGTGACTTTGCCTCTTTGACCAGCGCCCATGTCAAAACATTCGACTTTCAGTCTCAAAATTTGGCCGCTGGCCTGACTTTGGAGGGGCTGCGCTTTAACGATCTGTCAGCGACTGAATTATACCGGCATGTTGAGCCTGAATTTATGTCCGAATTAGATGGCCGTTTATATGTGAGCCTTCAGGAAAACAATGCGGTTGGTGTGTTTGATTTGGCATCTGAAAAATGGGTAGACCTTCATAAGCTGGGTACAATAGCGCAAGTGGTTGATGCCTCCGACAGAGATGGCGGCGCATTCATCAACGATAAAGTAGCCGGTTTGCCTATGCCCGATACGATGGCGACTTTCAGTTCAGCCGGAAAAAATTTCATTGTGACGGCTAATGAAGGCGATTTTCGTGTGGATGATAATGACCGAATTCGTGTAAAAGATCTGCCTGCCGGTTCTGTCGACAGCGCTACTGAAGCTGAGCTCAACGCCATTTACGGCAATTATAAAGCGGATAGCGCTTTGGGCCGGTTACGTGTTTCTAAAATAGACGGGGATACTGATGGCGATGGCCAAATAGAGACATTGACCATGACCGGTACCCGTTCATTTTCCATCTGGGATGCCGAAACAGGCCAGTTGGTCAGCGACAGTGGTTCGTTTGAATCCAAGCTTCTGGAACTGGACCCAACATTGCACAACATGACTGAAGGAAACCCAGCTACAAGAGACGCGCGTTCTGCGGACAAAGGACCGGAGCCTGAGGGTTTGACGGTAGGTGAGATCAACGGAAAGCGCTACGCTTTCATTGGTATGGAAAGACAAAACGGTCTGCTGGCTTATGATATTACCGACCCTGAACAAATGGAGTTTGCCGGTTATATCAACAGTCTGGCTGATGGCCTGATTTCGCCTGAGTCGCTTTTATTTGTTGAAGCAGCTTTAAATCCTACCGGTAAAGACTTGTTATTGACCGGATATGAGTTGAACGGCGGCGGTATCGGCGTTTACTCAGTTGTTCAACCCGTTCCTGTACCGGCTGCTCTACCGCTAATGGCGACTGCTTTAGCAGGGATTTTCGGCATGGCTAGACGTAAAAAAATGTTGGGATAACCCATCATTCGATAGGGGAACTTAACCTCCAGCTTAGGCACGGATTGCGTTCATAGTGGGTGTCGCCCCGGCACGGATTGCCGGGGTCCAGAAGCCATGGATGGCGTTGGGCTTTCACATCCTTGTGACCTGGATTCCGGCAATCCATGCCGGAATGACGGCGTAGATGTCCATTCAACTATAAACCTAAAAAGAGCGGTTGAATCCACTAAGCAGGCGCTGGCAGGCATTCCGGCGGCTGCAATTGACGCCCCTTGAGGTACTTAACCAGCGCTAAACTCAAGATTCGGTACCAGCGCTGGATCGCGGTCAACTGCTCCGCAGTTGACCGAAGCTCCCTGAAGAACGCGGCAATCTTGCGACAGTGTTGCTCGACTTTTTCAGCTTCGGCGTGCGTGCTGCTGATGGTCAAGCGGTTTTGACCGGCATGAC
>JAGXSU010000105.1 GCA_018333785.1 Methylomicrobium sp. | reverse complement strand
TGTTGGCCGTGGCAGTGGGCCCGTCGTCTTCGATCGTCACATTGACCGTGTTGTTAACGGTGTTGCCGGACACATCAATGACCGCAAAACTAAAGCTGGTCGAGGTTGCGCTTGAAGCGGCTGTCAGCGTCACACTGAAGCTGCTGTTGATGTTGACCTGCCAGGTGCCGATGACGATGTTCGAGCCATCCAGGATGTTGCCGGTTTGAAGGCTAACGATGCTTTGTCCGCTGCCCAACGTCACGTTGCCGGAGTATGTTTCGTCGTTGGACGAGGCGTTTGACCCGCCGCTAAGTGCCGATTCTTTGACTGTTGCCGTGGTAATGGTCGGAATATTGATGGCAACACCATCGATGTCGCGCGCTGAAACGCTATCGGAACTGTTGATGCTGAGGAAATCTGTCCCGTAAAAACCGGTGTCGGGCGTGTAGCGCAACAACGCCAGGGCGGCGAGTAAATCGGTTTGCGAGCCGGCACTGATCGTTATACTCCCGCCGCTGGCCGCACTTAAGCTCACGCCGCTTGGCGCAGATGTGAACGACAGCGTGCCGTGTTCTACTTCCAGGGTGATCGAATCCAGATTGCTGTCGGCATCGCCAACGGCTAGCAATTTACTACCGGTAAAGTCAATGGCTGTATTGAGTGCCGTCGTCACAGAGGTGCTGCTGGTGGAACTGATGGCCACGCCATTGAATTGGTTGATGGGTGTCTCGTTGGCGCCGGTGATACTGACCGTCAGCGTCGCCGTATTGCTACCACCGGCCGTGTCGATGGCTCGGTAGGTAAACACATCGGTAATGGCCGGACTACTTGGCGTCAAGGCTTGGACAGTAGCATTATTGCTGTCCAGCACATAGCGGTAGCTACCGTCGGCGCCGACATACAGCGTGCCGTAACTGCCGGTAACGGTGCGAGGGGAACTCGTCGACGTGGTGCCCGCGGTCACCGCATTACCCGCGCCAAAGGTGTTGGTGTCGGTACCGGCAATCATATTCGCTACCGTCAAGCTATCGCCGTTGTCGACGTCGCTGTCGTTGCCGAGCAGATTACCCGTCGGCACAACACCGCTATCTTCCAAGACGCTGGCCGTATCGACAACCGTCACCGGCGCATCGTTGGCGCCATTGAGGGTAACCGTCAGCGTTGCCCAGGTTTGAGAGGTAGGTGATGCGGTGTTGGCCACCCGATAATTGAAGACTTCCGTCAAACTTTGCCCGGCGGCCAACGCATTGACGGTGGCCAGGGCATCGTTCACGGTATAGGTATACACACCGACCGATGATAGTTGTAAGTCGCCGTAAAGCCCGTTTATGGTTTTGGTTTCACCACTGCCTATGGCAGTTGTAGAGCCGCCCGATAGGCCAGCCGATGTCACGACCACGTTGGTGCCAGCCGTACCCGCGGCGGCGGTTTGTTTGTCGTTGCCAAGAACATTACCGGTGGCCGGACTACCGGTGCTGACGCCTGCTTCGGTAGCGCTGCCGGTGTCGTTTGTCGGCAACGGGTCATTGCTGCCGGTACCATAAACTGTGATGTACAGTGTACTGCTGCTGGTGACACCGCCGACATGGTCGCGCATCGAATAATCAAAGGCTTCGACCGCGGACTCGCCGCTGCTCAGATAGGGATTGTTGGTGGTCGGCGTGTAGGTGTAGGAACCATCTGTGTTCAACACCAAACTACCGTGGGCACCCTGAATGGTGTTGCCAACAGTGGCTGAGGTGGTAAACGTGAAATTACCTATCGTGGTCGAGGTCAGCTCTTTATCCAGCTTGATGCTGGTCAGCACACCGCTGGTGTAGGTAAGTTCATTGATTTTGGTGCCAACCGGTACCCCGCTGTTATCGGTGCTGGTTACCGTCATACCCACGGCAATGGTGCCACTGAGGCTGCTGAGGTTGGATAGCGTGGTGTAGCCCGTGGTGCTGGCCGTTCCCACAGTGGCGGTTTTCATGCCGCTGGTGTTTTCCGTAGGGGTAGTCGACGCTTCAAACCCCACGGAACTGTTGGTCGTGAAGAAAGTCCCCAAATTGCCAATGGCGGTGTCGCCGCCAGCGCTGCCGTTGCTGTCGTAAGTCGCGGGCGTCGCATTCAGCGTTATCAACCAGTTGTTTGAACCTTGGTCGACTTTAGATGCAAGGGTTACTTGATTGTTGCTGGCGTCATATACCGCACGATACGTGCCTGCGATGTTGACATAGAGGGCCCGGCCACTCAAGTTTGCGGTGAAACCCGAATCACCAGAAAAAAACAGGGTAGCGGTTCCCGAAGCCACAGATACCGTTGCGACCGAAGCGCCTCCACTGACTGTAATACCGTCGATATATTTGGTAGTCTCGTTGTCGTCGACATCGGTATCGTTCACGGTTACGTCGCCGGTGGCCGAATAGCCGGTGTAGCCGGTGATACTTTCCTTGGCCGTGTTGTAATCGGGATTAGCGGTCGGCGCATCGTTGCTGCCATTGATCACGATAGTGAGCGTTGCGCTGGCCGTACCCCCTTTGCCATCGCTGATGGTATACACAAAGGCATCGTTTAACGTCTGGCCGCTTTGCAATGCATCAACAGTAGAATTCGCATTGTTGACGACGTAGCTATAGGTACCGTTGGCTTGGAGGGTCAGGGTGCCGTACTGGCCTGTCACAGCGCCCGGCGTATTGCTGGTTACACTAACGGTGCTGCTCTTGTTGTTGGTGCTGAGCTGACTGACGACCAACGCATCACTATTAGCGTCGGTGTCGTTGCTTAATACGTTGCCTGACCCGTTGACGGTGACCACGCCATAGCCGGCTTCGACCGCCGCCGTGGTGCCGTTGCTGCCGTTGGCCGTATCGGCATTGGCCACCGGGGCATTGTTGCTATCCACCAGAGCGTTAAGGGCGCTATCCACCCGGTCAGATGACGAACCGATGTTGGCCACTAAAATCGGTCCGAGATTCCCGTCTTTAGCATTGTTGATCGTGTATGGCGTGTTGGTGACAATCTGTTGGGTGAACCATGCTTGATCAACGACCAACAGAAACCCTCTGTTGTCCATGACATTGCTGTCACCATCCTGGTTACCGTCGGCCTGGGCTGTTGCCAGATCGCCGAAATCGTCGTCGGTCCAGAAGTAAAAGCCGCGTACCACACCGCCGGCCTTGATGGGACGACTGACCCAGCCGAAGTACTCAATGCCGCCTATGTTCAGACCTATGGCGGAGACGTCGTTACCGCTGAAATACTTGCTGTTAGTATTGTCGTCGATAACGGCCACACCCAGGCCACCCGTTTTGAAGTAATGCGAGTTTTGTTCTTTGGCTGCCCAGCGCTCGTTGACATCTATACCACCGGTGATATTTCCTGAACCGTCAACCGTACTGTTGTTGTCAAGGTCATACACCATTTCATAGGCATTGACGAAGTTGAATGATGCAAATTCCACCTCAACATGTTGCCCGTCGATTTGTAATGTGGCGTGATCATCCTGATGGCTTAAATACGACAGCGTGAGTGGGTTTTCACCCTGGTTAAGGAAGCGCGAGAATCTTTCCCCTTCATCCCCTACCGTATCCCCGCCAGGGTTCAGCTTGGCATCCAGGTAGTGTCCCAATTCCTCAATCAGTACAGTGGAAATGGAGGCGCTGTCAGCGCCGGCGATTTCTCCACCGTTGCCTGCCAACCAGTCGGCGTTGAGGTAAATCGTAGCTTGGCCGTTGGTGCCGGTTGCCGAGAACGCTCCCTTGGCACCTTGCAGGGTGGTGTTGTCCAGCAGTTCTATCTGAACGTTGTATTGCCAGTCCAGGATTTCCTGCCGCAAGGTTTCCTGAGTTTGCAGCCATTCATCGCTTGGCTGGTTTTCACCGCCGTTGAACAGCTCAAACCATTGTTCTGCATCGCTGTTTTGGGCAAAATCTCGCAGCGATTGCTCGGCAGCCTGTTTGGCTTCGGTGAGTGACAAATTTTGTTGATTCCCTACCACGAACAAGCCACCGATGGCTTCCGAGTCGGTTTCTCCGGGAGGTGTCTCGGGCAGATTGGAAAACGCGGCCAGGATTTGTTCGCTGTGTTGATCAAGAGCTGCGCCATTGTCGGCGACGGTCTGTTCGGTGGGACCAGCATCAGCGGTATCCGCTGCTGTTGCAGCGGCAGCACCGTCGAACAGAATTCGCGGCTCCAAAGCATAAGCAATCAACATTCGGTTGTTGGGGTTTGGCCGGAATTGCGACGATTTGAGAGTCATGGTTCAGTTTACAATGTCAACGGTTGCTTATTGATGAGGCGGATAGAGGTAATAATAGACGTAATATTAGAGTTTGATTTTAATGTTTGACTGAGGAACCTATTGGAGTTTTTTGCCTATCCAAGGCAAAAGTTATAAACATTAACCGATTAGGAATAAGCACAAAATAACTTAGGCTTTTGACCTCCCCCTCCAGGGATAGGTATCTACACAAGTTTTCCATAAAAATGGCATGATTTTAAAAAACACTGACGGGTATAAACCCACAGCTCGCCAATCGACATCATCAATTGGAACTTCAACAAATGAACTCAAGCGAACGCCTGAGAGCAGGCTTGAAGGCATTTCCGGATAATCAGCAGTTTCTCCAGCACCCAAGCGGCTTGGCTATTCTATTGGAACGAATCGGTCAGCTTGTCGACATTACAGGAACCGCTGAATGCAGCCGCGCATAGATGCCGACAGGAGTTATGCCACCTACGGCGAACTCGGGCCCGGCTTGCCCGGCAAGGATCATCTGGATTAAGCTAGCGACTGCATCCAGTTTTTGGACGGATAAGGCTTTGCCAAGCCCTTAGTGCGCCTGATTGACAGGGAAAGAGATTCAGTTTGCAACATCCGCAACAGGGAAACGACGGATAGCCTTTGGCTGGTTCGCGTCAAGGATAATCCAAAAGTAGACTTCGAGGAAAAGCCCATGGCGTGCAAAGCCGTGGTGCAACAGCTGACGTTCGGCAAGACTCGGCACGTCAGTTATCATGGCAAGGCTGGTGGGTCAATCGTGTCATGTCTGGCGATAGCGACGTGTTGGCGTATTGGATGAAAATTTCCTGAATAGGCCTTTCATTGTTTCAGAAAGTTTCAGTTAATTTGTTACCTATGTGTTACCTAGGAATAAAAAAAGGCCTCGGTAAAAAACCTAAAACCTTGATTTAATTGGAGCCAATGGCGGGATTCGAACCCGCGACCGGCTGATTACGAATCAGTTGCTCTACCAACTGAGCTACATCGGCTTTTGATAAAAATCGTTGTAACTGTTGCTCGTAGCAACAAATAGAACAGTGCACCGATTAGACTGGATTAACGGGTAGGGCTTAATCCAACAAGCGAAGTATTCTTCTTCCGAAAGCCTGTCTGTTGAATTACTGCCATCACCTAACCCATGCAGATTAATTACGAAAAGCATTAATCAGAAAAAGTTAGTGACCTAAACCTAAATCAGCTGCTGTAGCTGCTTAAAGCGGCTTTGCAAACCCAAGTCATGGGCTACTTGCTCGCTGGTCAGCTGCCCTTGATAAACCAATATGGCTTTTGAAAAGCCTGTGTCATTTCGGATTAAATTTTGCAGTCCGGTTTCTACCAGACTTTTGATATACGGGAAAGTGGCATCAACTAAAGCCAGTGTCGACGTAACGGGGTAAGCGCCGGGCATATTCGTCACGCAATAATGTGTGACGCCATGTTTGACAAACACCGGCTCAGAATGACTCGTAGGTTGGGATGTTTCCATGCAACCGCCCTGATCTATGCTCACATCAACAATCACAGACCCCTTGGTCATATTTTTTACCATGGCTTCAGTAATAATTTTTGGCGCTTTAGCACCGCGGCAAAGGACGGCCCCCACCACCAAGTCAGATTGGGCGACTTGTTTTTCAAGCGTTTCTTGCGTTGAAACAATAAAGTCTACCTGGGGCAACATAGATACTTTTAGCCATTGCATCCAGGCCGTGTCGATTCCCGCTACCGTAACTTTAGCACCAAGACCGCAGGCCGCCTGGGCGGCATGCTGCCCGACTATGCCGTCTCCCACGACCAAAACGGAACCGTGTTGTTTACCCATAACCGTTCCAAGCTGAACGCCCTTACCCAGATGAGGCTTGGCCAAATAATAAGCCCCAATCAAAGTGGCCATATTACCGGCTATAGCACTCATTGGCGCGAGTATGGGCAGTCTTCCCTCCTCGTTTTCGAGGGTTTCATACGCTATTGCGGTTACTTTAGAGTTTAATAAAGCCTCAGTTAATGCCGAATCGACTCCGGACAAATGAAAAAAGGTAAACAACATTTGCTTATCAAAATACTGATATTCCGACTGCATCGGTTCTTTAACCTTGACAACCAGATCAACGTTCCATGCCTCTTTAGCAGTCACTAATGTAACGCCATTAGATTGGTAGTCATCATTACTGAATCCGGAGTCCTGGCCAGCATCGAACTCAACAAAAACCTGATGACCTTTCTCTATCAACAGCTTTGCAGCTTCGGGTGTCATCGCGACACGGCCTTCTTGTAGTTTGATTTCTTTTGGTACACCGATTTTCATTTCATTACCCTCAGTTGCAGACACTCAACTAACAATTTGGATTTTTAAATTTTGCGCAACGGCTCGCCCGCTTGAAAGTAGAGCGAAGGTGAGAAGATACAATTTAAAATATTTGAATCATGATACAGGAATTGTGAAAATCGACGGTTACAGAATCGTTGAATGCCTTAGCAGATACTTTTTTTATATCGTCAACTGCTTGCATAACCGCAAGGCTTATTCGTTTTCGTAACTGTTATAAATTTGCTGATTATTGTCTTTGTCAAAAGATATGACCTGATAGGGATCTTTCCGCCCACCCATTTCCATACCCGGAGTGCCCATAGGCATACCCGGCACACTGAGACCGGCAATTTTCGGTTTATCCTTCAACATTTTCTCGATATCGGCAGCAGGCACATGTCCTTCCACCACATAGCCGTCGATTACCGCCGTGTGGCAGGACGCCAGTTGCTTGGGCACGCCTAATTTTGCCTTAATTTGATCCATATCTTCAGTGACAATATCTTTGACTTCAAAGTTATTCTGTTTCATGTGCTCCAGCCATTTGCCGCAGCAACTGCAAGTCGGGCTTCGATAAACCAAAATTTCTTTAGTATTTTCTGCGATGGCGGACTGGAAAATAATGCTGAGCGGCATTATCAAAGCTAAAAGTTTTTTATTCATTTTCATGATTAACCTTGTGCGGTAGGAGGTTGTTGATAACTTTCGGTAGGATTCTTTTAAATACCCAAGGTTCATGGCAGAGGTATAAAAATCTCCCCGCTCGCATTAAGACGAATTGATCCCAAACGCTGAATATCCCGATTTACGCTTGTCCATGCAAAGTGATAATAACTGTTCTGGCGCCGCCATGGTCTCTATGCTCGTTGAGATAAACCCCTTGCCAGGTACCCAATTGAAGCCTGCCGCTGCCGATTGGGAGCGTCAATTGGCAACCGATAAGAACCGTTTTAAGATGGGCTGGCATATCGTCTGCTCCTTCAAGCGTATGCTGAAAATAAGGCTCGTTCTCCGGCGCAAGCTTGGAAAAATAAGCTTCCATGTCCCGTCGGACATCCGCATCGGCATTTTCATTAATGGCCAATGAAGCGGACGTGTGCTGAATAAACAAATGCAACAAACCCGTGCTGATATTGCCGATTTCCGGAACAGCCGAAACAATATCCGAAGTGATCAGATGAAATCCTCGTTTTTTAGGCGGAAGTCTCAGCGTTTTTTGTAACCACATCAGTCAATCATCACATTACACGTTAAGAAACTAAATGGCCGACACATGAAATGCCGGACTGAATTCATGCACCGCATCAACCATGGCTTTTACATGGTCCGGTGGAACATCGGGCAAAATGCCGTGGCCCAGATTAAACACATGACCGGAACCAGCACCGTAAGCTGCCAAGATGGCTTTAACTTTTTCCCGGATTAGATCTGGGGAAGCATACAATGAAATGGGATCCATATTCCCTTGCAGAGCCACCTGATTGCCGACCCGGGCACGGGCCGCATGAATATCGGTTTGCCAATCCAGACCCAAGGCGTCATAACCGGTTTCGGCCATATCTTCAAGCCATAAGCCGCCACCTTTGGTAAACAAGATAGTAGGGATTTTTTGACCCGCCACATCAGTATTTAACTGAGCTAAAACCTGTTTTGCATAGTACAGTGAAAATTCTAAGTAATCTTCGGTAGTCAACATGCCACCCCAGGTATCAAACAGCATCACGGCTTGAGCACCGGCAGCGATTTGGGCATTGAGGTACAGCGCCACCGACTGCGCCAGCTTATCCAACAATTTATGAACGGTTGCAGGCTGTTCATACATAAACGTCTTAATTTTTTGAAAGCTCTTGCTACTTCTGCCTTCTACCATATAGGTTGCCAAAGTCCACGGACTGCCGGAAAAACCGATCAGCGGCACACGGCCTTGCAGCGTCGATCTGATCAAGCGAACCGCATCAATCACATAGCGCAGTTCCTGCTCAGGATCGGGTATCGGCAGTTGGTCAACGTCGGCAGCCGTCTTGATAGGACGTTCAAAAATGGGCCCTTCGCCTTCACTAAAATACAATCCCAGGCCCATGGCATCGGGGACAGTCAAGATATCGGAGAAAAGAATGGCCGCATCGAATTTGAAACGATCCAAAGGCTGAAGCGTCACTTCACAAGCCAACTCGGGATTGGTACACAGCCCCATGAAACTGCCTGCGCGGTCTCTGACTTGCCGGTATTCAGGCAGGTAACGCCCGGCTTGACGCATCATCCATACCGGCGTTCTGTCTACAGGTTGTCTTAATAAGGCGCGAATAAAAATATCGTTTTGTAATAAAGTCATTTAGGTTGCTATTGGCTTAATAAAATTTTTATAACTTTTAGATCAGGAACAAGACCTTTTGCGCACCACGCCAACTCGTTCCAATTTTTTGATCAGGGCTCTTTTCGGGTTTCCGATTGCAAGCCGTTAAAACTGCGAACCCAGGATTGCCGGAGTTCTTTAGGTAACGTTTGAATTGCCTTTTCCGCGGCAGCGGCACTGGTAAAAGACCCGTAAACCACAATGAACTTCTCCTTACCGCCTATCGTTGTCCGGATATAGCGTAAAGGCTGGGGCAATTTGTTATATTTCTTTACCACCTCTTGGGCCGCCTGAAGGCTGGACAACACCATCACTTGCACTGTATGGCCGCTGGCTTGTTGTGCCTGCACCCAAGACTTGTGATCATTGACAGGTCCGCTTTTTTGATCCGCAGGTGACACCAGTTTATAAGGCAAAGGTTCATTTTTCTGCTCGGCATCCGGGGTTGGGCTTTTTACCGGTTTAGGCTTAACAGGCTCCGTTATTTTTGGAGGCTCTGCCTGCGGTTCTTTTAACACAATAGGTTCAGGCTGTTTTGCCTGAACCACTTCGGTATTTTCTGGCACAAATTCGGTTGTTTGATCCTCCGGGGGAGCCGTCTCTTCCTCGCTATTAACCTGATCTTGATCCAAGTACCTGCTGGAGATATCCGCCTCTGCAAATTCCTGCTCATCCTGGCTATGCAAGGGCTCGGGCAGCGCTGTTGTTTCAATGGGGACGGTGGCTTGATCAAGCTTTGAGGTATCGTCTGTTTGCTCCGTAAAAGGCAGCGAGATTGAACTTAGCTCTTCTAATTCTGTTTCTTGCCAGGCAAAATAAATCAAAGCTGCGGCGATTAACAAAACCGCAAAAAGAAGGCTGGATCGCCTGTGTTTTACCCTTCTTTTTTTGTAATTTGATACATGCGGCCATTCAGCGACAATCAAGCCGGGAATGCCGTGTGTTTCCCGGTAAAGATCCGCCACCATCGTTTCGGTGATCGCCTGAAAAGGTAAGGCCGCTCCGGGTTTTCCGGATAAATTCTGTAAAAACTCCATACACTGTTTCTCAGAAAGCGGCGGCAATTCCACAAAATGACAATCCTCTACCGCATTATCCGTGGTGTTTTTTACATAGAGTTCATCTTGGGTTAACGCAAAAACGATTCTTAATGCCGCATTGTCTTCAGCATAATGCGCAAGTCGGTTGATTAGCCCCGGCTCCAAGCCGCCTGCTTCATCTAAAATCAAAACCAGTTTTTGATGCTGTTTTTCCAGGCGTTGGATTAAAGTGGGCAAACTGAGTGACTCAGTTTTAACCGTGTTCTGACCAAGAAACTCAGTCAATTGATTCTGTATGGACTCAAAAGTAAGGTGGTTGGCGCTTTTGACATAACAGCACAAACAATCGGCTGTTATTTTTTCCACCAAGCGGTTCAGCAACGTTGTTTTACCGATGCCATGCGGTCCGCAGACAATGATAGGCTGCACCAGATTACTGATCAGATGGATCAGTAAATCCAGTTTTTGTGAACGCTCAGTGGTTATGAGTGATTGAGTCGCTTGTTTTGATGACGCAGTCACTGATTGACCGGCTTTTGCAGTCAATACCTCATTTTCTGCCATAGGTTTTAAGTGTCATTTCTAATAATTCTTTTTCAACACTAACGGGCAATGTTGCCTCGCCGATTTTTTTTAACAAAATTAAACGAACCTTACCATCCAGATTTTTTTTATCTACGGCCATCAGTTCGATAAACCGGTCTGAATCCATAGACGCTGGCGGCAGCACCGGAAGATGTGCTTTTTGAAACAGAGCGATAATGCGATCACGCTCGCTTTCTTTTAACCAGCCTAGTCGCACAGATAAATCAGCGGCTTGACAGGTACCGATAGCAACCGCCTCGCCATGCAGGTAATGACCGTAGCCGGAACCTGTTTCTATCGCATGACCAAACGTGTGTCCCAAATTCAATGTCGCTCTGACATCCGCTTCCAGTTCATCGGCAGCAACCACTTCGGCTTTGTTCCGGCACGACCGTTCAATGGCAAACGACAATGCCGGTTTATCCCTGGCCAGCAGCTTGTCAATATTGTCTTCCAGCCACCTAAAAAAATCGGGGTCCCTGATGAGCCCGTATTTGATGACTTCGGCCAATCCGGCAGAAAGCTCTCTGTCGGGTAAGGTGTCCAGAACATCGGTATCGATAATGACTGACTGCGGCTGATAAAAAGCCCCAATCATGTTTTTACCCAAAGGATGATTGACTCCGGTTTTTCCCCCCACGGAAGAATCGACCTGAGCCAATAACGTAGTCGGAATCTGAATAAAAACTATACCTCGTTGATAACACGCGGCAGCAAAACCGCCCATGTCGCCTATAACCCCTCCGCCCAATGCGATCAGCGTGGCATTACGGCTGAATTTCTTGGTCAGCAGCTGATCAAAAATCCGGTTGAGATACTCCAGGGTTTTGTATTGCTCGCCATCCGGAAGCACTACCGTCTCAGCCGAGTAGCCCTCCAGATGACTCATCAGTGTCGCAAGATAAAGCGGCGCCACGGTTTCATTGGTAAGAACCAGCACTTGTTGAGCGCGGATATGTTTGCGAACCCAATCGGCTTGATTTAACAAACCCGCTTCAATATAGATGGGGTAACTCCGGTCACCCAAGTCAACCTGTAATGTATTCATTTCAAAGATTCGTATTTATCGAGGATATGCTTGACCACGGTTTTGCTGGACATTATACCGGTATTCACCTGAGTGTCAGCACAGCTGAGATACAACGGCTCACGCAGTTCATATAACTTTTCCAAACGATCTCTGGGATTTTCAGTTTGTAAAAGCGGGCGGTGATTATCGCGGCGGGTTCGCTCCAGGATTCTCTCTATGGAGCACTGAAGATAAACAACAAATCCGTTCGACTGCAGGCGTTTACGATTTTCCTCACGTAAAATAGCGCCCCCTCCCGTCGCCAGAACAATTCCCTTAAGATCGGTTAACTGATGGATCATTTTTTCCTCGCGATCCCGGAAACCTTCCTCGCCTTCAAATTCAAATATTGTCGGAATATCAACACCTGTCGCTTCTTCAATCGCTTTATCGCTGTCGTAGAAAGGAAACTTCAACGCTCTGGCCAACTGCCTGCCAATTGTCGTTTTACCCGCTCCCATTAGGCCGATTAAATATATATTTTCTGATTTCGCCATGAGGTGAGTCGATTTTTCGGCATTAAAAAAGGGGGCATTATGCCCCCTTTTGGCTCTTTGTAGAAGCAATCAGTTATTAGCGGTATTGGTCTGAACAATTTTGGGCGTTACAAATATCAACAACTCGGATTTGTCATCCTGTGTGACTGTTTTCTTAAACAAAAAACCTATACCCGGCAAATCTGCGAAGAAGGGTATTTCATTGACATTATTTCGTTGCGTGCCTTCAAAAACCCCACCTAATACGACCGTTTCACCATCCATCACATTAACATTGGTTTCAATGCCCCGTTTAATGATGGGCGGCTGACCCTCTGTGCCGATTGCTCTGGCAAAATTGGGCTCATCTTTAGTGATGGTCAATGCCATTAGAATGCTTCCGTTTGGCGTAATTTGCGGCATCACAGCCAATTCCAAAAGCGCTTCCTTGAAGCTGATGTTAGCCCCCTGGTTCGCACTTGACGCCTGGAAAGGCACTTCTTGGCCCAAACTGATCTTGGCTTCACAGCGATCCGAGGTCATGACTCTGGGGTTGGATAGAATCTCACCACGCCCCTGATCCTGTAAAGCGGACAATTCCAGATTCAGCACGTAATCGGCACCTCTTGCCAACGTCATACCCAAAGCGCCGTAAGGATTGGTGGCACTCAAATCCACCAGCATTTCAGTCACTTGTTGAGCACCGCTGATATCTGACTGGGTGCCTGCACCACCAATACCAAAGTCCGAACCACCTATCGAACCTTGTTTTGCCACGCCAAACCTAACACCTAAATCACGCGCAAAGGTGTTATCGGCAATCACAATGCGCGATTCGATCATGACCTGCTTGACCGGCACATCCAATTCACGTATCAATTTTTTAATTTCAATTATCCTGGCCGCGGTCTCCCTGACAATCAACGTATTCGTTCTGCCGTCAACGACGACTGTACCTCTAGGCGACATCAAGGAAAATTTATCATCCTGACCTCCGGTTCGGCCCTGACTGCCTTGCGCACCTTGCCCTCCTTGCCCACCTTGAGCAGATAACCCACCCTGCATTTGATTTCCTGCTTGCCCTTGCCCGCCACCTTGCTGACCCATCGTCGTGGAAGCACTGGTCACACCGCAAACACCCAATGAACCGGCATTGCGGCCATAGAGTAAATTGCTAAGATTTTCTGCTCGCGCATAATTGATTTTAATGTATTCCGTTTGCAAGGGCTCCAATTGCTCAACCACTCGCTCGGTTTCGCGTTGTTTTTCTTTGTAATCCTTGATCTTACCGACCGGGGCGATCAACGTCACGTTGCCGGATTGGTATTTTTCCAGCCCTTTGGTCATCATGATAAAAGCCAGAGCTTCATCCCAGGGAACATCATCGAGTTTTAATGTCACCATACCGACTACATCATCACCGGCCACTACATTCTGCCCGGTAAATTCAGCAAGCAAGGTAATCACGCTGCGAATATCGATGTCCTGAAAGTTCAGTGACAAGCGGTCACCGACAAAGCGGTCTTTTTGACTGTCCCGCACATCTTTTTCAGCCTGGGTCAACGGCCTGAATTCGACGGTCAACAAACCCTCGGATTGAAACAGTGAATACTCGTAAAGCGGATTTTGTAACTCCACCGTCATGGTGGTTTCCTGAGGCGAGTAAACGGTGTCTATGTATTTAACCGGCGTGGCAAACTCGGATACGTCCAAACGCTTGGACAAATTAGGCGGCAATGTGGTGTTGACGAAACTCAATACGATCTTACCCCCTATTTCCTTGGTGTTCACCATGGTATTGGGTTTGTTTAAAGACACGAGAATCCGGCCTTCGCCTCTTTCCCCGCGCCTGAAATCAACGCCTTTGATATCCTGTTCCGGCATTAACTCGGCCACAACTGATTTTCGATCTGCGCCAATCGCGGCTGGAAGAAATGAAGCCTGGGGTAAAATCGGAGCGGCTACTTCTGCGGTCTGATTTAAGGTCAGGAAAAAAAGATTTCCTTCTGTCCTGGTTTCATAAGGGACTGAGGACAAAAGATTGACTACGACTCGCACCCTGTCCCCGGACTCGGCGACATAGACGCTATCCGCTGCATCCTGATTGATGGGAAATTTCTTTTGCGCCAGCGCACTTTTTACACCGCTAAAATCGAGTGCAATACGAGCAGGGTTCTCGGTATGAAAAACGCGAGGTTCAATGACCGGACCGTCCATTTCAAGCTGCAACTGCAGCGCCCCTCCTGCACTTTTGGTAAAGTTCAGCGATTTGATTTGACGTGTATCGGCCAAACTGCCGGCAGAGTAGCCAAATATCAGTATCGTACTTAATAAAAGCGTGCTCCATGAGAGCTGAGAAAATATTTTCACTGTAATACCGTTATTCTTAGTAGTCATTGTGTCATTCCCCAACATCATTCCGCCAAAGTCAGTGAAGTTTGCTGCTCTCGCCATGTGCCGGGCTTGTCAGCCACTATCTCCATCAATTCGATTTTATCTTCGACGATTCGGATAATTTTTCCATGATTTTTTCCCAAGTAATTACCTACTTGCACACGATGGACCGTCTTATCGACAGCCTTGATCAGCGCCCAAATACCGTCCTTTTTGACGGTGCCCACCATGCGCAGTGAGTCCAGCGGGTAAGCTTCCATCTCCTCTTTTCGCCGAGTGTTATCAGGCTTCACACCCGAGCCTACCGAGGCTCCACCCGTTTCGGCCAGATCAATTTTTTCGTTGGGTTTAAAAGGATCCCGTAAGCCATTAGGCTTAAACAAAAAAGGCTCAACCAATTTTATTTCGGGCAAGGGCTCAATTTGAGTTTTGGGACGCGCCTTAACCTCGGCCACAAAGCCTCTAAGGTCGGATGGATCTTTGTCAGCACAACCGGTCAATACGTTTGATACCAGCATGATCAACAAGACGGGCAAATAATTTGGATTTTTTCTCAGCAACAGCTTCATTTTTTGATCCTTTTACCAGCTGCCTTCTGTCCGGCACCAGGGGCACCTGAATCATTTTCGCTACCCTCGTTATACGTTTTAACCGTGGTGTTCATGACCATGATATCGCTCTTGGCCATTGGCGAAATCTTGACGTTGTGGACAGTAACAATTCGGGGTAATGAGGATAAGCCGCTCACAAACAAACCCAACTCTTCATATTTTCCAATAACCTGAATATCGATGGGCAATTCATAATAAAAATCCCTTTTAATAGGCTGACTTGGCTTGAATAAACGAAACTCCAAACCACTGGCTAATCCGGTCTGGGAAATATCGACTAACAAACTGGCCACTTCAGCTTTGGTGGGCATTTGTCTAATCATTTCCTGGAGAAGGGACTCAATCTGTTGAAGCTGGTCTTTGTAATCCTGCAAGTTAACGGCTTTTTTTTGCTTGATTTCAAAATTACTCTTCAACTCAAGTTCACTTTTTTCCAAAGCCGCCAATTGATCCATTTGATCTACCGTATCGTAATAATACCCGGCTGCCGCAGCCGAAATACAGACAATCAGGATTGCGATAATTTTAACAGGTAGCGGCCAAACTCCGGCCTCGTTGATGTCCCAATTAATTTCCGATAAATTCATCATTTATTACCATTGGGTTGTACGGGCTTAGCGCCTAGCTTGGCAACCAAAACAAAATCACTCAGTTGTTCAACTTTGGTTTTATCTTTAGCCTGGATTATTTGTAAATTGGGACTGTGCATCCAGCTTGACGCATCAATTGAACGCATAAATGCCGAGACCCTGGCATTAGACTCCGCTTTACCGTTAAAAGTAAGCCTGTCATCGGTCTGGGTAAAGCTGGTCAAATACACTCCGTCCGGCGCCGTTTTAGCCAATTCATCAAATAACCTGACAATTAAGGGACGGCTGCCCTGTAATTTTTGTATGACATCGATCTTGGTCAATAACTGCTTCTTTTTCTCTTCAATGACCTTTATCTCTTGAATCTTCTTTTCGACAATCGCTATTTCGCTTTTTAAATATTGGTTTCTGCTTTCCTGATAGGCTTTGGCATCTTCATAATACATATGAATTGCCAGCTGGATCAGGACCGTAATAAAAAGCGCAAATAATCCTGCGTAAAGAAAATCTTTTTGTTTTTGTTTTTTTTGCTCTGCGCGCCAAGGAAGTAAATTGATACGAGCCATCAGTCAAAACTCCTCATTGCCAGACCGCAGGCTATCATCATGGCCGGAGCATCGTTACTCAAGCTTTGCGGCCTTACCTTGTTGGATAGCGCCATGTTGATAAAGGGATTTGCCACATAAGCCGGGGCGCCCAGACTTTGCTCTACGAGTTTTGCGATACCGGGAATTGACCCGCAACCACCGGCCAAGATGACATTATCAATGGTGCGATTTGCACTTGAAGACACGAAAAACTGCAGTGACCGTGCAATTTGTTGGACCATGGCTTTTTTGAAGGGATCCAAAACATCCATCGCATAATTGTCCGGCAATCCGCCATGCCGTTTAGCCAAACCTGCCTCTTCATAAGACAAGCCGTAACGCCGCTGAATTTCGTCAGTCAATTGCCTGCCGCCGAAAGCCTGCTCCCGCGTGTAAATGGTTTTTCCTTGGTGAATGACGTTCAACGTAGCCATTGTGGCGCCAATGTCGGCAATGGCAACCGTGCTTGCTCCGCCTTTATCGTTGAACTGCCCCGCAAGTAAGGTAAATGCATTTTCCATGGCAAAGGCTTCTACATCGACAATCCTGGCTTTTATCCCCGCTTTGCTTAACGCTTCCACCCGGTCTTCGACATTGTCTCGTCGAGACGCAGCGAGTAAAACATCGACCATATCCGGATTTTTTGCATTCTTGCCTTGAACCTCGAAATCGATATTGACCTCATCCAACGCATAAGGCACATACTGATCCGCCTCGACCATGATTTGTTCAATCATGTCATCTTCGCTTAGCGCTGCAGACATGCTAATGGTTTTGGTCATTACAGCTGAGCCTGCAACCGCTACGCAGGCATGCTTCAATTTCGTCCCTGATATTTTAACCGCTTGGCGAATGGCATCAGAGATAACATCGACATTGGCAATATTTTTATCAACAACGGCATCCTGAGGCAACGGCGCAACCGCGTAACTCTCTACTTTGTAACGCACACCCGTCAAACTTAATTCCAATAATTTGACTGCTGCCGTGCTGATATCCAAGCCTAAAACAGGCATTTGTTTTCTGCTAAACCAGCTCATATCCGAACCTGTGCAAAACTAAATGGTAAGAAAGATTGTTAAAAGACACCGTATTGCCTTCTTGATTGAGTAGATTGCAGAAATAAATAATGCCCAAAGTATAGTAGCCTTTTAAAATTCATCATAAAAAAACTATTAAATTTCAGTAAAATGTTGCTCTTAAGTAGAATCAAGTTTATTTTGAGCAACACATTTTTGTTCCGGTGATTTTTTAGGAATAAAAATCCAAACGGCGAACAACCTGGACTTTTTGTGGCAAAAAAATTGCTTTTTAAACTGCTGAAATGGCTGGCTTTCTTCTTGGCACTGCTTGCTGTAATCGGCATGATTGGCAGTTATTTCGTGTATAAAAAAATTCTGGAGGAACTTCCCGATGTCAATCAGTTAAAAGAAGTTCATTATCAGATACCTTTACAGATATTCAGCAAGGACGGTGTCCTGATTGCAGAATTCGGGGAAAAGAAACGGACCCCCATCACTATCGACAAGGTTCCCAAAAACCTCATTCATGCTTTTATCTCGGCTGAAGACGACAGTTTCGAAACACACCCCGGCGTCGATTATAAAGGTATTATCCGCGCAGCCATACAACTTGCATTGACCGGTAAGAAATCTCAAGGCGGAAGCACTATCACAATGCAGGTTACCCGCAATTTCCTGCTCACCAGCGAAAAAACCTTTATCCGCAAAATCAAGGAAATCATCCTGGCATTACAAATTGAGCAAACGTTCAGTAAAGACAAGATCCTTGAACTTTACCTCAACAAAATATATCTCGGCCACCGCTCTTATGGTGTCGTTGCTGCAGCTCAAACCTACTTTGGAAAGTCACTGGATGAGTTGACCATAGCTGAGAGCGCGATCATTGCAGGCCTTCCTAAAGCGCCTTCTTTATTTAATCCATTTACTAACGAGGCCAGGGCGCTTGAACGGCGAAACTATGTATTGCGACGCATGCATGAATTAAACCATATCAATGCAGAGGAATTTGAAACCGCGTTAAAACAACCGAACACGGCTAAACCTCAAAAAAGCAACATTACGCTATCCGCCCCTTTTGTCGCTGAAATGGTGCGCAAGAAAATTGTCGAACAATACGGCGAGGATGCCTACAACTCGGGTATGCGGGTTTACACCACCATAACCCAGCCGCTGCAAACAACGGCCAATCACGCATTAAGAAATACCTTGCACGCTTATGATGAAAGACACGGGTACCGATACGCAGCCCACACTGCGCTCAATAAAAAGAAACACCTCTTTACTGAACTTCCAACTGTGGGCGACTGTTTACCCGCAATTATTACTCAATTGGGCGTAGACGCTGCCATTGCTCAATTACAAAACGGTACAGCAATCGTTATCTCCTGGGAAAACATGAAATGGGCCAAAAGATACATTTCCCGTGACGCACGAGGACCGTCGCCTGAATATGTCAGTCAGGTCCTGAAAAATGCTGAGGTTATTTATGTCCGGCAACTTGAGGACCAATCCTGGCGCCTTGCCCAAGTCCCTGAAGCCGAAGCCGCTTTTGTTGCCTTAAATCCCTATAACGGTGCGGTCATGGCTCTATCTGGCGGTTATGATTTTTATAAAAATAAATTTAATCGTGCCGTGCAATCTATTCGCCAACCCGGCTCAGGATTCAAACCGGTAATTTATACCGCAGCATTGGAAAATGGTTATACCGCAGCCACCCAGGTCAATGATGCGCCTATCGTTATCGCGGACCCCAGTCAGGCAAATGGCTGGCGGCCTGAAAACTATAATAAAAAATTTCGCGGCCCCACTCCATTAAGAACCGCACTGAAGAAATCCATCAACCTGATTTCAGTCCGTATTCTTCAGCAGATCGGCGTCGACAAGGCCATAGAAACGGCATTAAGATTCGGCTTCACTGAAGACCAACTACCAAAAACAATGAGCCTGGCTCTGGGTGCGGGTAAAGCAACACCGATGCAGATGGCCAGACTTTATGCCGTTTTCGCTAATGGCGGATTTCTAATTGAGCCCTTTTTTATTGAGCGTATCGAATCAAGTGAAGGCCAACTTTTATTCCAGACCAAGCCGGTTCACTCCTGTAGCACTTGCGCCGCAGATGACCCCTTTCCTCAGCCCGGCACCGCGCCCAGAGCAATTTCACCGCAAATCAATTTCATTATGAATTCAATGTTACGTGATGTGATTCAAAGCGGAACCGCGACGCGCGCAAAAGTATTGGGACGCCAGGATCTGGCAGGAAAAACCGGTACTACAAACGATCAACGGGATGCCTGGTTTAATGGTTATAACAATAATGTAGCGGCTACCGCATGGATAGGCTTTGATAATACAAGCCCACTGGGTTCAAAGGAAACGGGCGGCGCAGCAGCACTGCCTATGTGGATTGATTTTATGCGTTACGCGTTGGAAGGAATTCCGGAAACGCCATTGACACCGCCCGATGGAATCATTAAACGCTTTATAGGTGGAAATCATGCGTCATTAGCACCTGATAATGCACCATCAGGGACATGGGAGTATTTTGACGCAACACGATCCGAGACTATTCCAAGCGAGATATCGCCTAAAACATCCAAACCAACTACTAACTCAAATGAGGATAAAAGCTCGGTAGAGGCCTTATTTTAAGACAACGCGCTCTATTGATTTTTTGTAATTACCGGTTCCGGGCTATCTGATCCGATGATAACAGCGAAGCTTGATGCTTCTTTAAGCCTATTACCCACTACCCGAAACCAGTTAATTTCATGCATGGCCTATCCTTAGGCCTAGAACTGCAAGTCATCCCTGCAACAGAGAAGTACTTATTTACCGTATTTTTTGCGGAATTTATCTACACGGCCAGCGGTATCTAAAACTCTTTGTTTGCCGGTATAAAAGGGATGGCAGGCGGAACATACTTCTATATGAAGATCGCGACCGATAACTGAAGCGGTTTCAAATGTATTGCCGCAACCACATGTTACAGTGATTTGTTTGTATTCTGGATGAATGTCTGGTTTCATTGTTTTGCTTCCACAGGACCTTAAACGGGTTACATACTAATTTGAGAACTGCGTATAATACTGATTCACTTGTTAAATCGCAACTAACAATATTTAATGCCAGCAATTCCCATTTTAAAACCTTACGTTTTTCTAGGTATTTGATTTTCTCCATAAAGCATGAACCGCATCAAATGCTGCCAATTATCAAAAGGCATAAATTGAAGTAAGGTTCGGAATTGTTCGAAGAATGTCCGTCTGGAAGGTGCGGCATTGCG
>JAGXSU010000104.1 GCA_018333785.1 Methylomicrobium sp. | reverse complement strand
AGGGCCGTATTTCCCGTAATGGGTAACGCCAGGGTAAGCATTGAGGAATGGACTCGATAGCGGAATAGAGAACGGTGGATTGATGAGTGCAGCACTATATTTAACCAATTCGACCGATTCCATGCCGGCATGAACCAAGTCGAACATGTATCCGTTTCCGTCAAGGATTTCAGATACCATTTCAACCAACTGGCCATCGACATCCAGACCGCACAAATGAAACCGCTTAGGATCTGCATAGCGGAACATGCCAGCACTCCCGATGCTGTTATCCAGCAGCCGGTACCGGCCGTCATCGCTATCAAAGGCAGGTGATATAGCCTGCCAAATAAAACTAACCAACCAATCGGGTGTAAAGAACTGAGACAGGGTTTCCTTGCGCTTTTCATGCAAAGCTGCCAAAGAACCTGCTTTAGTGGCCGTACTACCCTTGGATTGAATCTGATCTAGTTCTGCAGGGAGATAGCGCATTACCATCATGCCGCCTCCTGCAAGCCGGTTTTCTCGATAACCCTATCCGCGGCATCTGCTTCGCCGTTGATCGTCAGGAAAGCAATCAAGGCATCGAATGCTTGAATGCTGAATCGATACTCATGTTTGTCTTTGAAGCAGAGTATTTCAAGATGCCCGCCTTTACCAAAAATCGTCCTGGAAGCGATTTTTTCCCGAGACCAGCTGAGATCTTTGATAGCCGAAATATACTCGCTGATCGCGACACCCAATGACACGCCGGATTCCTTTTCAATGATACTGAACGCCTCGCTTAAAGCTGTCAGTTCGCTTATCTTCGAATAGGCATCGTGGTAATTAACTGACCAGGTTTGGCAAATGACGCGCCCTGCCTTTTTGTAAGGCTCGTAATATCCACGCTCGCACTTTAAATTCAAGCGATCGATGATTTTACATGCCAGCATGTTGAGGCCTTTTTCTTCTAGGCTTCCCACTTGCTGATTGATCGATTCAGCAATAGCCTCAAACTTAACTTCAGCCAAATAGGCTTCAATCAGTGCTCTGTCTGCCTCCAGATCCCCATCGACATGTGACCAGAACAGTTCAGCGAATTTTTCGCGACGGCTCCGGCTGGATATGACTTTATACAGAGCGACATCCAAAGACACTTTAGCCGGCGTCCCATTGGAATGTTGACTACTTAATTTTCCACAAAGATTTTCAAGGTAGCTCTCAGCAACGGCTTCGAAGCATTCACTGATATAAAGCCTGGAATCCCTCACGGAAATACCCAGGCCCGATAAGGATTGCGCATGCTTGATTAATTCATGGCGTGATTCCACCATTTCGAGCAGGCGAGATTGAATAGTTGATTTGATTGTTTCGGCTGTAACTGTCATTTCGGCTTCCTGTTTTTGTGTTTTGAATACACGGTAAAACAGGTTGCCGGGAATGCAATACCTTACAAAATGTAATTGTTGGATCTTTTACTTTTCAGCGAGGCCCGGAAATTCAACTTATCACATTGTATAATGATGAGGATTTAGGTGAATTCATCCGAGGTACTTGCAAAATTACATCTAAGTTATTGATTTATAATAGCTTGTGTCGTTATTATAAACATATGCAAATCAACATGTTATGGTAATTTTGCAAGTACCCCATCCGTTAAACAATTTTTTTCAATGAAATTAAAGAGAAACAAAAAATTCATACCTTGCACTGTTGATGATGGGGACGAGTTGTTTCCGAATGGAATATTCGAATTCAACATCACAAAGATGTTCTCATTTATTGAAAAAAATCCTGATAAATTTATTTTGGAACAAGTTACAGTAACTGAATTTAATCAAAATTTTTCTAATCTCAATGAACCTTATATCGACTCTGTCGATATTTATCGTCCTGTCATTTTTGCCGAAATAGCTCCTGGAAAATTTAATTTGATTGATGGCAACCATAGAATGGAAAAAGCTCGCAGATTAGGCGTTAATACCATATCAGCATTCAAACTAACTGTTGAACAACACATTAATTTTTTGACTACTGAAAAAGCTTATTTGGCTTACGTCGGATACTGGAATAGCAAACTGAAAAACTAAATTTTTCTATCCGGCCTAGCTTTCTTCCTAAACAATCTCAAAATTTCTTTGTTGGATTCCGAGCGATCCATGACAAAAACCGTTCCTTCTCTGCTTAAAGCCTATTCCAACAAGGACTCCAAAAAATTCTCGCATTCTTCTCGGATTTTGTTTTCCAGCTTACTTTTGGCAGACACGTACCTACTGAATATAACATTAGGTAACGGTTTCGCTATCGGGCCAGAACAACACGGAATCACCACTATCATCACCAGTAAAGGGATCATTTCCTTTTCAGCAACTTCCAACACTTTCCCTGCAAACGACCAGCCTGACAGACCTATCCTTGGGGTCAACACAGAATTCGGAATATAAATCCCGTTAAGGATTTTAGGATAGGAATCATCTCACGAAACGGGTAAAAGAGTCGGCTAAAAAATCTCCAAATGATTGTATAAGTAAAATTTGTCGCACAGTAACGGCAAATCAATATTCGTCTTGTTATCACTATATATAGATTTATATTAAGATAATTTAGCAGCATATAGTGTTTTTATTGACGTACAAGCATTTTCAATGTTACCTTAACCACCATACGGTTCTCACGCTTGTTTCTTGAGCTGGGATAAAAGGGAATCCGGTGACAGATGAACTCATAGAATGCCATCTGAAAACCGGAGCTGCCCCCGCAACTGTAATCGGAGAGTGTGTTGTCAACCATTTGCCACTGAGTCAGAAACAATGCTGACTTGGGAAGGCCGACAACATGCAACGACCCGAAAGCCAGGAGACCTGCCGTATGTTTTTTTCAACACGTTTGAGGCGGGGTGTCCTCGGCAGATGGAAGGTATCCGTTGCTTATTTGTGCCAACTGACTGCTTTCCGCCATGCTGGTCTTTAAGACTGGCGTACAGTTCAATGCCTGCACATCGAAATCCAGTGCGCTGATGCACCTGAACTGCCGCGTCGTTTTTGAAGGCATTCCCGCTCCTAATTTTAAGGAGCTATCCATGTACGATACCGATACCACGGCGTCTTTCGACGCATTGTCGCAACCAAGGCAGCATTCCGCCACAAGCCCCACAATACAAGTCATCCGGCGCAATGGCGCCGCCGTCGCATTTAATGCAGAAAAAATCTCCATCGCCATGAGCAAGGCGTTTTTGGCGGTGGAACAGAGTCAAACCGCTCTATCCAGCCGGATACGCGAACAAGTAATGGTGCTGACGCAAACCGTCGTCACCGCGCTGATGCGCCGCCTGCCTTCCGGCGGCTCGGTGCATATCGAAGATATTCAGGATCAGGTCGAATTGGCCTTGATGCGCTCCGGCGAGCACGACGTCGCCAAAGCCTACGTGCTGTACCGCGAAAAACGCGCCGCCGAGCGCGCCAGCCAAACGCCCGGTATGTCTCAAATCCATGTGACTATCGATGGCGTCAGGCAGCCGTTGGATGTCGCCCAGCTCATAGAAATGGCGGCGGAAGCCTGCCTGGATTTAGGCGCCGTAGTCAACCCCAAGGTTGTCGTCGAGCAGACCGTGCGCGATTGTTATGACGGCATTGCGTTCAACGAAGTGCGCCGAGCCTTGATTCTTTCCGCCCGCAGCCTGATCGAGCGCGAACCGGCTTACAATTATGTCACCGCGCGTTTGCTGCTGGATTTGATTCGTGCAGAAGTGTTGGGCGAAAGGGTCAGTCATGCCGCGGTGCAATGCCGTTACGCTGAGCATTTCCCGCACTACATCAAACTGGGTGTTGAAGTAGGCTTGCTGGATCAGCGCCTGGCGCAATTTGATTTGACCAAACTTGGCGAGGCGTTGGTGGCAGACCGTGACTTCAAGTTCGGCTATCTTGGCTTGCAAACCCTCTATGACCGCTACTTTTTACATATCGAGGAGCGGCGTATCGAACTGCCGCAGATTTTCTTCATGCGTGTAGCGATGGGGCTGGCAATCAACGAGATTGACCGCGAAGGCCGGGCCATCGAATTTTATAATGTGTTGTCCAGCTTTGATTTTATGAGCTCCACGCCGACGCTGTTTAATAGCGGCACCGTGCATTCCCAGCTTTCGTCCTGCTATCTCAGCACGGTCAGCGATGATCTGGACGGCATCTATCAGGCGATCAAGGAAAACGCCTTGTTGCAAAAATATGCCGGCGGCATCGGCAATGACTGGACGCCAGTGCGTGCCTTGGGTTCGCGCATCAAAGGCACCAACGGCAAAAGCCAGGGCGTGATTCCCTTCCTGAAAGTCGCCAACGATACCGCCGTCGCCGTAAACCAAGGTGGCAAACGCAAAGGTGCCGTCTGCGGCTATCTGGAAACCTGGCATCTGGACATCGAAGAGTTTCTGGATTTGCGGAAAAACACCGGTGACGACCGCCGCCGAACCCACGACATGAATACCGCGCACTGGGTTCCCGACCTGTTCATGCAGCGTGTCATTGACAATGCCGAATGGACCTTATTTTCGCCATCCGATGTACCCGACTTGCATGACAAGTTCGGCCGCGCATTTGCTGCGGCTTACTGCGAATACGAGCGCCGCGCGGATCTCGACGTGATCAAATTGTTCAAGCGTGTCTCCGCCCTGCAACTGTGGCGCAAAATGCTGTCGATGCTGTTTGAAACCGGCCATCCCTGGATTACGTTTAAAGATGCCTGCAACATCCGCTCTCCGCAGCAGCATGTCGGCGTGGTGCATAGCTCCAACTTGTGCACTGAAATTACCCTGAATACCTCCGCGACTGAAATCGCCGTCTGTAATTTAGGTTCAGTGAATTTACTGGCGCATTTGACGGAAGACAATGGCAAATTGGCACTGGATCAAGCCAAGCTCAAAAGCACCATCACGACCGCGATGCGGATGCTGGACAACGTCATCGACATCAATTTTTATGCCGTCGGCAGTGCACGTAACGCCAACTACCGCCATCGTCCTGTGGGTTTGGGCGTCATGGGCTTTCAGGATTGCCTGCATGCGCTACGGATTCCTTACGCTTCAATCGAAGCCGTTGAATTCGCCGACAATACGATGGAAGCCGTCTGTTATCACGCCTATTCGGCATCCAGCCACTTGGCGCAGGAGCGCGGCGCCTATTCCAGCTTTAAGGGCAGTTTGTGGGATCAGGGGATTTTGCCGCTAGATACGCTGAACCTGTTAAGCGAAGCCCGTGGCGGTCAGGTGGAAGTCGATCGCAGCAGCACCCTGGATTGGGTTGCGTTAAGAAGCCACATTCAACAATATGGAATGCGTAACTCGAATTGCGTGGCAATTGCGCCAACCGCCACGATTGCCAATATCATCGGCATATCCGCCAGCATTGAACCGGACTATCAAAACCTGTATGTGAAATCCAATCTGTCCGGCGAATTTACCGTGGTCAATGAGGCGCTGGTCAATGAGCTTAAGGCGCTCGATTTATGGGATGAAGTGATGGTGGCGGACATCAAATATTACGACGGCTCGTTGGCCCGGATCGACCGCATCCCCGCCGAACTGAAAGCGCTTTATGCCACGGCCTTTGAGATTGATCCAAGCTGGCTGGTGGAAGCCGCCGCCCGGCGGCAAAAATGGATAGACCAGGCGCAATCGCTGAATCTCTACTTTGCCGTTCCTTCCGGTAAAAAGCTGCACGACACCTATCTTCTGGCCTGGCAGCGCGGCTTGAAAACCACCTATTACCTGCGCTCGCTCGGGGCGACTTCGACCGAGAAATCAACGGGGACGGGCGGTGAACTGAATGCGGTTTCCTCGCTCATACCCTCAGGGGCACAAGTGCCGGAACCCAAGCAATGTTTGATCGACGATCCCGGCTGCGAAGCCTGCCAATAAGCACACGATCACCGTAATTCAAGATTATAAGGAAAATATCATGTTGTTATTTGAAGAAGAAATACTCAGTGAAGCATTGCCTATTCAAACAAAAGCAATGTTGTCAACATCCGCTCCAGTCTCAGGATTAAGCGCCGCCAATCAACCTGCCTTAGCCGGCCGCGTCAATGCCCAGGATAAGCGCGTCATCAACGGCCAGACCGATGTCAACCAGCTGGTGCCGTTCAAATACCATTGGGCCTGGGATAAATACCTGGCGGGCTGCGCCAACCACTGGATGCCGCAGGAAGTCCAGATGAGCCGCGACATTGCCCAGTGGAAAGACAGCACGGCGCTGACCGAAGACGAACGGCTGATCATCAAGCGCAACCTGGGCTTTTTTACCACGGCCGATTCGCTGGCCGCCAACAATATCGTGCTCGGCACCTATCGCCACATTACCGCGCCGGAATGCCGTCAATACCTGCTGCGGCAAGCCTTTGAAGAAGCCATCCATACCCATGCCTACCAATACATCGTCGAGAGTCTGGGCCTGGATGAGGGGGAAATCTTCAATGCCTACTGCGAAATCCCCAGCATCCGGGATAAGGACTTGTTCCTGATTCCATTTATCGATATCTTGACCAATCCGAAGTTCAAAACCGGCACACTGGAAGCCGACCAGCAACTGTTACGCTCGCTGATCGTGTTTGCCTGCATCATGGAAGGCATGTTTTTCTATGTGGGTTTTGTGCAGATTCTGGCGCTGGGACGGCAGAACAAAATGCAGGGTGCGTCGGAGCAGTATCAATACATCCTGCGCGACGAGTCGCTGCATTGCAATTTCGGCGTTGACCTTATCAACACCATCAAACTGGAAAATCCGCAGTTGTGGACGGATGACTTCCGCGATGAAATCAAGGCGCTGATGCAACAGGCCGTGGAACTCGAATACCGCTATGCCGAAGACACGATGCCGCGCGGTGTGTTGGGACTGAACGCAGCCATGTTCAAGGAATACCTGCGCTTTATCGCCAACCGCCGCTGCCAGCAGATCGGCCTGGATGTGCTTTATCCCGGAGCCGCGAATCCCTTCCCCTGGATGAGTGAAATGATCGATCTCAAGAAAGAGAAGAATTTCTTTGAATCACGGGTGACGGAATACCAAACGGGCGGTGCGCTCAGCTGGGATTAATAGGAATGTCGGCAGGGATACCTTTTTATTCATAGCTTATGGAATACGGCCAATACTGCGCTCGATTCGTCCGGTCGATAGCCTTTCAACAATACGCTGTCGTTCGGCATTAGGACAAATGTTGGACAAGCTTGATGACCAACATTTCATTGCCGCCACGCTGGAATTCGTATTGTACACGCCGAACCTCAACACAAAAACCAAGGCTCTCAAGGGATTCTCTGATGAAGGTAATGTGTGGCGAAGGCTTTCCGTCAAGCGTAAGCGTAGGAAATACTCTGACTTCGCGAGCTACTCGCAACATTTCCCGCAGAGCCTGAAGGTGAATTTCGGCAGAAAAGTGGGCGCTGTATAAAAATAAGAAATGTGACGACAAAGCAAGATCGAACGTGCCGCTTTCAAAAGGCAGTAACGGCAATTCTCCGGCAATATAGCGACCATTTTTCTTCCCGGCTTCGAAGTCAGACAGAAACGTGTCCATTGCCAACATGCGAATGTGCCCCAGTTCTTCAACCGACGAGATGGCGCCCCAAACATAGTCGCTTTGGTTCTTGCGCATCTGGGCCATAACGGTTTCATAACTCTCAGCGATGCGGCTTCTGATCTGAGAGGCGTCAAAAACATAAATCGGATCGACTGAGACGACGGTTCCGCTTCGTTTGGTCCATTCCGCATTAAACGCCGCCGGACCATCACCGCAGCCAAGAATACGAAGTTCCTGATCGGCCTCCGTAAGGCCAAACATGCGGACATACTCATCATGAGAACGCCCCCACGGTACAACTTTTTCGAGTATAAATCCCATCAATGGCTTGTCTGTCTAATGTGTAAAATCATCGGCAGACAAAAGCGCAGAATTTGCTGGTTGCTCGCAATGTTAACGTGCATTTTTTACCCCGATATTGACCAGTGCAGCCATTGCCGCCGCGTCTCTTTGACTGCTTGTATTCAGCCCTTGTATAACACTGGCCTGATTTTGTGGCGGTTGATTTTGACTTACCTTCCACTTACCGGATAGCCGGGTAATAATCATTTCAATTCCAACAATTGCCTCAATTAGCTTTTCGGTAAAATCATCTGGAGCATCCGATACGGCCCACGGTTCGGAAAAAGTCGCCTCGTTATGAGCGGTGAGCGTCTCAAGCTGGGTACGAATCCAGGAAGCATCATCGATAATGCGCAAAGAACCGTAGGCATGCACGACCGTGTAATTCCATGTGGGAACGACCTTCCCCGCCTCCTGCTTGGTTGCGTACCAGGACGGGCTGATGTAAGCGTCCGGGCCGTGGAATATAGCCAGCACCTCAATATCCGATTTCAGATCACTCCAGACTGGATTTGAACGAGCAACGTGACCTCGTAAGGCGCCAAACGGCGAAGGCGCTGCAGATAGGTGCAACGGAATGTGATTTGCGTTGATGCCATTTGACGAGAGGGTGACCAGCGTGGCTAGCGGCCTGCTACGAATCAGTTCGTGCATGACTTCAATACTCGGCTGTTCAAAATGTGGGGGTATGTACATGGGTATTGCGCGATAACATTCGAATTAAGGAGCTCGTTTGGATGGATGAAGGATTAGAGCGTACTTCCCACGGCAAATCAAGTCCTGCCTGCTGACATTGATTTACAAGTTTTTCGACAGTGGTCCCGATAACTCCAGGAGATTAATTACATTCATCCTGATGGCCAGGCGGGTCAACTCAATGTCGCTGGCTACGCCGAGTTTTCGCTTGATCAGGTAATGGCAGTTCGCTACGGTTTTTGGACTGATATTGAGCGTTCGAGCAATAGCATCCGTTGACCGGGCTTCGACTAACAGTCGCAGAATCTCGAATTCCCGTACCGTCAAATCCTGCAGCGCGCTGTTATCTCCGCCCAGCTTCTCCAAGGCCAGTGCCTGCGCCATATCGGCGCTCAGCGTGAGGCGTCCGGCATAGACATCATGGATAGCCCGAATCAAAACCTCCGGCGCACTGCTTTTGGTGACATAACCCAGCGCACCCGCCCGGGTTGCCTGAACAGCAAAGCCCGGATTCTGGTGCATGCTGAATACCAGTATTTTTGCCTCCGGGCATCGTTGCTTAATACGCGCAATAGCCTCCAACCCTCCTTGACCGGGCAGCGAAATATCCATAACGGCTACATCAGGCTTGCAAGCCTTAAAATGCGAATAAGCCTCCACGCCATCGGCTGCTTCAGCAATCACTTCCATTCCCGGTTGCTTCGCCAACAACGAGCGGTATCCTTCGCGCACGATGGCATGGTCATCGACCAGCAAAATTCTGATGCGATCTGAACTGGCCATGTTCATGTCCCTGAAAGCGGCTGAACCGGAAGCCATACCTGGACGGCAAGCCCGCTCGGTTTGCACGTTTCCAATACCAATCGACCTCCGAGTGCAGTTACACGCTCCCGTATGCCGAGCAGGCCAATTCCGGGACTGTCTTCAAACGGCAGCTTGTTTGTTTTACCGTCATCTTCGATACTAAGCTCAATAGCCGTTATCGGGTTATTTGCGGGAATTGTCCTGAGTGTTACTTTCGCATGAGCGGCGGCGGAATGTTTTGCCACATTGGTCAGACATTCCTGAACAATACGAAAAATGGTAACGGGAATAGGTTCGGGCAAGCGGTCGAGATCGCCATCAACAGCGAGGCTATAATGAATTTTGCCGCTACCGCCGGCATTCCAGCCCGTCGCCAGGCTTTTTAAACTGGCCGTGAGGCCCAATTCGTCAATATCCGAAGGACGCAAACGCAACAATAATCCGCGCAATACCGACATCATGTGACCGATAATTCGACTGATGTTTTTTGCTTCCGGAACCAGTGCGGGACATTCATATTCTGCGGTTTGGGAAATAGAAGCCGCAACCGCATTGATCGCAGCCAGGCATTGACCAAACTCGTCGTGAAGTTCTCTTGCCAGATAACGGCGCTCTTCCTCCTGGATAGTCATCAATTTCAGCGCTAATTTTTTACGCTCTGAAAGAAGCTGTTCCTGGCTTGCCGCCAGTTGATTAATGGCTTTTCCGGTCCGCTGCCATTCCTTTAGCTCGAAAGCCGGCAGCCGAATCGACAACTCCCCCTTCTCCATTTTCTCCAAACCCGCAATGATCACCTGTGCCGGACGTAAGGCTCGACTTATCGTGAAATAAACCAGCAGGCAAAGAGCCAACGTGGAGCTGACGGAAAGCCCCATTAAACCACGAATAGCTTGCCAGGCGCTTGCTATTCCCATCTCAGGGCTGGGCGCGACGACTATGGAACCATGAATCCGACCATTGAATGCTACCTGTCGCACCATTTCATACCCCGGATGGAAAGTCCATCGGTAAAAGCTTTCGAACCAGGTGGGCCAAATTCGGGAAGTAATTTTTGCGCCATTGCAAATGCTGCGCCTGAAACTGCCATGCGCCGATAGATAACTGACACAAACGCCTGACACCATTCCGGTCTCTTTCCATAAATCAAAATCAGGAAAGCGTTCCGGCTGGCCAAAACCCGCATCGATACGCAGCAATTGAAGTTCCAATTGCTTATCGATTGATTCAACCGTTACCCGCGTTGTAAGAATTGATTGCCGGTCAGCTTGATAAAGGACACAGCCTGCTGTTGCAATCAGGCAAATGACGGCAATGACGACGATACGCGATAGCAGGTGAAATTTTAGATTCATGATAAGCAAGCTTCCCAGATATTTTGTTGACGATTCGGCAGCGAAATGATCCATTGCCTTGCCTCACGCCTTTCAGGTCATTTTACGCCCGAATGCTACGCCTGGAAAATAGCCGCAGAAAAGCCGGGCAAATTGCCCGGCTTTTGCGGGCAGATATGAGGTTACGGACTTACATTAACTCGCTAATCTAGCGCCTACCAAACCAATAGGCCCAATAAGGGGGAAAACAGATGACAAGATATTTTTTCGATGATTGCAACATTAAATGGCAAAGCCTTGAAGGGTTTGAGAATCTCGCTTATTCGATTCTCAATATTGATGAAAACGATAAAATCATCGATGTGATTTTTAAGTTTGCGGCAAACCAACAGATTATTCTGCACCGGCATTTAGCCTTGAATAATACGTTTGTCATTCAAGGGGAACATCGTCTTTATGAAGCCAATGGCGCATTAAAGGAAGCCAGGCCCGTCGGCAGTTATACCTCCAGCCCCCCAAGCGATGAGCCGCATAGGGAAGGCGGCGGCGATGAGGATGCCATCGTCTTTTTCAGCATTCGCGGAAGTGATGGCATTTTATATGAAATTCTCGATGATGACTTGAATGTTGTCGCTACGCTGAGTATGCTGGATTTCATCGGCTTATATAAAGCACAGCAAGATAATGCAGAAAAATAACGGCCTTGTGTTACCGATGATTTTTCAACAAGATACCCTGCCATTTTATGATGAACCCTAGAATCAATACAGGACTACGCTACATCTTTGGCGTATTTTTTTTATGCTTGTTCAGTGTTGGAGCCTGTGCTGAAACAAGCATCGCTATATTGGATTTCGATTTAAATGATCAAACTCTAATTCCTCGAACGCCAGATGAAATTCAAAGAACGGCGAGTATAAAAGCCATGCTGGAAGGCGAGTTAAAAAGAGCGGGCTATAAAATCATTTCTGTTGACTTAACAAGCCAACATGAAGCCAATGCCGGTTTTGGTTATCTTTTTGACCACAACGATACTGCCGCAGAGCTAGCTAAAAAAGCCGGCGCGGATTATATCGTGGTTGGAAGACTCCATAAACCAAGCTTCTTATTCGCATATATTATGGGGCATTTAGTCAGGGCGAAGGACGGCCAACTTATCGGTAATTATATTTCAGAGACAAAAGGCGGCGATAAAAAACTAACGCTAAAAGGTGTTGAAAGTCTTGCCGTTAAAATCGACAACGATTTGGATAAAATTTATACACCGCCGCCGCCTTCCCATGCAACGCGCAAGAATCAATAGCCTAAAAATTGCTGATGGTAATAAATTGAATTGCAAGCACGGTTATTGCTAATCAGCATTGCGACTAGGAATACCCAAAGTAGCCTATGACAGGCTCGGAAACTTTAGCAAAGCGTCAATCCACGCGTGCTTTTCAAAGGTCCCGTAGGGCGTTTCGCGATAGAGACTGTGAAAGAATCCCAAAGCCATTGCAGCCCTATTGTGCAAAATCGCCTCTAATTGACAGATTTTCAAGCGATTGAAAAAGTTTTTACCGTAGAAGGGTAAAATGGATCAATAAAGGGTGATTTTGCCCCCGTTTTAAATAAAAACCGCTCTTTTTTCGCCCTTCCTTAGTTGCTGGGCGCAGTAATCCCTAAAGGCTTCAACCCCCAGTATATTCAGTACGCGGGTAAAGTTATAACAAACGGCCATTAAGCTAAATTCGCCTCGGCATTTTTCGAGGCCACGCATCAAAAAATGATGCATGCCCGCTCGATGTTTGAGGGTGCCAAAAGGGTGCTCAACATAACTGCTGCGTTTGCTCATCATCTTGCCAGCCCCTTTCATGTGCTCTCTGTAGCGGTCAATCACAGACTCATGTTCCCAGCGATCAAGTTTTTTAGTGGTCGCTTTTTCGGTTAAGCATTGATGGCGTAAGGGACAGTTTTTACAGACGGAGCGTTTGCTTTTGTAAGTCCAGGCTTTTCGATTGCTATGTTCGCGCAGCTTGCCGTATCGGATGAGTTGCTCACCTTGTGGGCATACATAACAATCGTTTTCGGCATCGTAGGTAAATTGCTCGCGGGTAAAACGGCCGTCTTCCACGCTCGGGCCACGCCTTTGGGTGATCGGCACATAAATTTCAATGCCTTTTTCGTCGGCCTGTTTAATCTGTTCGCCATTGTAGTAACCGGAATCGGCCAGCCCAATCAGATGTTCCGATTGCAGAACCTCTTGCGAGGCTTCCAGCATGGGCATGAGGAGCTGGGTATCATTGCCGTCTTGAGTCACTTCCACGGCAAGCAGCAGTTTGTGTTGGCCGTCTACCGCAATCTGGACGTTGTAACCGGCTGTGGTTTGGCCGCGTTTGCTCAGCAATCGGGCATCCCGGTCAACCGTTGAAATTTGGGTCTGTGAGGAGGCTTTTAACTCGTCTTGTAATGCTTTTTTCCGGGCTTGCTTCTTTTTTAAAAGCTCGATTTTTTGGGCTAGCTCTTGATCGTCAACCAAGCTGCCAAGACCGTCCTTATCGTCACGGCTGTCTTGTTCGGCCAATTGTTGTTGATAAGCCTCAATTTTCTTTTCGAGTTCCGCCAGTTGCTGCTCAATTTTTTTGCCGGTATAAATACTGGCTTTGCTGGCGTCGGCTTTAAAAAAGCTGCCGTCTACCGCCACTTCTTCACCCTTAAACAGATTGAGTTGCCGGCAGAGCAGGATGAAATCTTTATTGATCGTTCTTAAGGCGATGCTGTTGTCTTTGCGAAAATTGGCGATGGTTTTGTAGCTGGGCCGAAGGTTGCCGACCAGCCAGATCGCTTCCAGATTCCGGGCGGCTTCCCGCTCCAACTTTCGGCTACTGCGTAGGCCGTTCATGTAGCCATAGAGGTAGAGCTTGATCAGAATACTGGGATGAAACGCGGGTTGCCCTGCTGTCAGACCTGAATCGCTATTTTGGATTTTCAAATCCAATAAACAGAGGGTTTCTACATAAGCTTCAATGGCCCGTACCGGATTAGTCTCCGATACATACTCATCAATGCTCGGCGGTAAGAGCGCCGTTTGGTAGCGATTGTGGCCAACCTTGTAATTTCGACCTGCCATTTTTATTCTTTATCAATGAGTTAATTGAGTATAGTTTACTAAAAATGGGCGCCGAATTCTTTCACAGTCTCGATAGCAAAACGCCTATACCCGCAAAGTCCGGCGTATTGCCGGCGAATACGCCATACGGGTTACGGGTTCCGCCTTACGGACCTCAAAAGGACTCATGACAAGGTGATGGAACGAGGTGTTAGGTCGCTCGCCAAAAAAATTCACGAGTCGATACCTATTAATTAACATGTGTTTTGCGCCCAGTTCAAATGGGCTGAAGGGAACCGGCTTGAAAAGCACGCGGTGAACATATCGTTCCTGATTGATGCCCGGGCGCAAACGGGCCGTATGTTGTTTAGCCGACTAGTGCCCATTAGTTCGCCCCGATTGAATGTTCGATTAAGGGCTATAGTATGCCGCGTTCTATCTCGTGCAGGTAAATAAATTCCGGCGCCTTTACCCCGGCCTTTCTCCTGATTTCCACCAACGCCGGGGACTCGAAGAAGCGGCGGGCATTATCCAGGGAGGACCACACCGAGAAGTGGACAATGTTGTTTGGGTCATGGTCGTATCGCAGCAACTGGTAGCTGATTTCGCCGGCGCGTTTTCTGATATCTGCCGCTTGATCAAAAACAGCTTTCCATGCTGGATAAGCCTCAACCTCATGAATGATTAAAACGTGATACATATAAACTTCCTTGATGGATGGTCCTAATGTAGGGCTAACCTGGCGTGGCCCGGAAAGCTGAAAAAAATTTAACCGCTCTCCGGTTGAGCGCAATGTTAGAGCGCACGGAGACCGTTAAACACAGCGTAAGCGAGATTAGCAAATGCCAATCCGATTAAAGTATAGATGGTCACCTGCATTCCCAGCACGCGGTAACGAAGACTTTCGGTCAGCAAGCCCCTTGCATGCAGGATGCGGCCAGCGAGCACAGCAATACCGCCGGAATGCACGAGGGCTGCGTGAGCCCCGCTTAATTCAAGCAGAACGAGCAGGATCAGAGAAATAGGGATATATTCTGTTGCATTTCCCTGGGCTCGGATAGCAATCCGGAGTTCAGGTTCGCCTCCATCGCCGAGGCGCACTTTCTTTACCCGGCGCAATTTTATGACCCGAAGCGATAACCAGACGATCAATAGCGCCAACATCGCAGCATACAAAGAACTGATCACATTTCCACCCAGTGATACTCAGAGCTAAGCGGGCGAGGCCCACGAAAGCTTGAAAATGAAAACGGTTTTTTGGCCGCGCTCCGCTTGAGCGTAATATTAGGGCGGGACAGGTGATCGCCGGTCTGCCGCCCATGGATAAAGTCGAGGGAGGACTATTGTTAGGGCAGCGGCTATAGCGAGTGCGCCCAGCGACCCGACAACAAACAAACGCCAATTGTCCGGTTTGAGCGCACCCAAGGCTACGATCAAGAACAACATCGGCAAATCGAGAAAATGCGTAAACGAAGGCAGGTTTTCAGCACGGGCTTTTTCCAATTCGGGCGTAAATGCTCCGACCCGTAAAGCCTCTTGCGTAAGCCGACGCAAGCGCGTGAAGTAGAGGCGGGTTATGGTATTGCCCTCGATAAACTCGAATGCAAAAAGAAAAACCATGCCTGCGAGCCAAGGCACGGCGACAAAGTTCCAGCCGCCGAAAAACTCAACAATCATCCATATGCCCGACGTGAGAAGGATGAGGGCGCCAGGCACCACAACACCATCGTAAAACACGGCAATGTTACGCACAGCTTCGGAAAAACGGACAAGTTCAAACGACTGCCGGGAGCGAAGATCGCAGATCCAGACACCAATTAAGCCCGCGCCAATCAATATGGCACCAATGATGTGGGCGAGTTTGAGCAGATCATAGGTCATAGTTTTTAGTCCTAAAATAATTTTAGAATCCTAAATGACGCAAAACATCGCATCATTTGTTTGTCTAATGGTTTGTAAAATTGTAAAACAAAAGTTATTTCATAGGGTTATATCAAATTAACCTGTCCTAAAATAATCAAGAAACACTTCATGACTGTGTACTTTCCATATGGATCAATGCGGTGATTGTTTGATAACCTCGTACAGTCTATATCACAATAAATAAAAACTGGGGCAATTGACTTGCCGTATACGGATTGTTAGGGCGACTGATGGTACTGCCGGGTCTCAACGTGTCTAAACTCACGAGGAGAACAACCAAACTGCTGTTTAAATGCCCGACTAAAATGCGAGAGATCGTTAAATCCCCAGCGAAAGGCAATATCGGATAGTCGATGGCCGGCATGAACCGGATCCAGCATATCCTTCCGGCAGCTCTCTAATCGACGCTTCCAGACATAACGCATAAGGGACGTCCCCTCGTCTGCAAAGAGACCGTTGATATAACGTGATGATAAACCCACGCTGCTGGCAATCAGGTTGGCATTAATAGTCGAATCACCGAGTCTTTTTTCGATAAACGCCTTGATACGATTAATTGCAAGCGTCCGGTTTCTGGACAAGGCATAATCAACCGGACGCACTGAGGCTACTGCCAATGTCAGCAAGTCGAGGGCAGAATCGGAAAGGGTGGAAAATTCATGCGCTTTTAAGTGACCTGTTTGGCCGGCAAGCGAACGCAGAAAGTTCGATGCAATCAATCCGGCTCCTGCCGTGCCTGGAATAAGCAGAGCGGTACAATGATCGATCCCGGCTACACTTTCTCTGAAAAGTGAACGAGGGATTGAAATGATCAGTTTCGTGAATTCATCAGGACATTGTATTCGATGTGGTCTGGTGGCATCGTAAATGGTCATATCCCCCGGCTGTAAAAAAACCTCCCGGCCATTCTGCATCATCAAGTATTTACCGGCAACCAGGATGACTGCGAAGTAAGCATCCTGGCTGTGCAAATACGGCTCTTGCGGTAACCGTTCAATAGTAATCGCACTGGAACGAACGACTGATAGCTGCAGATTGTTCCAGGGATAAATAACCAGATTTTGAAACATGGCGGCTTTGGCAGGAGAAGTTATTGCAACATGGGCATATTCCCGGCATATCACCTCGCGCAACCATTCCTGTCTTTCGCGCGGTGGAATATCGTTTGTCGAAAGCTTAAGGCCAAAGACACCTTTGTGGCTCAGAAGATTCGATGTGGATGAAGTGTTAATAGCCATGTACCAAAACCTTTGCCGATTATAAACACTGAAAATCAGTTTTTCTGTTAAACATCGGCAAAACAGCCGTTGTAATCAAGTTTTAGTTCCGTTTTACACCAGTGGACAACAGCAAAAACGATCATACTAAAAACTTCAATAGGCTAGATAAAAACTACTTTGGCGCTTCCCACAATCCGGGCGCCAAACGATGTGCGTTTTTATCAAATTTAAATTTTTAGGGAATCAATAATGTATCAAAATTCCAAACATGCAGGCAATATCGTTTTATTGAGAGGTGCCGCCTTGTGGCTGTTAGTCGCCTTGGTTTTGGCATGGTGCCTGGTATTTATGAAACTGGAACTGCCTTTCATAAAAATGATTTTTAAAGATTTCCACCGGTTACTTCAGGGGCATCTTGATTTCTTGTTAATGAGTGCGTTAATTTTTGGCTTTTATGCCGCGAAAGTGCCATTGCCCCGGCATGTGCAATGGTCTATGGTGATCGGTGCCTTTACCAATTCAAGCCTGTTCCTTATGCAGTCCATTTTTCCGGTATTGGAAAAACCCGCAGAAGGAATATTTTCCATGACATTCCGTGTTTTTTTAATGATGAGTATAGCCATTACGACATACGGGTTTGGCATGGGGGCAATCATTATTTTCCGGTCAACACTTGGAGCTACCGCTTCGGACTAACGGCATGCAAACCAGTGGAACTAGAAAATACATGCAAAACTATTAATTGCACCAAGTAGCCGAATAGTCAGAATGACTAATCATAGACCGGATTGCGCATGCCTTATCAGCCATTGGATATAGTCCAGTTGCACATCTTCGTGGCGAGTCGCCAGATACATGGTTTTGGTCAACGGCAGGTTTTTAAAGCGCAGACTGACCACGTCCGGATTCTTGATTTTGTCAGCCAGCAACCATTCCGGTAGCAGGCAAACGCCGCGTTGGCTGGCGGCTAACTGCAACATAATGTCGGTTTCTTCCACAGTGATATGGGCGAAGGGTTCAATCCCGGCGGGCCCGAGGACTTTTCTGAACATATCCAGGCGCTCCCGGTCGACCGGGTAAGTCAGAATGGTTTCCGGTTGTAGATCAGCGGGTTCAATCTCTCTAAGTCCGGCGAGCCGGTGCTGCCTGGCGACGATTAACACCAACTCAAAATCAAACAGTGGCTGGTAATGCAGCACACCGTTAAATACGGGGTCGGAAGTCAAAACTGCGTCAAGCTTGTATTGCCGGATCGCCTCAAACGAATTAAACCGGTAGCGGGACGTGACTTCGATAGCCAAATCCGGCCACGCCTGAAGATAGGGCTGAAGAATTGTGCGAAACCATTCATAACAGGCATGGCAATCGATGCCGATAGTCAGTTTGCCGGTTTTTCCTGTCGCCAGCAAGTTCAAGTGCTGCTCGGCGGAATCGACAGTGGCAATGACCGATTCGGCGACTTCGGAAAGATATTTTCCCGCCTGGGTCAACACCAACGTGCGCCCCTGCTTGCGCCAAAGAATAATGCCCAAACGCTGTTCCAGATTTTTCATCTGGTGCGACAAGGCTGATTGGGTCAGATGCATTGACTCTGAAGCGGCAGTTAGGGTGCCGTGTTGTTTAAGCGCCAACAGGATACGAAAATGGATCAATTCCATATTGATGAATTTCTCTCATGAAAGAGCGAGAAACTATCAATTTTTATCGTTTTATACAAGACCTGCAATACCGCTTTGTGTTTAATCTACGGAGGGTATTGATGATTAAAGGGAACCTCTAAAAATTCATAGCCTTGGTTTTCCTCGCCTGGGCAAAATCGCGAACTGAAATTTGCTCTGGAACGCTATTAGCGAGGCGAAATCGATCAGTCTCGTAGGCCGCTTGCTCGATGCCGGACATCACCCTTTTGGAGAATTGTCGTTGTATTCTTTATCAGTATTGAAGAGCAGACCCGCCAATACGGCCACAATCAGAATCGCGAGGGATGCTTGGAGGAGCAGGAAGGCGCCGATCTTGTAATAGGCAAACAACGGATGCACAAAGCGGGTCAGCCATCCTGCCGCTTCGTTCGAGAGTGCGGCGAAGAAGGTCAAATGGATCAGCCAGAATTTAATCCGCGAGGAAAGGGCGACGAAGAGCACAAGATGAGCAAGCGTCAGGATGAAGATGCTCATGGCGAGAAGATGAAAATGGGTGATCTCCAACAGCCCCCGGTAGCTGCTTGGCGGACGGAACTGCTCCTCGTTGCCCCGGTAATGGGCCACGACCGACTCGTAAGTCAATTCCATTTGACCCAAGTAGAGCAGGAGATTGGTCAGCCAGACGCCGACGCCGAAAACAAGAAACCAGATCAGGATGAGGGCAAGGAGCCGGTTTTCTCTCCATTCTCCCGTGACTACGAAACGCATGGTCTTTCCTTTTTTAAGGTGTGGGAGGTGTCAGCCGCTTTTTGAGCTGAAGATCGGTCATGGCCGGGCCACACATGAGCTTGCCGGTAGGATCGAAGCGAGCTCCATGGCAGGGGCAATCCCAGGTCTTCGCCTCGCTGTTCCAGGCGATGTCGCATGCGGCATGCGGGCAAACCGGGGAAAAAAGATAGATCGTTCCCTTCTCGTCGCAATAGGCAGCGGTTTTCTGATCGGCGATCATGATTATGCGTCCCTCCTCCCGTTTCATCGCCACCGAAAGCGCCTCCTCTTCCACCCGCCATCGCATCAACCGCCGATCGCGTAGCGTAGCGACCAACAACCAACCCCCCGGCAGCGCCACCAGCGCATAGGTCAGCCAGTGCCAGTAGGGGCCTTCCGGGCCGTAAGGTTCGGTTACCGCATGCCAGTAATGATTGTCGAGCGGCAGGGCTTGGGCTTCCGTCAGTTCATGAAAGCCATAGATCAGGAGTTGGGCCACCAGAAGATACAAAAAGATCGTTGTCGTCTGAAAGAAGCGGGTCAGATTAACATGGTGGCCATAGCGCGCCCAAGCCCAGGCAACGCCGCCCGCTACCATCAGGCCGAGCACCCCGCCTGCGAGCAGCTCCGGCGAGTGAACCTGGAACAGCAGCGCCGTGATCAGCAGGACGGTTTCCATTCCTTCCCGGCCGACCATGAACACGGTGAACGCGAACACCCCGGCAAACGCCGCAGGGCCCGTGCGCGCCGCTAACATGGCCAACTGCAACTTTGGCGCCTGCATCGTGTAGGCGGCATGGCGCATATGGATGGTCAGCGAGGCAACCAGCAAGGCCGCGACCAAAGCCAAAATGCCTTCCCACAGCGGCTTGTTCTCGGCCTGCCGGAAGAGCAGGCCGGCGACGATGCTTGCACCAAGGGCGACCGCGATGCCCCAATGAACAGCCGGCACCAGGCGCGATCGCCCCGTTTGGCGCAGATAGGCCACGCTGATGGCTACAATCAGGAAGGCTTCTAACCCTTCACGCAACGTAATGATAAAGGTGGCAAACATACATCTCCCTTAACAACAGGCCTGCAAGAAACCGCTATAAGGTATTTGAATAGCCCCTTGTGCAGGCAATATCTTCTTTCCACAGAGATCGAGTTCTGGCAGCACAGGGCATCTACCCCATGAACTCTAAGCTCACATCTGCGATTGCTGATAATTCTGCAAACCGATCTTGCCGATCAACTCCAGTTGGGTTTCCAGCCAGTCGATGCGGCCTTGTTCCCCGGACAAGATGCCTTCAAACAGCTCTCGGCTAATGTAGTCCCCGCAGGATTCACAGTAGGCGATAGCTTCATTGAGCAAGGGCATGGCGATGTCTTTTTCAAGCTGCAAGTCGGCCATGAGCATTTCCGGCACGTTTTCGCCGATCATCAGCTTGCCCAGGTCCTGCAGATTGGGCAGGCCTTCGAGGAACAAAATACGTTCGATCAGACGGTCGGCGTCCTTCATTTCGTCGACCGAGGCGGCATATTCATGATCGTTGAGTTCATGAAAACCCCAGTTCTTGTACATGCGGGCGTGCAGGAAATACTGGTTGATTGCGGTCAGCTCATTGGTCAATACCTTGTTGAGATAGTCGAGCACTTTCAGGTCACCTTTCATGATGAACTCCTTCATTTATGTGGTAGTGAGTTAGCGGAAAGGCCAAGTCGGGTCCAGCCAGAATCAGCGATAAACTACGGTTATGCGGCTTGCAAATCGGCGTCTTCAGTGATAGTCATGCGTGTCTGCCGTAATAAGCTTTGGGCACAGTGACCGCATTTACCGCATTGCGAGGCCACGCCAAGGCGCTGGCGTAACTCGCGCATAGAGCACGCGCCTTGGCAGACTGCCTGCCGTATCTGACTATCGGTTACCCCTTTGCACAAACAGATATACATGGCTTTTCTCTCCGCTGGCTGATCATATTAACAAGCTGATGTTAATGAGAATGATCGTCAATTAGTCATATTTTCCGGCAGCTCTTTGTGATTGCACCATTGGCAGAGCTGGCCGGAAGATGGCGTCAGGTTAGAATTTAATCTGACTGCCATCGGAAGTCATTCAGGGCGTGGTAGCCGCTCATTTGTCCTTGATCTGGTAGGTGGTAAACATGCCGGCATCAATGTGATCCGCCACGTGGCAGTGGTAGAGCCATTCCCCCGGGTTGTCGGCCTTCATGTCGGCGCTGATCATGCCCCCGGGAAGCAACTGAACGACATCCGTCCGTTGAGCGGCTGTCCCGCGACCGGTAGTGAGGGTCTTGCCGTGCCAGTGAGGGGTATGCAGGTCGACTTCGTTGCCCATCCCCAGCACATGCCAACGCACCTTTTGGCCATTGTCTATCACAAGTCCTTTCAGGTTGCCGAAAATATAGCCGTTGATGCTGTGCATCAGTCCTGGCTCCTCGCCTTCAAGCTTGTCGAAGACGAAAAAAGCGGTGACGAATTCCTGATCCACGTTCTTCGGACTGCCATCGCGACGCGCCTCCCCTTTGCGGCATAAGTATCTACATATCTTTTCCTAAAAATTGCTGAGCGGTTGCTTTCAAACTATCCAGCTCCTCTTGAGAGTAGGCGTCCATGATTTCGAGCATGGAGAGGAAGACCCACAGCCCCGACAACAGCGCTGGATTCGTAAACTCCTTTTTGTG
>JAGXSU010000103.1 GCA_018333785.1 Methylomicrobium sp. | reverse complement strand
GCACTTTTAATGCGATGGTCGTGCGTTCGAATCGCACACGACCCACCATCAAACACCATATAAACCAGCAACTTAGCTGGTTTTTTTATGCCTGTCATTTTGCTGTTTTTTGGCACTGTAGTAGATTTGTCTCAGATTTTGAATTTTTCCTTGACGCATTTTCAGCATATTCTGACAAATGATCCGCTGATAAATGCGCGTACTTCAAAACCATTTGAATATCCGACCATCCACCGAGTTCTTTTAAAATGTTAAGCGGTGTTCCGTTTTGCACATGCCAGCTTGCCCATGTATGCCTTAAATCATGCCAGCGAAAGCTTTCTATTCCTGCTCGTTTTAAAGCTTTCCTCCAGGCGTGGTTATTGGCCCGAGTTACGGGTTCACCTTTGTAAGTAAATACTGACAAGCTGTGTTTCCCGATCTGCTCACGGATCACTTGCAAGGCATCGGCGTTAAGCGGTATGGCGATGGACTTTTTCCCCTTGGCTTCATCGGCATGGATCCACGCGCAGCGGCGTTGCATGTCGAGCTGTGACCATTGCAGGTTGACAACGTTTGACTCTCTCAAGCCTGTAGCCAATGAAAAGCGCATCATGGCCGATAAATGGTCCGGCAGCTCCTTTAACAACTTTGCCGCCTCAGCATGAGTCAGCCAGCGAATCCGCTTTGTTTTGTTCGGCATCATCTTTATATAAGGTGCTTTGTCGAGCCATAACCATTCCCGTTCTGCTTTGTTTAAAATCGCTCTAAGCAAAGCCATTACCCGGTTAACCGTGCCGCTTTTGACGCCGCTATCGAGCTTGGCTTGCTTGATGGTCTTGACTGTTTCTACGGTTATTTCATCCAGATAGCGAGTATTTAAAAACGGGTCCAGCCAGCGCAATAACTCGATATCCGTTTTCAAGCTGTTTTTGTGCTGGCTTTCTTTGATCCATCTTATTACCGCTTCTTGCCAAGTATGCCGGACACGGGCGCCTAAATTCTTGACTCGCCATGCGTCCGCCTTCAATCGGTCGTGCAGTTCTTTAGCCTCCTGTTTTATTTTAGTTTGAGCAGACTGTAGTATTCGTCTGCCGTCTGGATCGGTGTACTGTATCCACCACGTTTCGCCGCGTTTGTAGATCGACATGATTGTTTTCCCTCGCTTGTTTTTTTGCCGTCAATCACTCGCAGTTCTCGCCCTGGCTCAGGATAACGACCGGATACCCAGTCGGCAAGATGCTCTTTTATAAATAGCCAGCCTCTCCCTGTTCTTCTGCCGGGAACTAGGCCTGATCGGGCCTTTCTGCGTAAAACTTCTGGGTTCATCCGCAGAAATTCGGCAGCTTCGTAGACGTTTAGGGTTTGCATGGTTTTGTTATTTAAGCGTTATACAGAGTCAGGACAACCTCTAATTTCCCGTGTCCCGCATAAATAACCTCTATCGCCTGATGCCATTTTTTTATAGCCTTGGCCTTTAATAAAAATTCCGGGATCGGACCTAGCCCAATAAAACGACCTGTTTGGGCAGTCTTTGTCATAAACATCGACCATGGCTTTTAGATTTTTGTCTTTTATTTTCATTGTTTTAATTATCCCGTGATGTCCGGCTTTATCCCACATTTAGCCTGCAGCTTCGACAGCCTTAAAACCACAGGCTTCAAAGGCGCGGGCGTCTTTTTGTATTGGTTATGATTCATTTTCAATAATTCAGAACGGCTGACGCAGGCTAAATTAGCCAGGTCAAAGTTATTAATATCAGAGTCTAAAAAGATAATCGCATGGCCTTTTGGCCGTGGCCCGTTTGCTTGCTCCCAGATAATGACGTGCTTTTCTCTCCAGGTTCTTGGGTGAGCAATCTTTACCCAGATGTAACCGTCTTTTCTTAATAGCTCTGTGCCTACCGGTAGCGTGTTATGTGGTAAATTACCGTTTTTAAAGGTGGTTGCAGGCGACACAGACACGCCTCCTTTTTTACCTTTATTCACCGGCACATTGCCTTGGCAAAACTGCCCATTGTGGCCTGAGCTAATACCATGGCGTCTGCAGTATGCGGCTATTGCATTCTTGCTGACGTTGGCGTTAAAGCGCTGGTTAAACTCTTGGGCAAGTTGAGCCGCTTGTAAAACAGGGCGATTTTCACGTAACCACTGTTTTTCCTCGTTGGTGTATATATGTCCTGGCATATCAAACCCTAGGCGCGTAGTGTCCGGAAATAAAAGCAAAGTGCATTGTTTGGGGCGGTGTTAGCCGCTCCCTTTTACTCGGGTTTGTGTAACGGATTCCCTCTTCTTTTTCATCTTGATCGATCTGGTCTTGGTGCTCTTCGATCCACTTCTTAATCTCTTTTTCGTCATAGAAAAACCCGTTGCCTTTTTTAAAAGCAAACTTTGGAAAATCCAAATGCTTTGCTTTAAAGTGCTTGAGGTTATTAACATCAATGCCGATTAAAGCAGCCACGTTTGACGATGACAATAAAGGGTTAGGTTCTGTGCTTTCCTTGTTTTTAGCCGTCTTTTTTGATCTATTAACCAAGAACCAGAGCATCACGTCTTCTCGGTTATATGTTTTTTCTGGCCGTCCATTACGCCCAAATCTCGGTAATTCGCCAATCGGTTTAGGGAAATCGTCGTATCTGATCTCGTATTTCGAAACTGTCTGAGGCGCTATCATGAAAATTTGGGCTATTTCAAGGGCGGTTATTGGTGTTGGGTTCATTGGTAGCTACTCACTCGTAATACCCAACATATCCGGCAATTGCTTTGCATTATCGCCACCCAAGGCTATTTGCGCCTCTAGCACCAGCTTAGCATTGGCGATAATCTGAGAGGCTACGGCGCTTACTGCTTTGCCTCTGTCCATTTCAGACTGTAATTGTTCAATCGTTTCAGCCTCCATCAAGCGATCAAGCTGTTTAAAAAGGATGGTGTTCAATTCTGGTAATTTGTTGCTCATTGCGGCTTACCTATGGTTTTTATTAACGTGTTACGGTAATCAATCGCCATCTTCAGGCGGTATTTTAAAAAATCAATATCGTCAGGATTGCGTTTTATGCACAGGATTTTTAGCCGGTGCTTAGGGCTTTTAAAGCGCGGATCGTATGAAACAAACCACCAGGTTAGGCGCCGTGTTATCCATAATGACCCTTGTATCTGCCAATAATAATCAGGTTTTGTAATTTTTAGGTCTTCAGCGGTCTTTAATGACAGATAACTGAAATGGGTTGTGCTCTTGGGACACTTCACTTCAATACCTGATGTTTTCCCGATCAGGCCATCAGGCGTACAGCCAACGTCATTTTTTAGCGTAATAAAGGCCTGTTGTTGTCCGGTTTTATCGACAATTCTTCCAATTTTTTTGGAAAACTCGGCTATTGCCTCTAACTCATGATCTAAACCCCATTGCATTTCAGCATTGATATACGGCTCTTCATGGAATTCTGTTAACAGCTCGATGGCCTTCTCCAGAGCATAGGTTTTTGCGCCTGCCGGAAGTTCTGTCGGCTTGTTGGGGTAAGCCATCAGTCGATGAAATTCAGAGGCAGTGAACTTGCCATAGCGCTGCTTTAGCCATTCTTGCCTAATCTCTTCAACTGTCTTGATCGGCTCAGCGCGTTGGGCGGTTGATAGATCAATGACGTTGCCGGTTAATTGCTGCTCTAACTTGGCGAATGCTTCTAATGCGCTCATGCTGCCCCCTGCTCGATGATCAATGGCAATATTTGCCAACGTGCCGCGTTCTTACCTGATTTGGTCTTTTTCAACCCCAGGTACTTTATTGAAACCGGCGTTAAGGTGGTCATGGGGACAATCTCGGTTCTACGAATGGCCTCTTTAATGTTACCGACCAGTATTCGTGACGCGCTGATATAGCGCACCAACTTATCACCTTGGTTCTCAAGCATTAACACACACTCGATGGATTTGATTTCACCGGTTTCCATGTCCGGCACTTCGTGATGTTCAACGCCCGCGATAAAGACCAGCTTTTCTTCACCCTCTTTTTCAGGGCTCCAATATTCAACCGTCATGGGCATAAAATGCCGTTTTGCATCGGTCAGAGACGGCAATTGGCTCTGTTTATCCAAGTGCGCATCGGCAATTTTGGCCGCACTGTGCCTCGTGGCTACCGCTGTGTTTTCCGCTTTTACTGCAATATCGTTGCTCATTATTAATTTCCCATTTCTATTGTTTTTGTTTTTACAGACTTAACTTTTCCATTAAATCCAAATTCTCTTGCTTGTTTTACCGCTTCAGCCTTGGCTATGATCGCGTCAACTGTTTTTATCGATGCGGTATACATTGGCCCCTTTTTAAACGTCACATCACACTGATACGTTTTAATCATGGTATTAACCTCTTAGAGTTCACCCAGTCCCTTACATAATGAGCAGGTTGATCCATCAAACAAGCCCTCGCCGCTGCCTTCACAAGCCGGACAAATGCCGGGCTCAACCAGACAGTCTTCAAATGCGTCTGATTCATCAAACCAAAAGGCGGCATCGTCATTGTTCATTTCTTCAAACCCGGTTTGGCTTCATCATTTTTCCGGTTAACGCCTAAGGGCTTACGATCCTGGTAATAAGCATTAAGGCGTTCTGCAGGTATGCGGTCATTGCACTGGTGTTCTCCGGTAATGATGGCGTGTTCTGCCGGTCTAGCATTTTTTGTATCCATAGTCGTCTCCTGACTTGGTTGTTAATAATTTGCTCAATGCAACGCTGCGCTTCTGATGATGGGCTGTTCATTTCCTAACACCTTTTTGTAATACGCCTGGTAAGCCATCATTAAGCCTATGACTTCGTTAATAGTCAGTTCTGCTAACGGCTTTTCTGCCTTGTGCAGCTGCCTGGAGAACCCCGTTTTAAAATGGTCGGATTGGCGATTGAGTGATGCAAAAAGTTCGCAGATTAAATCAATGTCGTGATGGCTCATCTCATCACTCCCCAAATAAGCGCCGCCAGCGTGGCCAGCATGGCTAAGGCCATATTGAACCGGGCCTGAAATACGGCCTCGTTCAACTGTTCAACAGTGGCTTTATGCCCTTTAATCATGCGATTAAGCGCGTCATTTCGTGCGGCCTGGTCAGCGTCTTGTGCGGCTGTGGTTTCTTTGTCTGTGGTCATGGTGTTATCCCCAATGTTGACTGCAATTAAACTTATCCCCGGCAAAGCTCGAGCACTCAAACGTTGAATCGATCAGATACGTCACCAGCAAAAACGCCCCGACGATCAGAAAAAAATACAGTATGTTTTGCATAAAGCCCCCGTTATAAGAATGTTGATGGCCTAGCTTTCTTAAGTGTGATGGTGAAATGGTTCAGTTTTAGGTCATCCCAGTGGACCGCTAGGCCATCAGATAAGCCGGGCTTATCTCATGGTCCAAAAAGACCCTGCTGTCTTAGCCGGGGTTGAGTGCTTTAGGTGGTGCGTTTTTTTGTTTCGCTGGGGTAATGTTAGGCAAGCCTAACATAAGTGTCAAGCAAATCTAACGGCATTTTTACAAAAAACAACACACAGCCCGAATAATCAAGGCTCAGCGCGTGAGCGTTAACAAAATTTCTTTTATCGATAGCGGCAAGGGTTGCCGGGTGGAAGGTTTTTTATATTTTTCAGGCAATAAAAAACCCGCTTAGGGCGGGTTTGGGTGGGTGTTTGTTTGGTAAATTATTCTGAAGGAGGTTTGGTGAGCTTGTTGAATGTTCCTTTGCCCAGGAGATATACGGCGATACCACCTAATGCTGTCATGAGTTTTTCAAGCAATATAAATGCAGTTTTTGATTGCGATTCATCCCCAAAGAATGACATAGATAAAAGCAATGCAATACTTATGAAAAATACCGTGAATCCTCCGTATATTAAATGCTTGGCTATTTTTATCTGTTCTTTGCTTAAATCGTTTTCACTGTCAAGGCGTGACATATGATAATCGAACATGCGCTTATCGGCGGCATCATTCGCCTCAATGGCCATCTTTGCAATTTCAGTTTTCTTATCCTGACTTTTTAACCGCTCACGTTCAAGTTCAAGCATTTCCTTGCCTGATAAGAATTCACCTTCATGCGGGTCATTCACAGAAGGCGGCTTCTTTTGATTTTCCATACGGCAACGCGTTGGTTAAATTGTCAATTAGAATGTCAACAGGGACCAATTTAGTTCTAAAACCTCCGTAAGGGGACTTCTCTATTTTGACCATAATCCCATCGCCACTGTGTTGACGCTTTAATGTTTGGGCGGCAACATAAGCCTCTGTGTACGTTTTATGTTTCATTCTCGCTTCTCCACTTAATAATCATTGGCTGTTTATACAGCTCTTATTGGGCTTGATTAAAATTTATAATCGATTTTAGCTTGCTTCATGATGGCATTGGCCGTCATTCTTGACTTACATCCGTGCGGCACCGTTATTGGCTTATGACCGGGCTTACCCCAATACTCATGGGAACCTTTAGCGGATCGAAGAAATTTCCAGCCTTGTTCAGATAATATTTGTTTAACCTGTTTTTCAAAGCCATTCATGCAATAACAATATGATCCCTAAAAATCAAATCAGCTTGAGTTTTTGATGGGGTGCTTTTTTTATTAAGCGTCAACAGGTTGACAACAGCCTCTTCGACTTCTTCAATCAATGATTTAAAGCTATCGGTTTCTAAAACCAGGCCGTCAATATCTGGACTGGTGGCAACATAAACATGAGCTTCTTTGTCGTATGTCACATCAATAGCCACTGTTAGTGTGACGCCTAAGCGCCCTAACCATCTGGCCAATGGATAAGAGAGTGGATATTTCATGGTATTTCCTCGTTTAACCCCTGTCATTTTAGGCTACTTCAGTAGCTCTTATTGGCTATCAGTATAACGGCTTACCCGCTACTCTTCCACAAAATAGCCAATTACGACACCGCACAATAACGTGGTTTCGGTCATTTCGAACATGCTGTATTGGGGATTTAAGGGCTTTAGGTAGCGTTTTCCGCTGTCTTCCCGGTATTCTTTGAAAGTGACTTCGTTCTGGTTTTCTATTTTGGCGATCACCTTGCAGCCGTTGGTCACCGCCTTTTCCGGATCCACAAAAATGATGCCGCCTTCGGGGTAACTTTTTGTCCCCGGATAGGGCGAGGTCATCGAGTCGCCTTTGATCCGGAGCGCGTAAGCATGAGGGCCAAAGTTAACCGGGCAGGGGAGCCAGGCTTCCGCATCCCCAACCGCATAATTATCAATCGCCTCGCACCACTCACCGGCACGTACCCAGCTAATCAAGGGGACTTTGCCGCGAATGTGGGGGCCCGGTTCGGTGTTGGGTTGGAGTTTATTTTTTTGCCCCTTTCCGGTCTGAACCCATTCAGGATTAACGTTAAAAAAATGCGCCACTTTGTAAGCATTTTCACCATCAATTTTTTTTGTTTTTCCATTTCTCCAATCTGTAACCGTTGCGCGTGAGCAACCGACAAAGCGAGACAGGGCCGCATTTGTCTTTTCTGGATGCTCAGAGAATAGCTGATTAATTCGTTCATGTAAGGCCATCTGAACATTATCAATTAAATAATGTTCTTCGTGCTTGACATCATCGTTAGGTGTATCTAACATTGTAGACATGAATACAATTCAAATAATTAAAGACCCAGAAGTACCCAAAGAAAAAGCAATCGCCGCTGTCGGAAGCAAGGCAAAACTTGCTCGCCTACTTGGTATTGCTCGTTCATCTGTAACTGCATGGGGGGAATACGTACCTCCCTACCAGGCTTACCGATTACTTCAGATTTATCCTGACCTCGATAAATGACCCATTATCACAACCAGCGGTTACAGAAATTCAGCGCCGCCCGCGTTGCGCTGGTTGTGGCCAATTGCAGCGCCCTGACAGACGGCGTTAATGGTCTGTTTTTCCTTCACCCATCCTCGCCCAGGCTTTTACAGCTGGGCTTTTTTTTGGGCTTTTTTTATGGCTAGAGATGTTGCCTTGACAGTGCGTGTGACCGAAGAAGAAGAACGATTCTTGGAACTGCTGGGTAAGGCGTCTTATCACGGCAAAACGACAGTGGCCTATATCGGCATTAAAGAATACTTGGAGCTGCATGGGTTTAACGAATGGTTGGCTGAGCGTGACACCAAAATAAACAAAAAAACAAACTGAGTGAAGCGGTCATCAGCATCATTAGGGCTTACCCCTATGAGCGCACTTGACCGGGATAGTAAGTGGCTAGAAGGCCGTAAATTGATGATCTACAGCGAGGCTCAGAAGGAAAGTTTCTCCGACTGGGTATCGCGACTCACAGCGGACGGTATTAACGAGGATGAAGCGAGGGAAACCGCTTTTAAAGGGATTTTTTTTAATGATGGGATGGTTAACGAAAGAGGACACCAACATGGCTAAGAAAAAACGAAAAGTGAATAAGGCCTGGAACAGTTACATAGCGCCAAGGCTATCTGAGGCTGAAGTGTATGCAAAGGATCGGAAGCGTGAGATTGCTTTGTCTCAATGTTGTAAATGATCGTAATAGTTTGATGCGGATAGGTTGGCCGACTGATAAGCGCGTTTACCGTGGCGCGTTTCCGCTCATTTTTTCCACGGGTTATAGGCGGTAATAACGATGACTAGATTAATTATTGAGAAACAAGACGAAATTACTCTTACTAAGACTGTAGATGGTTACATTGAGATTCGCTCTGACGTGATGAATATGGGAGAGCAGCTTGTTTTTGTCTCTCCCAGAAACGCAATTATTTTAGGAGAGGCTTTAATCCGTTTTGCCTTTGAATTGATTCAAGCAAGCGATTTGGCTGAGCTAGAAAACCGAGAAAATTAAGGCTTATCGAATATGTCCAGATACAGAAAGATTGAGGTCAGGATGTGGTGTGATAAGAAATTCACGTCATTATCCAAAGCTCAGCCTTGCGGACAGGCATTGTGGTTTTTTCTTTTGACCGGCCCGCATACCGGCCCGATCCCGGGTCTGTTTAGAGCCGGTCGAGCGTCAATGGCTGAAGACCTAGATTGGGAACAGGAAGGCTTTGACAAAGCATTTCTTGAAGTCTTAAACCAAGGCATGGCTAAAGCCGATTTTACATCAAAGTTGGTATGGCTTCCGAATGCGCTAAAGCTTAACAAACCGGAATCTCCCAACGTTGTCAGGTCTTGGGCTCAAGAATGGGAGCTATTACCTGAATGCGATCTTAAAAACGAGGCTCATCAATACATCATTAATCAGTTAGCTGATTTTGGAGAACCCTTTGTTAATGCGTTCTTAGAGACTATCGGTAAGCCTTCCGGTAAGCCTTCCGGTAAGCCTTCCGGTAAGACATGCCCTAATCAGGAACAGGAACAGGAACAGGAACAGGAACAGGAACAGGAAAAAGCTTTTTGCACCGAGCCTTCGCTCGATGCAGGCGATACGCAAGAAATCAAAAAACCAGATGTGATTATCCCAAGCCAGGATGACGGTAACGCGAAAGCGACTGCACAGGACGCAGACATTGTGGTCATTGAATTGCCGCTAAACGACAAAACCCTGTTTGCGATTAATCGCAACCGGTACTTGTCCTGGGTAGAACTTTACCCGGCGGTGGATGTGCTGCAAGAGCTGAGGAAAATGCGTGGATGGCTTGATGCCTGTCCATCTCGGCGAAAAACCAAGGGAGGCATTTTGAAATTTGCTAACGGCTGGTTAGCGAAAGAGCAGGACAACCCGAAACAAAAAAGCCAGAGCGCACCCGGCAAGGTAAACGGCTGTGGCTATCCTGTAACGAGAGGTGATTATGACAGAAACAGCGCAATTAGCGAAGCAGAATGGCGATCAACGGACTTTTGACGATCCGCTGGCCCTGTGCATCGTGAGTTTAATCAACGCGATGAAAGCCGACTTTGGTCACAAGTTTAAGTCCCAGTTTGGCGATCCTGAAGCACTGAGATTGTACAAGCGCAGGCTTTACGCAAAGCTGAAAGGGCTTGAGATACCGGACATTGTTGACGGTTACGAACGTTATTTTGAAAAAAATACCGAGTGGCCGCCCACAGTTCCACAGCTTTTTTCGCTGGTAGAGCAGGCGATAAAGTCGCGTGTCAATGCTGAGAAAAACCGGGTTGAGGCTGAGCGGTTAGCGGAATTACCGCCCCCTAAGCATCAGTGCGATCCACTGGCAATGCTGGCGGATGCCAAGGCCGGATCAGGCAAGCCAGGAAGCAAAGCCGCTGCGCTACAAAACCATGCGGCTGTTTTAGAGCTGAGCCACAGCAAGACGCTACACAGCTTTGCAGGTTTTGAGCACGGATGCACCATTCCCGGCTGCTCCAATGCTGGGACGATCAGCGCGGGTACGGTGGGTGGCAGTAATTTTTATTGCCGTGAGCACTTCCGGATGGCTTAACCGTGCCCAGGCTGAAGCAAACACAAAAAGACTACCGTGAATCACTGCAGCAAGAGCGCTGGCAAAAGTTACGGTCAAAAGTGGTATTTAGGGACCAGGCGAAATGCCGTCATTGTGGCGGTCGCCATAAGCTCGAAGTGCATCATCTGACCTACGCCAGGCGAGGACGCGAGCTGATGAAGGATTTAATTACTCTGTGTGCGGCCTGTCATGGTGCTGCCCACGGTAAGAAAAAATAACTTAACCAGCACAAAAACTATGAAACTGGAAGCTGTCGTTAACAACGAACAAATTGATTTATTTTTTGAAAAACCTGAAATATCCGGCTTGGGAATGGTTGAATTCAAGATCATTAACGGCCAGGTTAAAGGGACTTTATTGGGCGCAACCAACACGCCAGACATTGCCCGCATTGATGAACAATGCTGGAAAAGCGCGGTGGCCGAATGGCTGATTGTGCTTTGCGAAGGCGATAGAGACGAAGCCTATAAGCTGATGGGCATTGCCAAGGCTAGATTATTGTCGGGTGAAAGCTGATGAACAAATGTCAGTTTCATGGATTCTTGGGCGCTGATCCCGTGCTTAAGTATTTTCCTGATGGCGGCGCAAAGGTGTCATTCTCCATGGCGGTTTCTGAGCGCTGGAAAGACAAGCAAACCGGCGAGATCAAAGAACGAACCGATTGGCTGAGAATGGTTTGCAGCGGTAAACGTGCCGAGGTGATAGCCGAGCATTTCAAAAAGGGTTCTGAAATTCTCATTGCTGATGCGCAGTTTCGGAACCGCGAATACACACAAAACGGTGAAAAAAAGTACATCTCAGAATTCACCGTGCGTGATTTTGAGTTTTGCGGCAAGAAGCCATCAGCAGGAGAGCCAGGCCGCCACAATCCTGACGGAAAAAATCAACATGAGGATTCTAAATCATCATCGGCCTTTCCGGATGATGATTTTTACGACGACGATATTCCGTTCTGATTCGCACGTTAACGGGTGAATACCGGGTTGATTTTTACGATGCTTACGGCGAGCGTCTTTCCGGTCAATCTCAGATCGCTAAGTCTTTGGCTGAAGCGCATGAGGTTGCTAAAGCTTCGGCGCCGTCCGGCTCGTCAAGTTACACGGTCAATCGCTGTGTTTTTAACTCGCTAGACAAAAAAGAGCGCTGGCATGTTTAGGTTTTATCTTACCCGGCTGCTAGTGACTCTTTTGGTTTTTCTGGTCCTGATTTTTATTTTCGGGTTTTTTATTGCCCTGGTTGCGGTTGCGTCTATCGGCCATGGGGCTATCGAGTGTTTTGATTTGGTAATAGACAGGATTGTATGATTTCCGCCTACTACAACGAAATAGACCCCAAAACCGCGGCATGGCTACGGGAACTCATAAAAATGAAATTAATAATGGATGGTGATGTAGATGAGCGATCAATTGTTGAAGTCGAACCAAGCGATATTAGAGGCTATACCCGACACCACTTTTTTGCCGGAATCGGCGGATGGGACGTTGCTTTGCAGCTTGCAGGATGGCCAGACGCCAGACCAGTATGGACCGGATCATGCCCTTGTCAACCTTTTAGCGTTGCAGGTAAGCGAAACGGAAAAAACGACGACCGCCACTTGTGGCCTGCGTTTTTTGAACTCATTAAGCAGTTTAGACCTGTCACAGTGTTTGGCGAACAGGTTGAAGGCGCAGTTAAGTACGGATGGCTCGATGATCTACAAACAGACCTGGAAAGAGAAGGCTACGCCGTTGGGGCTAAGGTATTGGGCGCACACAGCGTCGGCTCATTCCACCAAAGACAAAGGTTATATTGGATGGGCGGCACCAACCTCAACAGATGCGAACCGGGGGGTAAAACCACAGAGGCCGCACGATACAGGGATACCTCTGACTCAGCAAGTTGCCGGATGGATGACTCCGAAAACCCCTTCCGGCGGTGGGATTGCCAAGAGGGAATCAAAGGGGGGTGGCTTGAGGAAATTAGAGGATCAAATCTATGGGCTAATCCCGACTGGATCAGAGGCCGAGACGGAAAACTTAGGCCCATTAAGCATGGTCTTGAACCCTGCATTGTCACGCTGGTTGCAGGGCTACCCGGAAGCGTGGGACATAGCAGCTATCAAGGCGAGCCGATCAATGCAAACTACACGCAAGAAGCGCGGGGCATGAGACTAAAAGGTTACGGTAATGCCATCGTGCCGCAAGTCGCAGCAGAATTTATTTCACTCTTTAAATAGGAAAATTATGAAACGTTATAGCTTAAGTTTTTTAAGAGCTCCGGAAATGCATGATCAGGGTAAATACTGTTTGTTTGCTGAGGCTCAAGCGGAAATTGAGCAGGTTAAAGAATGCCGTGATTCATGTCTTGGAGTCTGAATGAGCATCGATAATACATTGAAAGAACGGCAAGCGCGTTATGGATCGTTTGATGGCCATGCTGAAATTACGCAGGAATTAAAAATGGTCATGCAGAGTTTAGATGGATGGGATCGCCTCAACAATTCTCAAAAAGAAGCGCTTGAAATGATTGCGCACAAGATCGGAAGAATCTTGAACGGTGACCCGAATTATGCTGATTCTTGGCACGATATCGCAGGCTATGCAACCCTCGTTGAAAGAGAATTGCTAACCAAGGAATAACCCAATGACTAACCCGCAACTGATCGAGCAATTAAAACGTCACGAAGGGCTGAGGCTCAACCCTTACCAATGCACTGCCAATAAGCTGACCATTGGCTATGGGAGAAATCTGGAAGACCAGGGTATCACGTTACAAGAGGCTCAAACCCTGCTTGAAAACGATATCTTCAGGGTTACGCACGAATTAAAGCGCGGCATTCCGCTTTGGGATGAGATTGATTCGGTACGCCAAGACGTTTTAATCAATATGGCGTTTAACCTGGGCACACGCAGACTGTTAAACTTTAAAAAAACCCTGGCCTTTATCCGGACGAAAGATTATGCCAGTGCGGCCAAAGAAATGCTCAATAGCAAGTGGGCTAAGCAGGTGGGTAATCGTGCCGCAGAGTTGTCAAAGCAGATGCGTACAGGGCGTTATTCGTAAAAAACCAATATGAAGCTGACTCCAAAACAAGAAAAGTTCGCTCAATGTGTTGCTGATGGTAATAACCAGGCGGAAGCTTACCGGCTGGCATATCCAAAGGCGAGGAATTGGAAGCCTGAAACTGTTTGGAGCAACGCATCAAACCTTATGTCAAATACTCAGGTATTGGCAAGGGTTGAAGAACTCAAAGCGGCCTTGGCTGAAAAACGCCTGTGGACGCGTGAGGATAGCGTCAGAGAGTTAAAACGCGTTGTTGCTGATCCCGACAAAGCCGCCGACATTATCGCGGCCGTAAAGGAGCTTAACGCCATGCACGGATTTAATTCTCCACAGAAGATTGACTTCACCAACTCTGATGGATCACTGGCCCCCACACGGATTGAAATTGTTTGTCTGACTGATGACGACGGCACAGATAGCGATTCCGCCTAAGCTGGGTCCGGTATTTAAGCCGGAACGCGGTGAGTTACGCTATCGAGGCGCTTATGGGGGCAGGGGATCAGGTAAATCGTTTTCCTTTGCTTTGATGGCGGCAACGTTCGGTTACCGTGAGCCGCTAAGAATTCTCTGCACACGAGAATTGCAAGTTTCCATCAAAGAATCTTTCCATGCTGAGCTTAAAGCGGCAATTGCCTCTAAGCCTTGGCTTGCTGCTCATTACGCGGTAGGCGTTGATTATTTGCGTGGGCTGAATGGCACGGAGTTTATATTCCGTGGCTTGCGTCATAACATGAGCAGCATTAAGTCAATGGCGCAGATTGATATTTGCATCGTCGAGGAAGCTGAAGATGTGCCTGAACAATCGTGGGTTGATCTTGAGCCTACCATTCGTGCTCCAAAGTCTGAAATATGGGTGGTATGGAACCCTAGAACAGACGGCAGCCCGGTTGATAAACGCTTGATTAAAGACCCGCCCCCAAGGTCATGCGTAGTCAAACTCAACTACCTGGATAATCCGAAATTTCCCAAGGTCTTAGAAGAACAACGCAAACACGCGCAGCGCACTATGGACAGTGGGGCTTATGCCCATATTTGGGAAGGGTGCTATTGGTCCGCCAGTGATGCGCAAATATTTAATAAAAAATGGCGCGTCGATGACTTTGAAACACCGGGCCGTGTTGATCGGTTTTATTACGGTGCTGACTGGGGTTTTGCTCAGGACCCTACCACGCTGATTCGTTCGTTTATTCAAAACGACTGCTTGTTTATCGATCACGAAGCTTATGGCATAGGGATAGACATAGAAGACTTGCCGGAATTGTTCAACAAAGTACCAGGCGCAGATAAGTGGCCGATTAAAGCCGATAACAGCCGTCCGGAAACGATTTCAGCAATGCGACGGCGTAAGTTTAATGTCAATCCAGCAAGGAAGTGGCCGGGTAGCGTTGAAGATGGCATTGCTTACATGCGTGGGTTTAAAGAGATTATCATTCATCCGCGCTGCAAACGAACGGCTGAGGAATTCAGGCTGTACAGCTACAAAACTGATCGCTTGACGGGAGAAGTATTACCTGTCGTTATTGATGCCAACAATCATTGTATCGACGCCATCAGGTATAGTTTAGACGGCTATATCAAGCCCGCTTATGAGGGCCCTTCAGGATTGTCTATCCAATCACTCTAAGCAAACATGAACGAATCCCAGCACATTGCCAATCTCAACAACATCCAAGCCGAAATAAACCGGCTTTCATTGGCGGCATTTGGCAGATTGATAGAGTTGCTTAAGTCGGGCGAAAAATCCCCGCGTGATGCAATCGCAGAGATACAGGCCGGGTTTACGGGTCAGTATCAATCCGCATTGCTCGAGGCGTTCAATAAAATCCTGATTACCAGCATTGGTGCTGCTGAACTCAAAAATCTAAACATCAGCGGGTTAAAGCTCTCAGACAAGCTTTATCAGCACAGTCAGAGCGTACAGGCAACCGCGTTACGCTTGATTAATGACCACACAAAAGGATTTCAGGATTCGCGTAAATTAGCATTGCAACTGTATGAAGGGTATAACTTTAGAGCTGAAGAGCCGCTAAAAGTTAAAGTTCAGCTGCCTAAATATTTAAGGGCTGCATTCGGCGATGATGAAGCGTTTAAGGCGTTATGGAATAAAGACTATACCGGTTCAAAGCTCAAAGGCCTGGCTGATCATTTTGAAGTTGGGCCGGAATTAGCCCGAATTTATGCGCGGATCCAAGCCGGAAACTTAAAGACGCCCGCGTTAAGAGCCGCTTACTTGCAAGCCCTCGATGCACTGGAGCAAGGGGCAGGTCAAAGAGCCTTGGCCAATACGCTGAAAACGGCAGTGCATGAACGCAATCGCTACTTTGCTAACCGAATTGCACAAACCGAACTGCACAGGGCGCACACTGATCAATATGCTGCCGAAATCATGGCGGACGAGGGCTTTGATTATGTTCAGATCAAACTATCTGCAACACATCCACGGTTAGACATTTGCGACTATCACACGGGATTAGACGCTTACGGTTTGGGGCCTGGTATTTATCCAAAAGCGCAGGCGCCCAAGCCGCCTTTCCATCCTTTTTGCCGATGCCTACTCAGGCCCAGAGCATCAGTGGAAGGCAAAGAGCGATTCGTTCCGGACGCTGGGCAAAAAGCGCTGAGCAAACTTCCTGCAAATGATGCAAGGCAGATCATGGGCAGTGCCGACAAGCTTGAGCAGCTGCTGAAGGGCAAAGACATCGATGCTATTTTGAATGCCGGGATTGATCCGCAGTATCATTTTAAGCGGCTGGGTGAATTTATTTCAACGGCAAAACCGGATATGCTTAGTAATATGACAAAAAATGATTTTGAGATTGCGCAAAGCGGAGGACGGCACCACGGGTTTCTAAACGATTGGAGCGATAAAAAGGAAAGCAAAATTAAAAAAACGATGGGGTCATTGCAAAAAAACATTGAAATCCATCAAGCAAAAATAAAAAATCTATACGATTACATTGATAGAGTGGTATCTGAGCAGGAATTAAATTATTTGATTTCTGTCTATTGGCCAAAAGAAATAAGAAACTTTTTGCAGCAAATAAATATACTAAAAGAGATTCTACGGGAGAGGAATAATGATAAAAAATAGAGAAACTTTGGTAGTGATAGAGGAAATTACCGCCTCATTAATTGATTCAGCAGAACAGATTGAATCAGATTCAGAGTTCGATAATGGTCGTCGAATTGCTTACTATGAAGCAGTATCAACGATACTTTCACAATGCAAAATAGCAGGAATCGATCTTGAGTCGATAGGCTTAAAAAAAGATTTTAGTCCCGAAATTATTTTGAAAAAACAACGTAAAGCCGCCTAACCAACCACCTGAAACCGGCTAGCAAACAGTTTATAGTGGTCTAGCCGGTCCTCGTCGGTAATCGTATCGACAAACATCACGCTGTAGCCCTCGCCAAAGTGAATGGCGTCCTTGATGGCCGATTCAAGGCTGATCAGCTGTTCATAGACTGCCGTTAATCCTTGATCAGCTTCTGTCAGGGGCACACCAAAATAAACGGTTAATTCCATGCGCTCCCGTTCTTTATCAATCCGTGAAAAGCGCGTGGGCACTAAGCGGATAATCGGGTAATCGTCAGGAGACAAGCCTGTTTCAAGGCCAATGGCGCAGGTATTAACGCCTGAAATGGTGGCCAGTTTATCGCGCAACTGGCCAAGCGCTGCAAAGTAATCCATCAGGCTCTCTCGATGCTGATCGAGGTCAGCGGGGTGTAATTAGTGCTGTCCGCCAACGCTGCAGCATTTCGCGCTTGAACCAACTGATAATCAAATTCAACCCGGTATTGTTTGAGTTTTTGCGCAAAGACATCATCGGAGTCAGCGCCTAGTTCCAGGCACGTAATGATATAAGACCGCAAGACGCCTAACCGCTCTCGCCAGTTTATCGGCGTATCCGGAAAGTCGCCCAGGTTATCGACATCGAGGAGGGCGCGGTCTTCAATGTCTTCAGTTACCCGCGTTTTTAAATACGCATCGTTATAAGTCAGCAGTAAGGCCATTTTAGATATCCAATGAGTTGATAATACGTTCTAAGTGTTTAGGCGCTTGATTAGCCGCTTCGACCATGTAAGGGTCGCCTTTGTAGCCGGGGTGATTGACGAATTTTGCAAAGATAAAGCCGGATCCTGAAGCCCATCGTAAACGTTTCTTGTACTTTGGCTTAATCACATGCGGCTTGGTGCCCCAATGCACAAAAACCGCATGAGGCGCGATTTGTAGATCGTGCTCTATGGCGTAGCCATCATCAATCTTTCTTATTTTTAGAGAACTTTCCAATTTTCCCGTTTTCGAATGTGCCCCAACGCTTTTATCAACATCCTCAAAAACAGCATCAGCTAGATCTTTAACCACCTTGGTTTTAAGCTCGCTATTTAGCTGCTTGAACTTTTTAAAAACGTCCTCAGTGCCGGTCAGTTTTACTTCGATCATACTTCAGCCGCCAATAAAATCAACAAAAACGCCGCTTCATCATCGGTTAAACCGGCGATTAATGGAGGGTTGACGCGTCTGCTATCGTCATCCAGTAAATCAACTGTGCTGCCGGTCTCAACACCTGCGGCAGCGGTACCGTCTCCCACTTTTCGCCCAGCATCGAATAACAGGCTATCAAATGCGCTTGCGGGTAGGTCAACGCTTGCCGGGAAACCGCCAGGCTCAACCAGTCCGGCAAGGGTTGCAGAGGATACAGGTTGATTGTCACGAGGCTCCTTAAGTCCTGGCGATAAAGGCGCGGCAGTTTTGGTTTGGGTTTTTTCGTAATGCGGCCGTAACTGCTGAGCGCGGCCTGATTCTTGTGCTTGATCAACCTCATCCGTTTGCCCGGCAAACAGCGCACCGGCAAACAGCGCGCCTGATAAAAGCCTGTTTTTAAAGAGAGCCATCGATCACAGGCTCACCGTTACCGGATTCGTCAGGCGAAAAGCTGATACGCGGTTTAATGCCATCCTGCGCCATGTACTGCTCTGTTGCCGAGCCAAGGCCAGTACGCTTACCTGCCAGCGCAGCAAACATCACACGCATCATCTCATCAGCGCTTAATGTTTCAATGGCTTTTGACCAAACGGCATTGGCAATGGCCACAGGATCACCTCCACTTATGGTGTAGCCGATACCAATACCAGGCGTTTCTCGGTTTATCCTGATTTTATAGCTTCCTGAAGGGTCAACAAACGGATCTCCACCGCCTTCGACCTCAATAAAACCATTTGTGATGGACAGAGTATGGTCAGCCGCTTGCGGTATAATCCTCCATCCGTTTATCAAAAACAGATAAAGCGGAATAGCGGGAATGTCTCCGCCCACGGCTCTAAAGGCGATGCTGAACCCTGCATTACTGTCTCTGACCCAATCTTTCCAGCGAGAGTGTAGATCAATCAAGTTAACCGACGTGGTACCGGCGGTTAGCTGAATGCGCTTGTTAGGGCCATCAAAAATATAGGCCATGACTATGCCGGGTTAGCATACCAGCGCTCTTGACCTGCCACGAACGTAGCCTTGTTCGCGGTACTTTGCGCTATTGTGGTAGCGGCTATTGCAATCTTGGCATCAGCTTTGCCTACCGCTAACCCAACCACTGGTTTATCAACTGAGTAGGCATAGCTGAAACTCATTGAAGCGCCGGTAACATTGCCGGTAATCGGTACCCCGTCAGCATCGTTAATGATAGTCGCCCCTGACGTCCCATAAGTCGCCGCATCAAACAGCCAAAACTTAGCAGGCCCAGCGTCAGCAACCAGAAACGAGTCAAACTCTAAAGTAATTGCGGCGGTAAACGGGTAAGTGCGGTATGCCTGCGTATTATCCGCTTCAGCAATATTGTTTCGTGAAGACGCTGCAAGATTATCGACGTGGACACCGCCGACCCCCGCTTGGTGGATCGTCTTTAGCGTTGCTCCATCCATAAATACAATAGCAGACGCCACGTTTCCAGTCCGTACGCCTGCACCTGCATCAATGTCAGCGGTCCGTCTTAGCTGACGTTGCACGAAGGTGTAAACCTGATCATGTGTAGCATTCTGTGAAGAATTTGCGTTGATAATCACGCGGAAATTGTAAGGCCCGTTAGCGCCCAAGCTGCGCGACTGATCTGTGCCGTACCATTGAATACTCATACCGGTATAAGGTAATGCAGAATCGACAGTTGCATCGTTGGCCACAACTCCGGCATCGACTACATGAGTCAACGGGAAGTTGTACTTCTTGTACGTCAGGGCAGGGTAACCGATATCCGCATTGCTGGATTCAGTGTAAGTGTAGCCATACTCTCGCAAGAACAGTTTAGCGTACGCGCGTCGGTCGTAACCGTCAGCGGCTGAACCGTCCCCATTAGGATCGCTGTAGATCTGCACCAGTTCGTTGATACAAAACGTCTCGCCTATATTCACATGCGTGAAGGTAGACGTTGTGGCATCAGTTGCGCTGGACTGGGTCAAATAAGGTGCACCTGTCAACACTGTTCCCAAAGTCACGAAACACGCGTACATCTTTATTGGCACACCTGAAGTAGAAACAATGGCCACTCCACAATCTCTGATCATCTTCAATGATGAGGTGTCTTTGAAGTCCCAGCCGTTAATCAACTCCAGAGACTCGTCGTGAATCATCTCGTTAACTGGAAGCGCAAACTTAATCAAATTGGCATCGGCTCTGATTATCTCTTTGAGCTTTGAGTAAAAACACTGGCCGGTGAGTCCGTCTTTAGCGACCAAGCTTCCGCCTGCAACGATCTCAATCGTCTTGGCAGTCGTGTCGATTCTAATGTTCTGCGTGGTCGGGCTTCCATTGACGATATACGTAAGGTCATCCGGGTCTAAAATTTTGGCCATGTCCTACTCCTATGCAGGGTTGTTGTACCATTTGTCGGGCTCTTGCTGGACAGGTATAACCTGATCCACACCTGGGATTGTGTATGCAAATTCTTTGATTTTATACAGTGAGTTAATAACCCTGACCATGGAATACTGCCCTGTGCCGTAGTAGGGGACCAGGAACGAGGGGTTCTCGACGCACGATTCAACACCTGCCGTTTCGCTGCCGTCTGATAGACGGTAAATGCGTACTTCGCTGTCTGCATGAACACCGTCCAGTGTAAGGGTTACGAAAAGTAAAGGGTCAGCAGGTAATCTAAAGATACCCAAACTCACTCCACCTACACTGGATATGCGCCCGCTGGCTACAGGTACAGTGCTAAGCCAGCCGTATGGGATACAAACATGTTCCGTCATGACAATTGCACCGCAGGACACACGAAATAAATGTCGTTAACCGATGCGGCTTTAACTGTTCCGCTCAGCATTATTAACACTGGAGTATGTTGCTTTATTGCCGTTGGGGTTGTTAGGGTAAATTTACGTTTATCGAATGTTGTTAAGCCCCAACTAACCACATCTAAAGTTGCGGGGAACCAGGGCGCTGTTGAAGTATCAAGCGCCCCTGAGTCGGCTTTAGTAGATAGTAAAACGGGATTGCCTGTCGTATCATCGGTATAGGATAAGTCTACCCACAGGGTATTTTTATTAACTCCGGAAAAGGTATTAGCGACCAGCACTTCAACAGTTAGTGTCTGTGTGCTGGGTGTACCGCTGTAAACAGTATTTAGCGCCAACTGCATAGGGCGGGTACGTCCTGCTTGTACAGGGTACACTCTCCAGGCCCATTTTTCCGAGCTCCCTGGCAGTAACGCGTTAAGAACGGGGGGATTGTTGTCACTTCTGGAAGACGCCCATCCCCATGTTTCTGTAAGTAAACTCCCGTTCTTAGCGTCTATACCGTAGGCTTGTATACGCGTGGTATTAGAAATAGTGCTTAGAGGAGTGTCAATCCTCATAGTATTAGGGTACTTGTGGCCAATTAGTTTTATTTGCTGCCCTGTGTTTACCGTAGCTGCTCTAAACAATCCGACCCCGGCATCGGAACCAGCGCCATAAGTCCTGCCACCTATAACCGTTAGGTGTCTATCCCCTCCGACTGCACTGAATAAAACAGATGTAGACGCGTTAACTATACTGATTAACTCTATATCTGGATTAATTAAGGTAGCTTCAGCTCTATCGGTACTGACGGTAATACTGCTTGTTCCTGTAGGGCCAAATTTAAATTGGCAGTCTCGAGCAATCCCTCTGAGTTTTAGATCACATGCTGCCGTAGCACCTGTCCTCGCACTATGGTCTATTAGGGCTCGTACAACTTCTGCTCCCTCATTTATCTGCAAAAGAGTACCATCGCCAGGGCTTGCAATAGTTTGTATAAATCGCCACGCGCCTAAAGTCTTGCTTATAAGGATGTGATGGGAGGATACAGTTACAAATCTACTTACTACACTAGATGTATAAGTCAATATACCGTCAACTCCAGTCCATACTGTACCGTTGTCTAGTATCCACATAATTGGAGATGCCTCTGTGGCGGCACCTGGTCCTACAGTTAATGCCGCTGCTAACGTAACGGTTATGTCTGCCCCTACACGGGTCTTGCTGCGTATATAAACTGAATCCCCTGCACCTAAAGTACCGAACTTAGGGACCCCGCCTGTGACAATATTAATAGCATCTGTATCTGTAGAAGTTAACCCCCAAGCGTAACCTGTAGCATCATTGTGAGCAGCCTCGGTCGGTATTAACGGGCCGTCACCTTTCCCGCAAAATGAACAACCTGCAACTAAGAATTTATCAGCCATTTAAAACTCTCTCTGCCCAGCCTTCCGTTACGACACTCTGCATCTCAAGCACAGCGCCGAGCGCTTGGATACCCGCTTGGGTTCTAAGATCGTCGAGGTTAATTGAATATCCGTCTTCGTCCGGAGTCGCTAACTCTAGCTTCTTGATCCAGGCTTCGATGGATACTGAGGCTTTTGACATAGTCAGCAAAGCTTCATACGCCGCATCCCCTAGTAACTCGATCATTTCTAATTTCGAGAGCAGCCTGCGGCCCTGGTATACCCGCGTATCTACTGCAGGCTCTTGGCCATCAGGCGTTAATGCGATGACTAGCTCTTCTAACTGCCAATCCGGGCTTAAATGCTCAGCATCAGGCGTAGATGCCTCGTACGTCGAAGTTTCGTTGGTCAATTTGTTGGTGGCTCTAAACGATGGCATCTCTACCCCTCCATTACATGAGTTTCTCTGACGCTGGCCCCAGTCACCGCGCCCGACGCATCACGCACCAGGTCAATAATCTTGCCATTGCTGCCGGTGTTAATGACTACCGGTTGCTGAGGCTGATTAACGGCTTGCGGGTTTTCCGGCAGCGTGACATTCACCACCGGCGCTTCGACCGTGATTTGAGCGGGGGGTTGTTCGGGTACGGTGACGTTGATGATCGGCGCGGACATGTTGAGCTGAGCGGGTGGCTGTTCAGGCACTGATATATTGATAACAGGTGCGGTTTGCGGTGTCGATGCATTTAATTTAATCGAGGCGTCAATAGCATCCAGTCTGCCCTCAATAGCGCTAAGATCAACGCCGTCAGAAGTCTCTAAAGTAGTTTCAAGTAAGGGTGCGCTATGCTCACCACCTACTGTATTCAGCACATTTTCAAGCGATTCAGGGTTGAGGTTGCTTAACATCAGTTGGATAATCAGCTTTTGCTTTTCATCAATTGCCAATACCGGAAACCCTGACGCCTGCATCTGCTGAAGCTCTGATAATTCTTGTGTGACATCCGCCAGGCTGTAATCTTTCGACCAGGCCGTTTCAGGGACGTAGCTGGTTTGTAACCAACGAGACACGACCCACCAAACGCGCCTTTCCAAATCTTCCATGGCACGTGCAAAGGCAGTCAAGGCGCTGTTTAACTGTTGGAAGCGTAAGGTTAACGCGATCCCACTTTCTTGATGATTGGGCTGTTCGACCGTTAACGCAATTTGTTTAATCGCCGTTTCAATGTCGCTGATCACTTGGCTGTAAATCGTTGCCGGACCATCGGGCGGGGCTATAAACCCGGGCGGCGCACCGTTATGTATCAGCATATTGTGGGTGCCTATCGCTTCAGCAACCTTTTTAGCTTCGAACAAATGCGCCTGATCTGACGGCACTTGATACGTTAACAAGCTAAACGTTTGAGCCCTGAGAATCTCGTCTCGCTCACTGCACAGATTGTAATGACGCTTAGAAAGGTCAGCGATCTGAGCAAAAGCGCCGACACAGGGGAAGTCTCCGGATTCAGCAAACAGCAGCACCGGGCATACACTAAGACCGTGCTCGCCTGAGTCAAGCACCGTTTCACCACGTCTAACCCACCAGCTTTGAGTATCCCAGCCCCGTATAGCCGGTTTATCCTCATACGTATCGGCAATTTCAATGGTTTCAACGAGGCCATCACTGCCGATGCTGATTTGCATTACGTTTTCAGGCGCAATAGCTGCAAGGTAGGGTGTGATGCGTTGATTGATTTGACTGGCTTGATCGACGGGAAGTTGTTTAGGCATATCGATTAGCAACAGCATAGAGCCACGCGCTTTCGCCTGGATCATAAAGCCTTGCCAGAACACATCCAACGAATTTCCTTTGCCGTCTGCGTCATCGATGATGACGGCCATTAACGGGTTGTTATTGTTGCGGGCCGGTGGTCTTTTACTTAGATAGCCGGTGAAATCGACACAGGCAGAATTGAGAAAATTTCGATACCAAGCGATTTCTTTTCTTCGATTGAATTTCTCGTCAGATTCACGCGGGTACTTAACCAGATAACCCCCGTCAGAGAATCCCCCGGTCCCATTCAGGGCATTAGCCAAAAAAGTAAAACGCTGCGCGTCAATCATGTTGATATATACTATATGTTGTGCTAATAATTGTTTAAATATACAACATATAGTGTAGTTAAGAAAATGAATATTGATTCCCTTAAAGCCAAACTGGATGACGCGACGTTTACCAGTTTAAAAGATCACGTTGAAACGCTCGAAAGACAGCGAGACGACGCAAAGAAAGAAAGCATTGATGGCCGCAAGGGAATGAAAGCCAGAATTGCAGAGCTGGAAAGCCAGCAAAGTCAGTTGCTTGAAAAGTTAGGCGTTGACAGCGTAGAAGACATTGACGCGCTGCCGGACAGCAAAGGTCAGGCAGAAGCCGTCAAGCAGTTTGAAACCAAGCTTAACCGCTTGCAAAAACAGCTTACTGACAAGGACGCAGAACTTAACGAAGTCGCTGGAAAATACAAACAAAGTCAGCTTGAAAGTCATTTGCAAAAATCATTATCGAGTCATGACTTTATCGACAGGGATTTAGTCGCCCATTACGCCAAGTCAAAAATAGAATGGGACGGTGATGAACCCCTGTTTAAAACGGACGACGGCAAGCTGATTAAATTGACTGATGGCGTGACGCTGTTAGCCAAAGAAAAGCCGCATTTAGTCAAATCTCAGGGCGCGGGAGGCTCTGGTTATGGTCAGTCCGGCGCGAGCGGACACAGCCAAAAGAACCCGTTCAGCAAAGAAAGTTTTAACTTGACTGAGCAGATTCAACTGAAAAAAGAAAATCCGACCTTGGCTGAGCAACTTAAAGCAGCCGCTTCCCAATAACCTACTAGAGAACCCTCATGGCTAAAACCCTTATATCCGACATTTTAAAGCCCGAAAACTGGAACGAGTACGGCGTGGTTCGTACTGCTGAACTGTCAGCCCTGTTTCAGTCCGGGATTGTTTCACAAATACCTGACATCAGCCTGCCGTCCGGTGGTGGCACGATCAACCTACCGTATTTCAACGATCTGACCGGCGATGCCGAAAACTTGTCAGATTCAACGCCGCTGACCGTTGGCAACATCACCACCGGAAAAGATGTAGCGGCAGTGATTGGTCGAGGTCGCGCCTTTAGCGTCAATGATTTGGCGGCGGTTTTTTCCGGTGCTGACCCGGCTATGGCCATTATTGATTTGTTGGCGGGCTACTGGGCCCGGCAGATGCAAAAAGAATTGATAGGAACCTTGGGCGGCGCGTTTGCCGCTACCTCAATGTCCGGCAATGTCCTGGATGTCTCAGCGGGTGCAAGTGAGGCATTAAGAGCCATCAACGAAAGCACCTTTATCGACGCCACGCAATTGTTGGGCGATGCCAAAGACGGTGTGACGGCTGTAGCCATGCATTCAGCTACTGAAGCTTACCTGGCTAAAAAGCAGATGATCGTTTATGAAACGACCGCCGATAAGAATGTACGTATCCCCACTTACTTGGGTAAGCGTGTCATTGTCGATGATGGCTTGCCTGTTGCAACCGGCACCTACACCACTTATTTGTTTGCGCCTGGTGCCGTGGGCTTTGCTGAAGGCACCATCGGCGAACAAGACCTTGAGACCGACCGCGATATTTTAGCCGGTGATACCGTGATGACCATGCGTCGCCGCTTTATGCTGCATCCACGCGGCATCAAATGGCAAGGCACACCGGCCGCCGCGTTTCCTTCCCGCGCTGAATTGGCTGTAGGCACTAACTGGGCTCGCGTGTTCGAAAACAAGCAAATCCGGATCGTGCAGTTCAAGCACAAAAACGCGTAAGGGGGTTTTATGGGGCTCACAGGATTCAATCGTGCGCGGCGAGAAGCCGCTGAAATGAAGTCAGAAAAACCGGTTAAAAAGCCTAAATCTAAAGAAAAGGAACCGGTCACGGATGACAGGCCCTTAGAAGAGACTGACATAACGGACGATGGCGGTGACTGATGATAGAAAAAGACCCGCTTTCATACGAGGTGCTGACTTATGGATGGGTTGTGTTGATTTCGTTATGGGGAGGGGTAACCAACTATGCAAGGCGATTGAAAAACGGGAGAGCCCCGTCAATCGCTGAGTTTATAGGTGACATTTCCATCTCAGGATTCGTTGGCGTCATTACTTTTTTTCTATGTGAATCATCGGGAATTGACAAAATGCTCAGTGCAGCAATGATTGGAGTCTCTGCGCACATGGGCAGCCGGTCATTATTTGCGCTTGAAAACATCGTTTATAAGTGGCTCAAAAAGCAAGGAATGGTAGATGAATGAAAAAGCCATCAAAAAAACCCACTGAGCGCTTTACTGTCGAATTGATCAAGGCACACAGTCATGCAGGGACAGACTACCAGCCGAGTGAGTCCATTACCGTATCAAGGCAGCAAGCCCAATGGCTTGCTGAGCGCGGCATCATTGCCGAAATCAAATTATCAAATGAGGTTTAAACCATGTCAGGCGTATTAGCAGAAGGCACGTTGTATGTAGATCAAGATATTGCCGGGGTCTCTCAGGGCCTGGAACGGTGGCGCGGGGTTGCAAAGCTTGAGATCAAGCCGAACTCCGAGCTGAAAGAGGCGACTTCAAAAGACAAAGGCGAGTACGGTCAAATCGTCGCGTCGGTGGCGATCAACAAACCGGCGGATTTAACTGTCGTCATCAAAGAAATTACCGGTCGAGCGTTGGGTATGGCGTTACAGGGTTCAGTGTCGCCCTTGGCGCAAGGTTCAGGATCGGCAACCGATCAAATCGTAACAGCCAAAAAAGGTAAGTTTGTGGAGCTGGGTAAACGTAACGTAGCCGCTGCCGGGTTCGTCGTCACCAACTCAGCAGCGTCCACCACGTATGTATTGAACACTGATTACCGGGTCAATTACGCGATGGGCTTCATTGAGATTCTGCAAGCCGGAGCGATTACCGAAGGCCAAGAGTTGAAAGTTGATTACACCTGGGGTGCGGTGTCCGGTGAAAAGGTGTTAGGTGCAACCGTACCGCAGGTTAAAGGCAAGCTGGTGCTCGACGGTAACAACCTGATCGACGGAAAGCCGATGACGGTAACGATCTGGGAAGCCACGCTTACCGCGGATGGTCCGGTTGATTTTATGTCCGATGATTTGATCGAGCTGTCGATGAAAGGCCGGATGACCACGCCAACCGGAAAAACATCACCGGTTGAAATCGAGTTGGGGATGGCGTTTAGCTAATGCGTAACGTTAAAAACATCAAGCTGGACGATACACGGCAAGTCACCCTTCAAGAGCTGCGCGTTAAAGACGTGCGGCGCTTGATGAGCGAGGCCAAGGCGCTGGAAGATTTGGATATCAAAATCCTGTTAACGGAGCGCTTTGACGAGCTAACGCCCTTGCTGGGCGATTGTTTGCAATTGCCGACCGGCGAAACCCTGGACGATCTGAGTTTTAGCGAGATCAATCTGATCAAAACCGGATTTATCGAGGTTAATGACGCTTTTTTGGATCTGATGGGGCTGGCAAACCTGCTAAGAACCCCGTCAGAGACCTTGACAGCGCCTGTTGCGGATTGATCGAGCGAGGACATCAGGCGGTTTTTGATTACGGGTGGGGGTTTTTTATGATCGCGGCCACAAGCCACGAAACCCGTAAATAAACACCACAACCAGGCAAACCAGCGAGGCAATCAGCCAGACTGTTTTCATCGTCAGCGCAAACAGCACGAACGACACCAACAAAGCTTGAACGGGTAACGGCATGGCAAAAGACCTCGATCTAAAAATATTGATTTCTGCCGATGATCGCACAGGCCCAGGCCTGAAAAAAGCGGAAGAGGGCATAGATAGCATTGGCAAAAAATTAGAGCGCATCGAGCCATTAGCCGATAGCGCTTTAACGTTCGACCAGACTAGCCAGGGTCTTAAAAAGTCCGCTGACGATATTGATAAGATCACCAAAAAACTAGAGCGAGTCGAACCCTTAGCTGATCGAGCATTAACCTTTCACGGCTCCGGTTCAGGACTGGAAAAAACCGCCGCCGGTATCGATTCAATAGACGCAAAGTTACAGCGCGTTGAGCCTTTGGCCAATAGTGCTTTAACTTTTGATAAGTCGGGGCTGGCTTTGAAGCAAACTGCTACAGGCCTTGATTCAATCGGTGTAAAACTGAAAATCATTGAGCCTGTTGCAGACCGTGCCTTAGCATTTAACCAGTCAGCGCCCGGACTGAAGCAAACCGCTATCGGTATCGATACTATTACCGAGAAGTTACAACGGGTAGAAACTCTGGTCAAGAGCTTCTTGGGTATCAGATTATTTGCCGGAATGGCTCAGGAAGCTATTCGGCTGGCAGACAGCTATAAAACGCTAGAAGCCCGGTTAAATATTGTTTCTGATACGTCCACAGAATTTCTAACGGCTCAACAAGCTTTGTTTGACATTGCCCAGCGCTCAAGAGCCGGGTTAGAGGCAACCTATTCTGTTTACGGCAAGCTTGAAACCGTTATCAAGCAGCTGGGCGGCACCCAACAACAAGCCATCAGCACCACAGAAACCCTAAACCAAGCGATTGCTTTAACCAGTCAAGGGGCTGCCCAAGATGCGGCAGCGATCCTGCAATTCAGTCAAGCGTTAGGTTCAGGCGTCTTACGCGGTGATGAATTTAACTCGGTCATGGAAAATGCACCGGGTTTAATGCAAGCCTTGGCAGCGGGTCTTGATGTGCCCATTACCAAACTGCGCACCATGGCCGAAGCGGGGGAATTGACCGCTGATAAGCTGGTTAATGCTCTGGGTAAGTCAGCCCCCAAAATAGCCGAACAGTTTAACCAGCTGCCCCTGACCGTTGGCGGGGCCATGACGCAGTTAAACAACGCCATCACTGTTTTTATAGGGGGTGCCGATAAAAGCACCGGCGCTACGGCGACACTGGCAAGAGGCATTAGCGGGCTGGCTGAGAATCTGGATAAGGTCGTCGAGGTTGCCCTGATTGCCGCTGAAATATACGGCGCTAAACTGGTGTTGGGGTTGTCCCGGTCAACCCAAGGCTTTATTGAAAACATCCAGGCGGCACGGGAAAAGGCGCTTGCAGATCAAGTGGCCAAGCAAGCGGCATTGGATCTGCTACGTGTCGAGGTGCAAAAATCGGCAATTGCGGTTAAAACGCATCAAGCACTGATTGAAGAGTCTCGCCTACAGCTCTCTTTAGCCAGCACTGAAGAAAAGCGCGTCATTGCTATCAATAAACTGAATGCCGCGATGGCAAGCTATAAGGCGTCGGTAGCGTCCAGTATTGCGGCCAATGCGGACTTGGATGGGGCGCTGGGTAAAAATCAGGATTCTTTAAGTAAAACTGAAAAGGCCTTTCATGCGTTAAATAGCGCGATGTCTCTGCTTTTTGCTTTTGAGATAGGTACGCGCGTTGGAGAATGGCTAAATCAGTTTGAATCCGTGCGCATTGCCGGAACTTATGTAGCTCAAGCGTTCGCCTTAATCGGTACCGGCATTGAAGGCATGTTCAGCGGGATTAGCCTGAGTGAGCGATGGGAGCAGATCAAACAGATCAATGCTGAGTTTGACCAGATCCGGGCGAACAGCACCACAGAAGCCCAAACGCAAGCGGCTAAGGTGGCCGAAGCCGAACAGAAAAAAACCGAAGCTGTTAAACAAGCGGCCATTGAGCAAGCGGCCTCATTTAAACAGGTCCAGGACGCTACCAAAGCCCTGACCGCTCAAATCGATACCGATGCAAAAACCCAAACTGCCGCGATCAATCAGGCCTTAACCGACCGGTTAGCGGTTATTGAAGCCAGTGACGCCAGCGAGATAGTCAAAGATCAGCAACGCCTGCAAGCCAAAATCAACGCGTCGACGCAAGAGTTGCAGCTACAAGAGATCGTTAAAACTCAAAAGCTGGCCCTAATCGATCAGGAATATCAAGCAGAGCTGACCGCAGCGCAAGCCAATAAAGAGCGTACCCGCGAAATAGAAAGCCAAAAACGCCAGGCTAAACTGTCCGTTTATCAAGGCGTGGCTGAGTTTTACGCGGGCGAAGTGGCTAAACTTTCGGCAATTTACGCCCAGGAAAACCAGCAAGCCGCGCAAGCCCGGCAGCAGTTGCAGGCCTTAGCCCAAAACCATCAACAAGCCTTGATCGATATTGACCGCTTGGGCATGGATGAGCGGCAGAAAATCCGCTCCGAAGAAAACGAATTCGATGAAATCTTGCTTAAGCTCAGAGCCGAACAGCAAAAAGGCGAAAAGGCCAATCAAGATACGATCAACCAATTGCTGAGCCGCGCCAAAACCTTGCACGGCGATCTGACCACAGCAGCAGTACAAAGCGCCGAGACCCAAAGCGAAAAGAACAGCGCCACCTATGACGCCCGCGAACGATTGAACAAGCTGTATGGGTTTGAAAAAACCGCCATCGAGGACAACGAAAAAGCGCATGTCAAAAACGCCAAAGAGGCCGGTTTAGCCCTGGAGAACACCAAAAAGAAACTGACCGAAGCGCAAACCGTCATTACCGAAATGACGACCGCGCTCAATCAGGAATACGCGCTTAAAATCGGTCTGGACGCAGCCAGCTTGACCGCAGCACAACAAGCCATTGCCGAATTAACCAAGCCTGAAACCAAGGTGATTACGGTAGTCACCCAAAACGCAGGACAAGCGGCACAAAACGGCGGCCTGATTCATAAGTTTGCAACTGGCGGGTATACGCCGCGTTCCGGCAAGTTGCCGGGTTTTGGTGGCGGTGACAAGGTAAAGGCCTTGCTGGAAGCCGGTGAATTCATCATTCGCAAAGAAGCGGTGCAAAGCTTAGGTCTCGATGCACTGGAAGAGATTAACCAAGGCCGCTTGCCGAACAAGCCGATTAAACGGGCGATGGGCGGTTTGATTGATGAGGAAGAACTTAAAAAACGCTTGCGGCAGAAAAAGTCAGAGGAAGATGCCAATATCGTAAGCACGATGATTGGCAACATCGGCGCTTATGCAGCCATAGGCAAGCCTATTGGTACCAACTTGGGATCTACGATCAATCATGCATTGGCCAATATGGAAAAACAGCTGAGGATCTGGAAGCGGGGAGACCTGATTCCCTATGTTGCCGCTATCATGAAAATGCCCGCGGGAACCATGGCGTCTGAATCGGATGTGAGCGTCAATAGCTCACGAGGAACGGCGCAAAGGGAGAAGTTTAAAGCCCAGGATGCTGTCTTTATGGCGCAAAAGGATATGGTTTTAGAAAAAATCAAAAACCCCTTATCCGGACTCACCAACACCGCATCAACCGCGATCAGCTCCGCTACGACTTCCGGCTTTTCAGCTCCAGCAGCCGTTCAGCAAGCAGCACCCAGGGTAGTCGAAACCATCAACGTCAATCTGTCGTTAAATGGGCGCAGCGCTTCGGGGCAATTTAACAGCTCACCGCAAACTAAAGCCTTTTTAGATGAGCTTAAACAAGCCGGGTTGGTGTCGGCATGATTACCCTTGACGCGTTGGAACTGCCTAAAGATCTGGTTTGGGTCGATGAATTCGACTGGACGCCGGTTCAGCAGTCCGAAACCTATACCCTGACCGGCGCACTGGTCCTTGAAAGCGGCGTCAAACAGGCAGGGCGCACCATCACCTTGTCCGGCACCGATAGCGGCTGGGCGGATCGTGCCTTGATCAAAAGCCTGTACGCTAAATTGACCGACACACCGCCCCTTACCCTTACCCTGCATGACAGCCGGGTTTTTACAGTCGCCTTTAATCAACAACGCCCGATCGAGGCCAAGCCCATCGTTGATTTTAACGACCCCGACGACACTGACTATTACACCCTGACGTTGAGATTTATCGCCTTATGAACGTATTCGCAGAAATACAACAATTGGACCGTGTTTATGCTGAGGTAACACTACGTAACCTAACCCAAGAGCAAAAGCGGCAGCGTGAGCTTAAGCGCCGCCTTGATCTTGACGGTTTAGCTCGTGCTCAATCTCAATCAGCAGCTTTTGCAGCGCTGCTTGATCCTGCATTTCCGGAGGCATCTGCTGAACAGCTTGCTCCCATAACTCAACGTACGTATCGCGCAGTTGCTGCAAATTTATGGCGGGCTGCTCCAGTACGGCTAATGCGAAGGCTCTCAGCGCGAGCACTTCGCTGGCTAACTGCTTAATCGTGTGGTGTTGGGTAATAACTGCATTTTCTAACTGAGTGATACGGTCCATAAGCGCCAATACTAAAAGGTTAAAATGACAATATTAGCAGAAGACATCAAGCTCTTAGCCGCCGACACGATGAACGATTCACCGGAAGGCGGGGGCGCTCTCACGGGTGCCGTTATCGTCGATGGCGTGAGTAATAACATCTTTGACGACATATCGACCTTAGACCGGGTTTACGGTGCAGTGCACATGCGTAAAGTATTCGGCGCGATTCAGACCTTGAACCGCGATAAATACTACGGCGGTCACATGATCATTGCCAAGTTGCCGGGTGATACCAAACTGGGGATTAACCTGTTCAATACCGGCGATTGGTTCGACCGCAGGCCATCAGCCAAAAGCCGAGTGGAAAATTACCGCGCCCAAGGGGCTAACTATTCCGGCTTCCTGTGGGCGACTCAATACGCAGGCAGCCGCGTTATAACCATCTTTCAATCCGAATCGGCCCCGATTCCCGGCATTGGTGATGTGTTAATGCTGGTCAGTTCGGCAGGCTCGCAATATATCCGCATTGTCCGCCTGGAAAATTCGGTGCAGACCTTTACCGATGCTCAAGGCACTTTTAAACGGCGTATTCTGAATATTGAAATATCGGACGTGTTAACCCGTGATTTTGTCGGTGCTGAAATAAGTCGGCTGGATACGATCAGCCCATCGGCCAAAATTTTTAGAACCGTCGTGGCCAATGCCGCCCGCTATTACAGTGCCAGACCGTTAACCCAAGCCGCCGCGATCAATGACTTTTCCATCAAGGTCGATTCGGTCTACTCGCAAGTGGTCCCGGCTTCTCAGTCTGAGGTTGCCCTGGTCGATGTTGCTGCCGGTGGCTTAGCTTTGCCGGTGTTCGATGCAGCCCAAAACACCGTCAGCTTTACCACCAGCGTAACCTTTTCGGCAAACAGCAATGTTCATCTTGGTTCGCCGTGTTTGCCGGGCACCTTGTCCATTCCCGTTTCGGGCGGTACCTTAGTGGATGTCGGGGGCCAGATCAAAATCGGTGAAACCACCGTCGGTTCTATCGCCTACGCACAAGGCATACTTACCTTTGGCGCAACTTCGCCCACTTACAGCGGCTCCAAAACGGTTACGTTTAGACCGGCTGCCGCACCGATCAGGCTGGCCGATACCGGCTCTATTCCCGTGACTGCCGCCAATCGCGGTTATGTCTGGGTATTCAGCATCATCCCGCCACCGGAACCCGGCGCGTTAAAAGTCAGCTTTAGAGCGCTCAATAAGTGGTACGAACTCAACGATAACGGTTCAGGCGGTTTATTGGGTACGGAGTCCGGTATAGGTTCCGGCACGGTCAATTATGTGTCGGGTTCAGTCAGCGTCACGTTGGCAGCCTTGCCCGATGTCGACAGTGAGATTATTTTCAGTTGGGGCAATAAGGCGGACTTTTTCAACCGGTCCAACATTGCACCAGGTCCTTTGTTAATCAAAAGGACCCTGACGAACAGCGGCATCGATGCCAGCACCTTGACGGTGACCTGGAATGACGGCAGCGCCAGAACCCTAACATGTAACGCAGCCGGTATATTGAGCGGCTACGGTACCGGAACACTTAACTTCGCTACCGGTGAACTGGCCTTTACGCCGACTACCTTGCCGCTGGGCGGTACCACCTTCACCATCAATTACAGCTACGGCGCCAAGATCAGCAAAACCATTTCCAGTTTTGGCACTGCCGGATCAGTTGTGACATTGAGCTTGGGTGATACCAACATCGTGCCCGGCTCGCTTGAAATCGCCTGGTTAAACAGTTGGAGCGCTGCCCCTGCCGCGTTCGGCTCCGTGCAATTGCCGGTTGAGGAAGGCGTCATCAATGAGCGTGACGTTGATAATGCTGCCGGGGCTTTGCGCGGCGGACGTAGTTCAACGATCAACTACGCAACCGGCGAAGTGAGCTTTAATCCGACAGAGGCCGTTACCTATAAAGAAGCGGTATTGACCAATGCCCGCAAGAAATTATTGAAATCGCCCTGGGAAATCAATGTCGGCAACCGCACCACCTACGTTAACAAAACCGCCAATACCGCTATACCGGCGGCGTTTGCTGTGCAATACCGCACCGCTGCCGCTGGCTCCAGTGCCAGTGAAACGTTAACGCTGACCGAATTGGAATTGGATTTAACACCGGGTTACGCCGAAACCATTGTCGCCGGATCCGTGTTGTTCGAGTTTGGCGGGCGCACTTACATTGATCGGTTAGGCCAGCTTTATTACGGCGTCAACCGTGAAAACGGGTCAGCCACCTTAGCTGGAACTCTCGATTACACCACAGGCATTGCCACGTTAACCAATTGGCTAACCGGCGCAAGTCCGGCCATTACCTTACGCGCCTTAGTCACTACGATGAACTTTGAGCCGGTTCAGCAAGCCGTGTTCCGCTTGCCTGCTGCCCCCGTCAAGCCGCAATCGATTCAAATTCGCGCAGTTCCGGCGGACGGTGGCGGACAGATCACAGCCACCGCTGGACCTGACGGCACGATTGATACGGCGGACATGTACGGCTACATCGAATACGAAACCGGGGTGATTAATCTCACCTTTGGTGATTGGATAGCTGCAGCAGGTAACGAAGCACAGCCCTGGTACGATCCAACCGCAGTTTATTCCGGGCAAATCTTTAAACCGCGTCATGTCTTTGCCGATACGATCTTAGTCAATGCGGTGTCTTATACCTATTTACCACTGTCGGCTACCATTCTGGGGCTTGATCCGGTCCGTTTGCCTGCAGATGGCCGGGTTCCGGTTTATGCGCCCGGTGATGTGCTGGTTGTGCTCAACGATCAAACCACGATCGGCACCTTTACCAGTGGCGGCACCACCAACTTAGGCCGGGTCCGTATTGCCAAGGTGCAAGTGCGGGACGCGGGCGGTAATCCCCTGCCAACCGACAAATACGCGACCAACCTCGATACTGGCGTAATTACCTGGGGTAATTTGGCCGGTGTTTCGCAGCCCTTGACCATTACCGACCGCATCGAGGATATGGCCGTTTGTACCGATGTGCAGATTAACGGCACCTTGACCCTGTCGCAGCCGATAACTCATGTCTTTCCTGCTAATGATACGTTGGTGGCCAATGCCATCATCTTTGGCGATCTGTATGCGCGGACGTCGATTCCCTTCGACCAACAAACCTGGACGAATGTCTGGAGTGATAGCGTCATAGGCTCAGGTGTGGCAGCCCAATACAACAACACGCAATACCCGATTCAAGTCGATAACGCCTCCTGTATTCAAGAAAAATGGGCGTTGATCTTCACCAGTGGCAGTGCCTTAAACGTTGTAGGGCAAAACGTCGGGCAGATACTCACCGGCGTCACCATTACCGGCAATATTGCCCCGATCAACCCGAACACCGGACAGCCGTATTTCACCATTCCGAAAGACGGTTGGGGGTCCGGCTGGTCATCCGGTAACGTGCTCAGGTTTAACACCTTTGGCGCCAATGCGCCCACCTGGATTATCCAGGCCATTGCCCAAGGCCCCGCTGCTGATGAGGACTATACCTTTTGTCTGGAATTTCGCGGTGACATCGACACGCCATAGGCAAATTGATTGGCCGGAATTGAAGCTACCGCCCATCAATCTATGGGTGATGCCGCCGCCGGTTTACGAGCCGAAGCCAGAAGAATCCAAGACGTTTAAACTGGCTCCCGCATGGAATGACTACGCTAAAACCTGTAAAACCTGTAAAAACTGGGGAAAATACCCCGAGGTTGCTTGATGAATGTTAAATTGCCGTTGGCGTTGCGCAATGCCTCACTGCAAGTGCTGCTGAACGCGTTTGATGCCGACACCAACCCGGCTACGATTGAATTTTATACCGCACCACAACCGCTTTCCGGAGGCGAAGCCATCACCACTCAAACCTTATTGGGTACCTGGACCTTGGCCAAACCTTCCGGAACCATTGCTAACGGCGTTTTGACCTTTGCCGCCATCGCTGGCGATGTTGCCGCCGATGAAACCGGAACAATTGCCTGGGCACGGATTAAAGACGGTTCCGGCGCGTTTGTTATGGACGGTGACTGTGGCGTGTCAGCTTCCGATGCCCTGCTTCGCTTCAATACGCTGGCGGTTTTGGCCGGTGGCTTGATTGATCCGCTAGGTGGGTCTTTGACGTCCGGGGGTGGGTGATGACTTACGACGAAGAAGTATTGGCGGACAACCCAAAAGGCTATTGGAAGCTAAACGAAGCGTCCGGATTAAGTGCTGCCGATAGCAGCGGCAACAATAAGACGATGACGTTGATTAACACCAATGGCCCTTGGCTGAGACAGCCGCCTTTGTATAAAACGCTTTCAAACAGAAGTATTTACTTTAACGGCAACCAGCAGTATGCCTTTCGTAATTACGAGGCCTATTTCAATTTCAGTTATGTGACGATGGAATGCTGGGCCTATATGCGGCCTGAAGCAGGCGTAGGATTTTCCTTATCGAAAGTCGAGAGCGGTGGGTATGCGCAGTATGTTAATGCGGGCTACATAGATGCTAATATTTGGAAAAATGGCGCTTACATAGCGAACGCAGGAACTGCATTTCCAACTATCAATCGCCCTAGGCACATGGTCACCACCTTTGATGGACGCTATGTTAGACATTACATTGATGGCGCTTTGATTTTTACGCGAGACAGCGGCGCGAGTCATGTGCTGGGTTACGGCAATAACGTCTCGTTGATGATCGGCGCAAACCCTTCAGGAACAGGGTCTTCTATTCAAACCGGCAACCCACCGCAAGGCATTTTATCCAATTTGGCCATTTATGACTACGTCCTGTCAGCAGCGCGCATTGCCGCCCACTATGCAGCCGCAAAGCGCCAGGTCAGCGGTTCAATTATGGAATCTTTAGTGGCTGGCAACTTTAAACTGTTTGCAATTGATACAGACGGCGAACTGGTGGGTAGTAAAACAGTTAGCGGCAGTCCTGCAGGCGTGTCCTTTGATTTGGATGTTTTTACCGACAAGCCGGTTTATGTGACCGCTCACCCCGATCAAGGCGACATCTGGCAACCAGGCACGGCCTATGCTATTGATGACAAGGTACTGGCATCCAATACTATCAGCGTCCCCTACTACTACAAACGCCTAGCCGCTGGCACCTCCGGCGCAACCGAACCCACTTGGACAACTACGCCCGGTGGCCGCTGCGATGACGGCGCAGTAACTGATGCGTGGGAACTGGTCGAGCGCTTGAGTCAGCCCATTACCCACGGGCCTTTGACCCCGACTTAAATGAGCTACACACCGGGTACCGCTTTTGTCTTTGATGGCGCACCGTATACGCCCCAGACCGCGTTTAATTTTAACCTCAACCCTATCGGCACGATCAGCGGCACCTTGCCGTTGTTTACCGGCTATTTACTCGGTGTCAATGACGGTGCTGCCGGTGTCATTGGCGGCACCTTGCCGTTATTTACCGGCGTCATCCTGGGTGACTTTGATCCCAACGTTACCCGGCTGACGGTCAATCGGCTGTTTGCTCCGGCAGAAGACACCCAAAAACGTTTCACCAAAACCGCTATTTCGCGCAATCAAGGCCTGCAATCGCTATCACCGGTTCACGCGTCCAGAGACCCGGCAACGCCAGCCAGCCACCAAAACGCCGTTCCGGTTGATCAAACCTTACTCACGTATCACGCGCAAAGCAGCCTCATCGATGAGGGCAAGCCGTTAATAGATGCCTGGTGTTCACCGGTCGAGCAGCTGCCCCAACTGCATATTAAAAAATGCGGTACCGTCGATAACACACAATGGCTCAGCTATATAGCGCTTGCCGCCTTCGATTGGGTTGTTTTTACCCGCACCGAATCGCAGCATTCGATTGAAGATTCAAGCCGGACTATCCATGACTTTATTCGTATCGCCTATGACGATCCCGCGCCCCCCTACAATTACACGCCAGGGACCTCGTTTGTTTTTAATGCTGAAACCTACACGCCCGAAACGGCCTTTATTTGGCCCTATACCGTTCCGGAAGTCTATTTGCTGGAGAATCAACAACTCGGCGGCATCCGGCATATAAACAAGAGCTTATTCCAATACGCCACGCCCTTGCATAAACGCCAATGCGCGACAGTACAAGACGCCATGCGGCCGCTACCCGGCAAGTCACTGATTAGCATTGATCCGCCCCGCGATCCGCCACCGGTTAACCCTGACCACATTACCTACACCATTCCAGACCAGGCGAACTACATCATGCAGCATGAGATTACCGTCACATTATTAGACTTAACCCCCGTGCCGATGTCATCGGTCAGCCTGTCCTTGGATGCCGACGCCTATACCTGGCAGTTTCGCGGCCAATTGGCAGACAAAGCCGCGCTCTCATTGGTCCAGCAACCGCCCAACGGCGATCCCGTACAATTGATTGTCAACGTCAACGGCGCACAATGGTATGTCATTGTCGAACGCATCGAGCACAGCAGGCAGTTTGCCAGTCACTCTATCACGCTCTCCGGACGCGGACTTTCCGCCCTACTGGGCCAACCGTACGAACAACCTTCTAGCGCTACACAAGCCAGTGAATTGACCGTGCAACAAATCGCCGAACTTCAGTTGCCGCTGGGCTGGTCACTTAACTGGCAGTGCCCGACCTGGATTGTGGCCAATGGTGCATTTACGTTTAGCGGTCAAACACCCATTCAAGTATTAAGCAGTATCGCCCGCGATATCGGCGCTATGCTCGTGCCCAGCCAGACCGGACAAAGCTTAACCATGATGCCGCGTTACCCGGTTTTACCTTGGCAATTCTCTCTGTCCGCTCCGGATCTGATCATTCCGGAGGCGGCAATCATCGCATTGACTCAACGACCCGTTGTGCCCTACCAGGCTAACGGTGTTTACGTGCATGGGGGAGAAATCGGCGGCGTGATTGGTTGGTGTCGGCTTAATTCAACAGACGGCGCAAGGCTGGCCCAAACAGTCAGCAACAGCTTGATAACAGACGTTGTTGCCGCCCGTGCCTTAGGGGAAAGAATTCTCGCAGGCCATTACACCCAGCCCGCTATTCAATCCATCACTTTGCCGTTCGACGGTGATGAATTCCCGCTGGCTCAAGTCGGCTGGCTCATTCAAGCCACCATCGACAGCGCCCAGGTACGCGGCATCATCAACGCCGTCAGCATCGATGCCACACTGGGCACCGTCCGGCAAACATTGCAAATAGGAGAAGAAACCCCGAATACCTGGGCATTATTCAAAGAACTGCTACCCCGCGATCCGCTGCTTGTCGGTACGCTATCAAGCACCGATGGAACAACCAGTTTGATAACCTTATTAGATGGGGGAGTCGTGCGGGTAAGAGGAACAGGAACAACGGGGAATAAATACTACATCAGGGCAGGGCGCATCGAAGGAGAAGCGCCCAACCTGACACAAAGTGAGATAGTTATTTAATGAATCGATCAACAGCTTACTTCGAAAGTCTTTGTATAGAATGCTCCTATGACAAAGGCCGCTACTTGGTTAGGCTCTATCCTGATGCCATTGACACGACATTGCACCCCGACAAGCTGCCGCCTTATCACGGTTCGTTAGTCATCAGCACCGACAGCCGCGAAGGTCACGCCACTGGGGCATTTGGGCGTATTACCCATCAAAACATCAACGATATGGAAGCCTTTTTAAAAACCAAACAGGTTCTATTGTGCCATTGGGAACGACATCAAGCAGACGGCACCATCAAACGTGTTTCAAGGAAAATAAAATAGCTCTCGTTTGTTGCAACAATGTGGCATGTTCCAAATTAGAACATGCCACTAAACGTCTTTAATGATTAAAATTCAAATTCAAACCGCGCCGGTTCATCGCGTCAAACATCGACTTAAACGACTCAAGCATCCAGTGGTAATGGTCGAGCAACACTCATAAAGCTTGGTATTCCGCTGTTGCCCCTTGCACATCATGGCCGTCTTGGCGGAGCTGCTGGAGTAAAACAGTCAAAGGCCTGGCGGATTGTTCCATGCGGGTTAACTCCGGATACGTCAGCCAGGCAGTAGCGCCGACTCTGTTATCCGGCTGCCAAAGAGACAAAGGCGCGTGATATTTAGGGCAGGGTGCATTCAGTAATTCGCCTTCCAGAGCCTTCTTCACTCGCAAATCGACCAGCGCATCAAGCTCTAAAGGCGTGACCTGTAATAACGGCTCTCCTGAAACCTCAAGACGGCCAATCAACGAACAAACCTCGGCAAACTGATCCGGCGCAATCTCTTTATAAGGCTTGCCAAACTTCGCCTTAATAGAACTCCATATCCGAATCGCCGCCCCACCTTGCTTTTCCTTAGGCAACTTCTCAATGCGGCCTCTCACCAACGCCTTGATGCAATCTTGCTGATCCAGCGTTAAGCCACCGGGTAAGGCTTTCTTGGTTTTCGGTTCGGGGAGTTGTTTAAGGGCGTATTGGGCGCTTGAATGATTTTCAAGAATATCTAAAACCCATTTGCGGAATTCTTTGGCTACTTCTGTTCGGGCGAACATTGCGAGAAGGTGACAACCTCTTAATGAGAAGATGCGTACTTTTTGTTTTCCACCTTCGGTATCGAGTTCAACCAATGCTGTCATGCTGTCGGTGAATTCGTCGGCGTTTGCCTTATATAGTTTATCGATTGAAATACGACCTGCCTTTTTGTAACCAAAGGCGTCCCCGATCTGGGTACCCCTTAGCCATGGTTGGTTATTGAGGTCTACGACATCGAATTGAGTTTCGCGGAATGATAAAGAGATAGTGTTCATGATAAATCCTATGATTTTGTGAGTTTAGGCAATGGTGCCGGGAGTTCACAACTGTCAAAGGGCAGTCAGGCCTATTCCCCTTTCGGGTCTTGTATTAGCCTACTCCCGACATTAACTGAAACCATCTCGCGCATATCCGCGAAATGGTTAAAAAATGGCAGGCATAAAAAATCCGCATGTTTTTCGGGTGCGGGTTCCGCCTTTGATGAGTTGTGAGACTCCGAGAGAAACCATAGTCCTAGAAAGCGCGATTGTCAAATGTAGTAACATTTTGCTTGATTAATTCTATACCTGTTACTACAATAAACCCATGAATTACGAATGGGACGACAATAAGCTGGCTATCAACCTGGATAAACACCGGCTTCATTTTTCTATTGCTGAGCAATTCGACTGGGAAACCGCCATGATCGAAGCTGACACCCGCAAAAATTACAGTGAAGATCGCTATTGTGCCTTTGGCTTGATCGGAACACGCCTGTATTGTTTGGTCTACACCCTGCGTAATGACGTAAAACGTATCATCAGCCTGAGAAAGGCTAACTCCAGAGAGGTAAAACGTTATGTTGCTGAAAACTAAATCAGGCAGGGTTGTAGAACTGCCCTCAGAAGAAGAAGATGCTGAAATCAATGCCGGTATTGTCGCCGATCCTGATACTTTCGAATGGACAGAAGAAAATTTCAACAATGCCGTCCGTTTTAATGACTTACCTGAATCGTTAAAGACCAAACTGCGCGGCAAGCAGAAAGCACCAACCAAAGTTTCAACCACGGTTCGTTTTGACGCTGACGTATTAGCGGCTTTCCGTAATTCCGGACGAGGCTGGCAAACCCGCATGAACGACGCGCTGAAAGAGTGGCTAAAGGAACATTCACCGGTTTAGCCTCCCAACCTTTTTAACCATCAGGTTAAAAAGGTTATTAACCATTATCCCGGCGTCAAGAAAATGGATAATAAAGCCTGTAGTAAATTTGTCACAACCTCAGAATTGCGGCACTGTAGAACGTAGTAACGGCGCGATAGCATATAACAGGGCGATACATGCAAGTCATTGATATTTAAGTAATTGTAACATGAGCATATTTCTTTTAATGCGATGGTCGTGCGTTCGAATCGCACACGACCCACCATCAAACACCATATAAACCAGCAACTTAGCTGGTTTTTTTATGTCTGCTATTTATCAAATTACCCAGTGGGTAAATCATGATGCTAACCGCAACATGGTCACCCCTTCTATCTTAGTCAATTTCTCCACTGCGATCAGAAGTTCCTCAACCTCTGCTGGTGAATAGTGAATCGTAATATCACCGTCTATATGGTGCATCAATACCTTTCGAGTTTCTAATGGCACCCCTGCCAACCGCAAACGCCTAGCAAAGGTATGCCGCAAATTGTGTGGTCCCGACAGCACATCTGAACCGACTGGCAACTCTGCTCTTACCCAAGCCTTTTTCCATGCAGTATTGTGCATCCGATCGACTGGCTTGCCGCGATATCCAAATACGTGAGTGTTTTGCATGCCTCGTCGACTCTCGATGACATTCTGGGCCACACTATTCAGCACGATCAGGCACGCAGTTTCATTCTTGGTAAATTCACCAGGCACCAGAAAAATTGATGATTCAATTTCTGGAATTCGAATTTCCCATTCCCAACGCAACTCTGCCACAATGTTTTCTCTCGCTCCAGTATGCAATGCAAATAGAGCCATTTCAGCAAGATGATTAGGCAGTTCATGCAAAAACTTATGTTGCTCATCAATAGAAAGCGGATAGGGTTTTGCGGCATCCTTCCAATCAGGCATCCTTAACAATGGAGCGCTCGGCAACCAAGATTGATTATCCATGTCACGCCACACTCGAGAAGCCAGGGTCAATATTCTTCGGACAACCGCCAGTTCTCGAGTCACTGTTTTGCTCTTGATACCCAACGCCTTGCGATGATCAATGTACGGCTGAAGGCTACCTTGATGCACTTGGTCCACCCTCAAATGTCCAATCCAAGGATCAAGGTTGGCAAGACATGTAGCATCCCGATCAATGCTTGACTTAGTTTCCTCCATCAAATATTTCGTTGCAGCTTCACGAAATAATTTACGATCAGGGGTCGAAGCAACAACTTTTGCTTGGGCTATGGCCCTGTGATATTCCGTTTCTGCTTCTGCTTGCGTGCTTGCTGTAAAGCGGTGGCGAACTCTGCCGATCCCGTCGATGCGTTTGTCAACCGCACCTTTTCCTGTTTTTTTGTCCCAGTACAAACCTGGGAGTTTGTTTCTTGCCATGATGGTTGCTCCTTAACCCTCACGTTGCGGGTTTTATATTCATCTAAAGCGTGATCCAGGTCAAGTCGATCAAAACCAATGCCTTGGTTGCCCATTTGAATTTCGGGAAGATAGGGACGAATTTCACGATCAAACAAGGTCCGCCCCATACCAGCGTAATACTGCGCTTCCGGTAGTCGTAGGATTCTTGGTGGGTAGTAATTCGTCATTTTATAAATTCCGCCAATCATGCAAGATATCTTGTTGCATCATGGCTTTTGCTGCCTGTTTGAGTAATCAACATCTATGATAGTCAGCCAAATAGGACTTAATTTTATTACAATGCCATCAGTGAGGCGGTTGGCGACCACCTCACGTCTACTTAAAAATAATGGAAATACCGTCATGCGATTGCCCATTCTCAGTTTTTCAAACACGCCTTGCATACGCCACATCGCTCAACCTGATCCATACGGGCGCGCAGCAAGTTCCAGCAATTGCAAACGGGGCACCGCGTCAGTTCAATCTTGTTGGCGATAAGTTCTTTAATAATCACATCGGTTTCGGAAAAACTCAGCCGACTTGCCGGGTGCATTGTTTTGAGGGCATCAAAAGCATTGATGGCTTTATAAATGTCACTCTGATCAACGATGAGTTGAGCGTGTCTATAACAAACGGCAAAGGCAGTTGCCTCTTTGTATTGCTTATTCGTGCGAGTGAGCGCTTGGATCGATTGTTTATTGTCACCGGATCGCGCTGGAAATCCGTGGTATTCACGGAAGGTTTTTCGCAGCCACTTTTTCGGCAGTCCGGTTGCCTCCTGCATCAGAGTAATACGGGCTTTGCGCTTAATGAGCTCGAGAGCCAATGTTTGTTGCATGTAGTTATCTAACATCACGCCCCCTTTATCCGGCAGTGAGAGCCAGCAACAAATCCACCCGGTCATAGCGCCGCCGCCCGAACCCCTGAATAAATTGGGGTGTAAAGCGTGGCGCAAAACATAAACAGCCTGATCGGGCCAGGATCTGCATCTCGTCCATGGACAAATTCGCCAATGCCAATCGCAACTCTTCGTCGGCAATCCCCATAATCAACAGGGCTTGTAGGGCATTTTCTCGGGCGGTGGCGCGCACCTTTACAAGCCAAGCCAGATTGAGGTCATAGAGTTCTTGATCAACCACTTCCTGTTGCCGGGTCATCAATCGATCGACATACTCATCCACATGGGTTAAGGCCTCCTGCATGATTGCCTCAAGAGCAGGACTCATATTGACCACCTGCAATTTGCTTTTCAGGACGTCAGCCCCGAATTCGGTGAGTAGCGTGAAAATAGCTTCCTGAAAAAAACCTGCGGCGATGGCTTCGACCGTTTCAAAATCCAGCGTCAGGCATTCGTTTTGCAGAAAACATTCTCGCGCCCGCTGTGCTAATTGCTTGCCATGGCAGGCTTGGGGTGTTTTCAGTTTCGTGAGGTGCTTAATAACGACATACATAAGAAGCTCCTAGTCGGTGGCTAAGTTGTCGATATCCGTGCATTCATGGCTTGAGCGGGTTGCCAGCCCAGATAGGCCGACTTATGGCGGCGACTGTTTTTTTCAGCCCAAACCTCACAAATTGGGCAGCGTTGGTAAAATTTAGGCAGTGTATTCAGCACTAAATGGCGGGATTGACAGCGTCCGCATGGCAATAGCCGACTTTCACGGCTATTAAATTGCTGAATCAGATGCCAGGCACGGTTTATATCCAGCAGCCTACCGTGATCATGGCTAACGTCTAATCTAGTGTGATTTAAAACCCGCCCAACTACCTCGCTATACAACGCATACGCAGTCAACAACCGAGTGGCCTGGACAGGGTTCTGGCATTCGAGCGGAGCGATGTCAGCAAAAATACCCAGGAAAATGGAGGCATGCAGTGCGTTCAGGGAGGATCGCGAAATCCAATAAGAATCGTACGGCAACAGGCCCGATTTAGATGAGCCGTGATGGGCTTCCTTGTAAAGGCGGATCGCCACTTTGCGGCCTATGCCACACAGATGCTGAATAATCGGCGGCCTTACGCCTAATAAAACGAGTTGGTTAGCCATAGACAGGGTGTGTAAATAATCAGGCAACTTTGTTTCTGTGGGTAACCGATACATTTAGGCCTCCTCCGAGCTAGCATGGGTGGGCAGCAACAATGCGCTATGCACAGCCGGTGACATATGCTGAGGGGTCTGTAGCGGCAATAACCGAATGATGGCCCGACTGTTACTTGCTAATTCCCGAATCTTTTCCACTGTCAGTGTCTCCATCACAGCCAGTTGTTTCTGATTCAGGCCAAAACGCCAGGCGGCTTCCAAGGCATTACTGCGAACTGCTTCGCGGGCCAGCATCAGATATTCAAAATTCAGTTGGGCGAGATCCTGCTCCAAAGTCGACATGAGGCTAACTCCGCTGCAAATGCTAATGTTGGCCATTATGCTAGGCAGACAAGCTGGAAAAGTCTCACACGGAAAGTGACTGCTTCAGGTCACTTACCTCGAGAGCGTTTGTCGGGTGTTGGCTAGCCGTCGGTAAAAAATCCGCACAAAATGGCATCTCGCAGCAATATTTGTGACAAGGATCACAAAAAAAGCGCCGCACCCTTGAGGATGTCGACGCTTTTTGTCCTGCCACTCGTATTAAAGAAGGCGATCAGCGTTTAGGCAATGCAAAACGATAACCCAGGATAAAATCCCGATACCGGCAAGCTTCATTCTTTGCCTGAAACCGCGCCTCTACCACCTGATTGATCAACACTTCCCAAGGCAAGCCCTTCAGTTCGCCGGCAGACAAACTAACCTCACCCACACGAAACGCCGCATGCTGATACAGCACGTTACGCGGCGTATCGATCCGAATGAGGCAGTGATCCAGGATTGCAGGGCCACCTATTTCACCGGGCTCGATCAGTAAGGGCACTTTGATCGGTCCCATCGAACGGCCAATGCGACCGATGACATCGTGTTCTTCATGCCAGGCTTGACCGGTTATCGTGTCGCCGTAAAACAACCGCACCCTGCGCTGGTTTTGCCGCAGTTGTTCCAAAATTTCGATCACCCGTTCCGGTGTGTTGGCGTGGTAACAAGTGCCGGATGGCAAGCGACGATAGCGAACGCAATGGCCATTAGCAAAATCCTGTGTAAAGAGTTCTGAATTCATGATGATTTCCTCGATGAAAAACGGAAATATCACGAATCCCCGACGGGAAACTGACATTCCCGTTGGGTTCGATAAAAAATGAGTACTACATCAATGGCGATTTAACACCCCCATTGATTGTATTTACAGGCCATCGCCATTTTCTAATGTCGATGACAGGGTCATGTCCTCCAAAAAACGCAGGAACGACCCTCTGGCAGGATGAGGTTCCTGCGCGTTAAAAACGCTTTTCAAAGCCATAAAGAGGCCTATGCAGCGGGGTTGAATTTACGCAAAAATCGGTATAATGTAGCTAAAAATCACTAAAAAGTAGAGAAATAGCCATGTTTGACGATATTTTGCACATTTTTGATTTCCTCCGTCCTAATCAGACTCAGGAGCCGAAGCCAACGAAAAAACCGATGGCGATCCTGCGGGATTGCAACGATCAAGCTATCCCCATCTGCAAAAAATTATTGGCTGATTTGGATGCCGCCGAAGCAGAAGTCTTGACGGATATTGACGATCCAGAAATGGCTTGGTCACTATTAAGCCGTATTCGCCAACTCAGGCGCGAAAGCCAACACGATCTTGCGGCTTTGTTACCCTCAGACCTGTTGCCAACTCAATTTGAAGAACCGACCAATAGAAGCCCCGTCCGTATCGTCAAAACCCAAACGGGTGCTCAGTGGTCGGTTTTCAATGGCGGGCGAGCTCATTAGCCTGAATCACCCGGCCATTGCCAGACTTGAGAGCAGTCCTCAATTGACGCACCGGATGGGATGATTTAGATAAATCACCCTCCATCAATAAAGCAGTTTTTTTCGAGCGTTTTGTCCGTTTACCGGCTTTCGACGCATCCAAAACCACCGTCGGCCTGACTTTTTCCAATTCCAGTTGCAGCTTGGCCATTTGAATATCGGCCTTGATGAGTTCCATGGTTTTGGTTTTTACCTGCAATTCCAGGTCCAATCGATCAACGTGCCGATTGGAACCTGCGTTGCGGCTCTGGATTCCCTGGCGCACCGACTCGGACATCGCCAACCAATCCACCTCATGACGGATTTGGGGCATGACGACCGGTAACCTGTTTCGCGCCGATCTCTGGGAGGGGTTGATTTGACCAGTCCAGCAGGAAAGATGACCATGCAGGTCATTGCGGCTGTTGCCGAGTTCGAGCGAGATCTTTTGATTGAGCGAACTCAATCAGGCATCACGCGCGCCAAAGTCGCGGGTAAACGCTTTGGCAGACCCCCGGCATTATCCGTCCGGGAGGCTGAAACAGTCTTGGAAAGATTGGCAAAGGGCAGTAATATTTCAGAATTGGCGAGAGAATTCAAAACCAGCCGGCAGACCATCATCCGAATAAGGGGCAAAAATTGTTCGTTGGAATAGGCAATGAACTATTCTAAAAAGAATTTTTGACATCAAAAATTTGTTTCCAAAGGTAAGCAACTATTCGTCTCTTGGAAAAAACGTTGTTGCCCGCCTAATCGCCCAGCTATATTTGATTAAGGGTTCCATATAAAAATATGAGCACATTAAACATCTTAAGATATTTACAAGCTAGTGTTTAATTGCAGAAATAACATAGTTTATTGGCTTTTCTAGGCATTATGCCTAGAAAAGCGATAGAAATAACACTGACCACCGAACAAAAACAACAGCTTGAAAAAATAGTCCGCAGCCATAGTACCGAGCGTCGACTGGTCGAGCGTGCTCAAATTATTTTAGAGTGTGCAACAGGCAAGCAAAATCAAGAGGTTTCCGCGACATTAGCCTGTTCGATTCCTCGTGTCAGCAAATGGCGAAGGCGGTTTAGGGAAAAAGGGCTTGCCGGACTCGATGATGAACCGCGCCCAGGTAAGCCTGAAACCTATGGAAAAGCCTTTAGGGATCGCTTGTTAGCGAAACTGGAAGAAAGACCACCGGAAGGTTTGGCGCGATGGGATTGTCCGACTTTGGCGGAAGTATTGAACGCCAGTCATCATGCTGTTTGGCGTGTTTTGAAAAAAGAAGGGGTTTATTTGCATCGCTCACGAAGTTGGTGCGTTAGCACGGATCCTGAATTCACCGAAAAAGCGGCGAATATTATTGGTTTGTACCTGAATCCGCCGTTGAACGCTTTGGTGATCAGTGTCGATGAAAAGCCCAGCATCCAAATCTTGGAGCGTGCCACAGGGTTTGTTGAAACGCGAGATAAAACCATTGTTACCGCCTGTAAAAGCACCTATAAAAGGCATGGAACATTAAATTTATTTGCGGCTTTGAATGTGGCAACCGGACAAATCAAGGCACAGACCACGGCGACTAAAACGCGCGAGGACTTTCAAGGCTTTATGGATCTGGTCATGGCGCAGCAATTCTCAATTTAAAACCATAGCTTGTATAATGTTTATTTTTGTAACCTGCACGGAAGCTTATGGCCAGTCCCTTTTATACCTCAACGAAACCGGTACCCTTTACAGCGCGCTCATTGATTGACAAAACCCGCGCCGCATTTAGCACGCTGCCGGACAGCCGAAAAACCGCCACCAGCAACAACCTGAAATATGCCGTTGAAGATGCCGCGTTAAGCGCATTTTCCGTATTTTTTACTCAAAGTCC
>JAGXSU010000102.1 GCA_018333785.1 Methylomicrobium sp. | reverse complement strand
GGAAGATATTGGCATATGACTTCATCGTGGAACCCGCACTGAGCTAACCAGTCAGTGAACTCATCCAAATATGGTCCAGCAGAGCTGGTGTAGTAAGTGGTAAGAGTAGTCTGGCGTTTAAGATATGTTGTAAGCATACTGACCTCCTTAAATCGGTGAGATGAAAGACGGCAATAATATGCGGATTAAATCAGTGGATCGAATGGCGCAAACGTGATGATTTTATGCGGTTACTGCCGTCCAGTGGCAATTATACTCGGCATATTCCTGAACTCCACATATCCTCGAATATGCTGAGCTCAGCATATTCGAGGCGTTGGGCAAAAATAGCCACTATGCTTTGGTTGTATTTTTTAAAACTTTTTAAAGGATTGTAAATGAAATTTTTATTAACACTTGCAGCGGTTGCTTCTTTGGCTGGTTGTACCACAGCCGGTCCTTATGTCACCAATATTTCAAGTGACGGCGATAATGGATTGAATATTGAGAAATGCAAAGTTGAACTCAATGCATTTTTGGGTGTTGTCAACACGGGCGAGTGTTCTAATAGCAACATAAAGCTTTCCAGAGAGAAATAATTCGTTCAATTATCCCCAATACAGATCTCCCCCAACCCTACCTCAAACAACATCCCACGGCCGCGTCCCAGGCGTTTGAACACTCGAACCTGGCCGCGCGCGGTTTTATATGATTAATTAACTGGGGTTGTAGCCGGAACCCCAGAAAATTTTGGCACACTGTATAAACCTATTTTGCGTATTCCAGCAACCAGTTATGATTCCACTCAGACCATCGATTCATGTGATTCAATGACGGCAAACTCATCCTTACCGGCCATTTATACTTCATCACCGATGATATACAGTTAACTATCTAATTCCTTGTTAGGCCTTTACGAAGTTGAAAATACTGGAGATGATCATAAAGAAATTATGGATTGCATTAATTGCACTAAATCTTGCTGGATGTTCTTTTGCACCAACGAAAGAACAAATGACGAAAGCTGATTTTGGTGAAAAGCCAAACAGTGCAACAGCGACAGCAACGATAACGAACTACTTGGAGAGGACGTTGATTGATCCAGGCTCGCTAAGATTAAGATGCGCTGAGGCTCAAAAAGGATGGGCGCGAGAGTTAATAAGTTTTCCCTCTCGTTTCGGTTCGGTCATTTACTGCGAGGTGAACGCAAAAAATAGACTTGGCGGTTACACGGGTGCTAAGCCACACATTTACCTTTTCAAGGGAGACAATCTTGTGCTCAAAAATTCCTTTGTTGATGCTACCAAGGGATATCAGTACGATTTCGTGCAATAAAGTAGCTCTCGCTTGTTGAGCGGAGCAAAATACAATAGTGCTAGATGAATACTTTTGAACAATGCGAGGAAATATTTTATGAGTCTTTTGAGCGAGTTAAGAGATGCAATCAAAAAAGGGAAATGCCCACCTATTTTTAAGCCTGCTGATTTAGAAAAAGCAGGCATCAAAGATGAAGGGAGGAATTTGGCCAACTATGATAAGAAAAATCATGGAACAGATCATGAAAATGCTTTAGTTTCAAGAAAAATCGGGAATGATGTTTACTACACTTTCGATGAAGCGGTACTAGCTAAATTAGCACCTCGCAATGCTCTGGAATGCGATGAAAACGGTGACGGCGTCAGGCTTTATCTTGATCAATAATTCATTCGCAGCGAAACCAAAAGCGCCTTGACATCACCCATCCGGCCTAACCCGGCAGTCCACACGGACGCTGCGCGATAAAGCCGCGCAGCGCCGGTGACTTCTACGTTGAATGTCAGCTCATTGAATCCCTACCGACATTGATCGCAAAGCTTCGAGTGTCAACAAGGGGTCGTTATTGACAATCAACCAACAGTCATTTTGCTCATTTTAAGTGGCTGCTTTTGACTAAGCTACGGGTCAACAGCCCTTTGGTTAGCTTTTAGGCTGCTTCTCTGATTTAGGAGACTAAGCGCATTCAGCTGTAAACATACTCTAGCCAAGCGAACAGCAATACCGTTTTTTTGACCGTGGAGGTGGCTAATATTCCCCTTAAAAACGGACGGAAGGTGTTAGAATTAAATCACGAAGTTTTGTCTTACGGGCAAAAAACGTCGTCGAGGGTTGCTGCATCCAGTACACGGTCGCCCCAAGTTTCAATTTGTTCTGGCGCAGCCGTGGCGATCTGGTTCACCACTTCGTTGGGCAGAGTGCCAAAGCGCCGCACCAACTGCCGTTGGAGCAACAGGGCCTCCCCTTTCTCAATACCTTTCTGCTCATGTTCTTTCGCCCATTCATCAAATCGTTCAGCCAATGACATTTTCAACTCCTTCAGATCATTCACCTTGGGTAATACCAAGGCATGTTTACTTTGCCGCAAAAGCACGGCCCGAATCCAGATCGCAAAGATACGCTTAAGTTCCGGTTTACCGTCCAGCCACTCGTTCAATAGCTCAATCAGTTGTAACAAAGTTGCGCTATTGGCCGGGTGTTCAAATCGAATCACGGCAGCCATGAGGTTTTTCAATCCTGCCAAATCGGCTTCGGTATAGCTGTTTTCATCGATCAGCAAGTACTTCAGCTGCGGTAAAAAGTCGGACACCAGTCCCGGCACCTTGGGGATCAGATCGGCAATGTCTGTAGCCGCCGTCCATTTTTGGTCGCCGTTGTAAAGGACAATCGGCAACACAGGCGGTAAATGCTTTTTGTTCAAGACATCGCCGCGCCGGATCAAGTCTTGATACAACAGACCTATGTAAACCATCATCCTTACTGCCATATAGGCATCGACACTGCTCTGGAATTCAATGAGGATATATAAATAGACCCATTCACCATCGACTTTAACTCGCCAGACGACATCATCGGCACGGTGCCTGAAGTCATCGGTAACGTAGCTGCCAGGCATTTTCTCCAAAGTATCATAGCTAAGGCCATGGAGCCATTCATCTGGTATAAAGCCCATAACCAAGTCCCGCACCAGTTCCGGTGCGGAGAATAGCAGCTTGTAACTCGCGTCGTCTTCCTGATTCATTATTTCAATTTTACCTGACTGAAGCGCTGTCGACCAGTAATTGTAACCACCTGAGTTAGCAACAAATAGGTTCTATGTGGCTTAAAAAATTATACAAAACAATATGCCTGTCGGCATTGGGTTGGTAGTTCCAACTGGTTCGTTAAAATAACTCACCGCTTTACGAAAGAAAGTTGCCATTGGGAAAATGGCTTCAATGTCTCCTCGAGATCGACTTCGGATGCTCTGTCTATCTCAAATAAATAATTGACAACCGCTTTCGGGTATTGCTGAATTGCACAGCAATAGGTAACTGTTAATGACTCAATATCAATATCCATCTCTCAACCCCAAATTATTCAACAATGTCAGATACGAACCTTGCGGGCTCAGTTCAGTTATTGTCGCCGAAGTTAGACATGGATGTTTAACGACCCCGCCGTGAAGTATCGATCGCAACAAGCTTTCTTATGCCCGCTTGTTGTGGATATAGGCGGCATTTAAAGGTCGCCTGGTGTTTTTTGTGATTATGCATAGGCATAGCCGTCCGCTTTTTGTATGAGGGTTGCCAGTTTTGACGGGAAGCCCACAGGGACTCCGTTTACTGGGATCGAGAGATATTGATTTACGGTTTTAATGGAAGAAACCCGTGCTACATAGCGTCCGACATATTTGCCTTTGGGTTGTATGATCTTTACCAAGTCGCCGGTTTGAATTCCGTTCACCATTTTTCCGGACTTGGCTTGAGTGCGCGGGAAGCCGTATTTATCCATGCTCACCATTTGTCGGGTGCCATGTCCTGTCGCTTTGATCAACAACGGTTTCAACTCAGGGTTCAACGTGACCGTTGTGGCGGAATCGCCCACACAAGCGGCATCGATCCAGTGGGCTTTTGGGTAATTCAGCCGTGTCCGGTTGAACTTGGTTTGTGCGCCGGTACCCGTTTCGACCGGTAGACCTGTTTTTAGCAGCTCAGTGAACAGCTTATTCCGCGTGGTATTGACGGCGGCTGCATCGGTTAATGGTTTTTTGATTTGCGCCATGATTCGCTTCAGTACATCCGGCTTTTTTTGCAGGAAGACAGCGATATCTTTGGTTCCCTTTTTGCTGTTGCAGGGCTCACACGCCAAGGTCAGATTACTGACATTATTGCTACCGCCATTGGCACGGGCTTTGACATGCTCGACCTGCAACGGCACGTTCTCTGTAGCACAGTAAGCGCATTTGCGGCCCCACTTCTCCAGTAGGTATTCCCGCACCGAATAACCCTGTAAGGTGCCTTGCTGGTATTCAACGCCTGAAATCTCAGGGTTTTGCATCAACTGCATATCGAACTTGACCCGCTCGACGGCAATGCCTTCAATATTTGCCCACTGGCGAAAACGGTTGACCCACGTCATCGTGGTTTCTACACGGTGCTGTAAACTTGGCGGCAACCAACCTTCAGTCCGCATGCGATTATTGAACCGTGCAGCACGATAACGCGTTTTTCGATGACGGCGTAATCGTCGCGAAGTTCTGCGTGAATCCAGCCTGGCTTTGATGGCCGTGCCACGATGCTCAAGCTCTGCTCCGAACACAATCCGCCCATTGCCCTCCGCCAAGGCCAATCCAGTTATCTTGCTACCGGGATCGATCTTGACCGTCAGCGGCTTAACAACGGCGTCAGGGATAGCGGTCTTCAAAACGATGGTGAACGGTATTCTGCGAAAGACGGCAGCTTTACCATTTTTAAGCAAAGCCCTGGCCCGAGCCGGATGGCAGGGGGTTAGCGGTTTGCACCTGGTATCCAAAACAAACACCTGATTCATAGTAATAAAACTTCTCCTGGGCTTACGCCCGTAATAGTCACCTCGGCAAAGTTATTGAGGCTTGTCATGCCGACCGCACGGCCCATTGATCCGGTTTGTGCTGTTTAACGGTTGGCGAAAGAGCCTGGAACTGGTGAAGCATTCCAGGGTTTCATGACCCCAATAACGTAGTTTAGTCTTTCGACTTTACTGAGCCTGGTTGAGCTTTGCCATTCCGCCAAAGCGGAATCACAAAAATGACTGACAAAATCAAAAACGGATGTTTGAATTATGTCAGTCAAGCCGGGCGCTCAACAAACTCCATGCAGGGACTTGCCAAAACGCGTTTGAAACATCTTTTTGTCGTCCTGACTCTTTTCCCCTTGTAATCACTTTTCAACTTTGGATGTGGCATAGTTTTAATAGGCATTTTCCCTCCAACTCAGATACGTATCGGCATCACAAGGTACCAAAACAGAGAATCACTTTTACCCTCAATAAAACAGACGCTGGTATTTTCGGCAACCGTCATCTTGACGTCTTTGCCATCTATATTATTCACCGCATCGAGCATGTATTTTGCGTTGAAGGCTATTGAAATAGGATCGCCGTGATAATCGACAACCAAGTCTTCCTCTGCTTCATCATGCTCTGGGTTATCGGTACTTATCTTCAACGAAGCACTTTTTAT
>JAGXSU010000101.1 GCA_018333785.1 Methylomicrobium sp. | reverse complement strand
TGTAGCGCATATAATTCTCTAAATGCTCGCTGCCGGGAAGATCCAATACCAAGATCCTTTTAAGAATCCGATCAATGGGAGTCTCTGCTACTTTAGGAGTTTCTGCTACACTGTTAAAATTTACTGCTGCGATTTCACAGATGATTGCCCTAAGAATTGCACTTGATTGAGTCATTGCTCCTCCTCTTTCTCATTGAAAAAGCAGGATTAATCATGACCCTCAGAGGCTCTAAGATTCAATCCATTTTGTTACGTATAGCTCACAGGACTACGCAAAATCATCAGGTTGTAATATCTGTTCAATTCCTATTCAAGCAAACACCGCAGGAAAAGACACGGGTATTCCTTTCGGTTTGAATAGCACGGTTATCAAAATCGCAGAGGTATTCAATGCGAGGCGAAATATGCGTTTCATGAGTAAAAATTGTGATACGATCAAAGTCTTGATGGTGGGACGTTTGTGTCTACTACTATTGCGTTTGATAGTAAAACAGCATTTGCGGATAATCAGGTGAAACAAGTAATAAAAAAGGGCGAGTGATTAGCTCGCCCTCATTGGTTAAATCCTGCAAATAACTTTTAACTCTTTGCGGTTTTTTGTCTCTTCATATAATAAAATGCCCCAAGCCCAGCAAGTACCATAAAGATTATCATGCCCCATTGAGTAAGAGTCGGAATTGCAATTTCATCTTGCTGTAACTCAAAAGCACCAATATCTGCTGTATTAGTTCCTTCATTTCCTATGTTTAATATATCAACTGGACGTGGAAAAGATCTTTGGTCAATAATTAAGCCAGCATCTGCGATACTATCTACAGCAGGACTATTTGCAGGAAGGCTCATGGTTTGTGTGGGACCACCGTTGTTGGCTAACGGGCCCAGCAATGGATCCGCTACCGTGATGGTGCCTCCGCAAGTCGCGTCAGGGAACTGGAGGTTCCCTCCTCCATCGATGACGATCCCCCCAATACATTTTGGCACTGGCCTATTCCTCCGCTGTTGTTTGACACAATTGTGTTTATCAATGTAGTGTTTGCACTGTCACCAAAGTTGATAATCCCACTTGTGCTGCCTGCAGTAGGGGAATTTCCAGCGATGGTGCAGTGGACCAAGGTAGCGGTGCCAGAATTGCGAATCGCCCCTCCCGTGTTCCCTGTGATCGTACTGCTGTCGACATTGAGAGTAGCGGTATTGTTCGCGCAGATCGCTTGTCCTGCTGCGGCTGCTCCATTGACGTTGCCAGTGATGGTGGAGCGGATAATCGTGAGCGTGTTACCCGACATAACTATGGCCGGACAGCCGCCATTGGTTGTCTGATGACCGCTGATTGTGCTCTCGTTGATCGTAACACTCGCACTGGCATTGATTGCTGCCGCGCCAGGATTTGCCACGGAGTCGCGACCGTTTACGAGAGAGATGTTGTTCAGCGTCAGGCCGCCGCCGGTCACGTTGAATAGCCGAACGGCGCTGCCGCCGCTTAGCGTAATTACATTTCCGCCGGAGATCGTGGTAGCCACGGAGATGCTCTTAGTCGACGTAAATGTGATCGTCGTCGCCCCGCCGCAGTTGAAATCTACTGCCCCACCGCCTATAAGCGCAGTATCAAAAGCAGCCTCCGTGCAACTGACTGGGGTTCCACCGCCGACGGTCCCGGCAGCATCTGCCTCTGGCGCTGGGATCGCAAGCATGAGCCCGATAAGTATGAATACAACAGCGCATGGTAAAAAAGACGTTTTTTTCATTATTTCTCCTCCTTGCCTGAATAAAGCTACAATAACTCCCTCAGCATGGGCTGATTATATAATAAAGAAGGCAGTACGTCAAGAATACGAATATAACATGTCAAGGCAAAATGAAAATGTCCGGTTATTGACTGCGAATAAGCATCATTCCGCAACTACCGCAGCGGAATGATGCTTATTCGGTGCAGGCAACAAAATAGCTATGCGCAGTTCAGGGTCAAAGGCGCATGATGTTATTTTCAAGCCATTGCTGCTATTTATTCTAAAACAGCCATGAGCAGGTCACTGGATATGAGCAGCCTTGTCAAGCACCTCTGCAGCCCATTGGTTCAGGCTTTTCCCTGACGCTTTAGCTATAGTAAGTGCCTTTGCGTGGGTTTCGGGAGAAACACGGAGCATGAGCTTGCCGGAAGTTGGCTTGAATGGCTTGCGCCCTGTGGCTGCACAGTCAGTGATATAGTGGTTAATAGCAGCCTCAAAGTCAACCCTAAGTTCCTTCACCGTCGTCCCATGAAAAGTGATACTGTCTTCAATCCCCAGTACTTTTCCGGTGAAAATATTATCTCGCGGGTCAAATTCTATACGTGCTGTATATCCCTTATAGGTCATTACGTTCTTCATGGCATTACCTCCAAATATTTGAGCCATTCGCGCAGCTCTTCGACTTGATATTTTTTCGCTTCCTTACCCGGGTGCGGACGATGAAGATACCTTCGGCTTCCTTTTAGTTCAAGAGCAACACGAGAGCCTTCTCCTTCGCGTACCTCGCCACCGATGGCAATCAATAGAGCTTCTATGTCAGAGAAAACAATCCCCGCTCTTGTGGGCGTTGTAAAAATCGCTTCAAGAGTACGCCTGTGTTTTGCCTTCATAAGTTATGATAGCATATTATGCTATCGTATGACAGCATTATATGATAGTATTAGAGTCGTGGCGACAATTTAAAAGCAGGATGGGAGCTTTCTTAGGAATAAATGGCATGTTTTGCCGCAATCCATTTATTTACAAAAGAATCAAATACAGGTCTTCGGTTGGCCGTTATTTATTCCGATTTGAAAGACTCTCCGCATACAAATTCCGGCATATTCAGTCCCGGATGTACTCTTCAAAGATTTTTATTTTTGCTGGGTGTTTATAAGCAGGTGTTAGAAATGTTTTTTGGAAGCATGCAAAATAGATTTTTACATCTACTGTGCGAACTCTGCTCCGGTTATCAAGATGCAGTCGAGAGTTGGCGCACAACCCGGCTAATTCCAACTACAACCCTTGCCATCCGTTCGTAATCAATTCTATCTGGAAGGTCTTGTTGAGAATGATAGTGTTGATAACGGAATAAGGCCGTATCAGTAATCATGATGGCCGGGTATCCTTCTTGCCAGAATGACCAGTGATCCGACCAGCCTATTCCCATAATCCAACCAGGCGCTGCGATACCTTCAGAAGGAAACGCGGTATTGCTGCGGAATATCTCTATCGCTTCCCTAACCAATGACCGGGATGAAATATTTCCGACAAAGCCGATGAAATTAGCAGTGTCAGGGTAAAATAAACTGAAGGGGAACGGGTATTTCTGACTCCCTTTTTCATTGGAATAATATCCTATTGTCTCAAGTGAAAGCATTGCAACAATTTTCTCGCCACGCTGGCGGGACCGGGAGGCATAGACACGGCTCCCCATTTTATCGGTTTGAAAAAAAGGTGGTTCTTCGTTAACGAACGTGATAAACCGAACCGTGCGAGACAGCGATTCTTTTTTGAGAAGACGGGCAATTTCAAGAACAGCTGCCACGCCAGAAGCATTATCATTGGCACCGGGACTGCCTAAAACTGAATCATAATGGGCGCCTACAAGAATAATTTCTTCTGGATGGGTTATGCCGACGAGTTCCCATTCAAGATTCTCCACATGCACATCCTCAACCCTGTATTCTTGTTTCTTAACCTCATACCCCAGTTCTGTCATCACTGTTTCAATGTAATGAGCGGAATCTTTTAAACTACTGTGTTTCCATATATTTCTTTCACCGATTTTATCCGCCAGCATGGATATTTGCTGTTTAAGATTAAGATATACTTCCTGCTCGTACTCTGAAAGAGGTTGAAAAGTTCCTGAATATGAGCTTCCTGGCATTTTAGTAACAAACATTAAACTAAGGATACACACAAGCAAAACTATTGTCCAACGCAGGATTAAAGAAAGCCAATTATTTTTCCTCGGAAATATCTTCATCCAATTATTGTATCAGTTAGTAAAATAGTTCTCAGAAATTCTCACAGCCATTTGCTAAATCTGAAGATCACAATGCATTGACTTCTTGATCGAAGAAATGTTCTGAAATGACACCAATAATCACCGTTTATTCCTTGCTATTCTTGATATTTATTATGAATACCGAGGTGTTTCTTTGAGGTGTTTGCCGCACTCCCCCAAAACTGCTTTTTAATAATAAAACCTGATAAATTATAATCTTTTAAGCAAATATAAAATACGCTTCAAAATAAATGTTTGTCCACAATAAAGAATGGTAAAATTTAAGCTGCAAGCCAAATCAGGGTCAAATAGAGCTGGCCGGGAAAAACTGGACAGAGACATAAGTGGTGAAGCTGCTCTAAAATAGGAACCGAGGGGATATTAGAGATCGAATCATGTTCTGATCGCCCCGTATAGGGCAAATGGCGAAGCCGGATTTTGCTCTTTGACCCTATAAAGACCAAAAAGGAGCGGCTAATATGAAAAGACCGAGAAGGAACCACGGGGCAGCAT
>JAGXSU010000100.1 GCA_018333785.1 Methylomicrobium sp. | reverse complement strand
GAGCCGATAAAATGGCGGGTTAAAACCCTGTTAAAAGACCTTAACATGGCGATTGATATTGCATCCAGGCAAGGTCATGCCACACCGATGTCTGGCCTGGCAGCACAGTTGATGCAACTGCACGGCAGTCATGGTTTTCTGGATCAAGACCCGTCAACGCTAATTAAGCTTTACAGCCAGCACTGATGCAATTTACCGCCAATTTAAGTCTGCTTTTTACAGAACAGCCATTGCTTCAACGCTTCAAAGCGGCGAAGAACAGCGGTTTTTCAGCCGTAGAAATCCAGTTTCCTTACGAAGAAACACCGGAAGCCCTCCAAGCCGAACTGGTCAAGAACGGTTTAAAACTGATTCTGTTTAACGTTGCAGCCGACGATTTGCTGCAAGGCGGAGAAGGCTTGGCTGCCGTTCCTGAAAAAACGCAGGCATTCAAGCAGGCTTTAGCTCAAACGGTCGAGTACATCAACATTTTAAAGCCCGAAGCCGTCAATGTTTTACCCGGCTGTTGCCATGATCCCGGCCGCATCGACGCTTACCTGAGCACCTTCAAAAGCAATTTGTCACTCGCCGTAACGACTCTTGCCCCTCTGGGTGTCAAAACGGTCTTTGAAGCCATCAACACCTTCGACATGCCCGGATTTATCATTCACAGCGGCAAACACATGCTAGAGATCATGGCTGAACTGGACCACCCCGATCTGTCCATGCAATACGATATTTATCATATGCAGCGTATGGGGGAAAATGTGGCCGGATTCATTCGTCTGAACGGCAATAAAATCGGTCATATTCAATTTGCCGATTGTCCGGGCCGCGGACAACCCGGCACCGGAGACATCGATTTTATCAAAGTATTTTCCGCCATTTCAGAGTCCGGCTATTCCGGTTGGGTAGGCGCCGAATACAGACCCGTCCCATCGACATTGGTCAGTCTGGATTGGCTTGATCACAATCAGAAATGCCGATAACCCGTCTTCATTAGGAAAACCTTGCCTTAAGACCGTTATTGAAGAGCATCAATCGGCTACTGGGTGAGCTTCAGATATTTTTGATACAAGCTGTCGTGACTCTCTACATGCAGGGGGTCTTTATCGATACAATCCACCGGGCACACTTCGATACACTGCGGCAGACCATGATGACCGACGCACTCTGTACACAGAGCCGGGTCAATGACATAAATATCTTCGCCCTGAGAAATAGCACCGTTGGGGCACTCAGGCTCACACACATCACAATTAATGCATTCGTCTTGAATAATAAGCGCCATAATGGCTCCTAACTAAATTTTTTGATTAAACCGTTTAAAACAACATCAGGAACAAAACTCGAGACATTGCCTTTCAATCTTGCAATTTCTCTGATCATACTGGATGAAATAAATTCATATTGTTCGGCGGGCGTTAAAAAAACAGTCTCCAGATCGGGGGAAAGCCTTCGGTTCATGCCGGCAAGCTGAAATTCGTACTCAAAATCAGATACCGCCCGCAAGCCCCGTAAAATAACGTGAGCACCTTGCTCCTTGGCACAATCCACCAGCAGATTGTCAAATCCGATAACATTCACATTGGCAAAATCGCTAGTGACCGCTCTAGCCAGAGCGACACGCTCTTCAATTGAAAACAAAGGTGATTTGTTATTGTTTTCGGCAACCGCAACGATGACCTGGTCGTAAAGCTTGGCCGCTCTGGCAATCAGATCCAGATGACCATTAGTAACCGGGTCAAATGTTCCGGGATAGATTGCGTTTATTTTCATAGTGTTGGAAGTCTGGCAAAAAGGCGCAAAGTATAAATGCTTATGGACTCATGGCAAAGTTTTTAAATGATTCTCTGCATAAATACTCAACTACAAAGCGGTTTTTTTGATTATTCAACCCCAAACTAATTCAGAACCCATTTTCAACTTTGAATCGTGAACCACTGTCTGCGTGCAAACCATTGCATAACGTAACCTCTTGGAACAATCTCACCACTTTGCACAAACGCCAGAGTGTACTCATTATTAAGTGTTGCATTCAATAGCCTCACCGCCGGATGTGTTCCGCACACAAGTATTTGATCGCCTGCTTTAATCAAACAATCATCTGAAGGCAGTTGAATGATTGTATCACCGGATTTGATAATCAAAACAACGATAGGCAGTTGTTTGGTTAAATCAGCAGGATGCCTGATTAAATGACCCAATTTCAGCAAGTTTCCGTCGGTTAAAAACTTGAAGGCGGCATGACAGGAGGTCTCATTGATGAAGATGGTTTGCAGATGCGGCTGCTTGCTCCCAATTTTGTCATTAAGCCGATGGATAACGGCCAGTAACTCTTGCTGGCGATCGGGCTCCTCGGCCACAAGATACGCAAAAAAAGGCTTTAACAAAGGCGCGATCAGCAGAAAAAGTATGCGCCTGGCCGTTACCATCGTTGGCTGCATGATCAAGTCAATATTGGCCGCTGCAAATGCGAGCCGGTTTTCATGGCGATTCTGCCGGACCAATGAAAACAAACCGGGATTGAGATTTCTGGCATTTAACAAGATGCTCAGATTATGCCCATCGTCATCAGTTCCTGCCAGTATCCCAACAGCCTGATCTACCCTTGCTTTTACCAGGGTTTTCGCAGTCGTTCTTCCCACGATATAATGAGCGGGTGATTCGGACCCGGTTGTTTCATGAGGATCAATAACAGTCGTATCAATCCCATGCCGGTTGAGCGCGCGATGAACTTCATGGCCCATTCTGCCGTAACCGCAAATGATCCAATGCCCGATTGGCGGCGCGCAAAATTCATTCAAGCTTGCTCCCGGCTCTTTGGCCAACCACTGACTCAGACCCGTGTATTCGGGGTGTTTTAGTGCAGAGCCCAAGACTTTGGCAAAGGTTTTAAACGGATCGACGACATGCACTTCACCGCCCAAAGTTGCCAAGGTTTCTTCAAATACTTCGACCTTGGACATGGCAATAATACCTACAGAGGGATTCAGCAACCGCGCCAGCGCTGCAATTTTTAAATTGGTCTCCTCACAATTCGTAACCGCCACTACGGCCTTGCAATTGGGATGCTGAACACCGGCCTCCAAGAGATGTTTCGGCACACTGGCATCAGCACAAAATCCGGACATGGCGACGCGGTAATCACGCAGTTTGAGCGCTTTGATCTGTTCTTCATTGTCATCGATGATTACGGCAGGAAAGCCGTGATCACTGAGTCCGCGAGCCAGTAGACTGCCTGTATCGCC
>JAGXSU010000099.1 GCA_018333785.1 Methylomicrobium sp. | reverse complement strand
CCTGGGGGGCGATTGGTGTGTATGACCGGGGCTTGTATGATGACAAACTGATTTGTAGCCTCACCCCGATTTCACCGTGGCAACAACGGGGATTGCTGCTGTTTTTTAGCTGTTATGCACAAGCCAAACGGCTACTCAATGCCTTCAGAGGCCGCCGGGGTCGGCACGGTTGCGCCGGCTGGGGCGATGCAGCTGCGGCGATCGCCAAAGCCACGCCGCGCGCCGATGTGGAATGGTACGGTCCTTCGGTGCCGTTCTGAAGGTTTACGGTTGTTAAACTTAAATGGCCACGAGATGCTTGGAGGATCGGTTGGCAACACTGGTCGGCACCAATTAAGCATAGCGCTAACCCAAGCTGGCATTATAATCGTCCGCACCCTAAAGGTTTCTTAGCCAGGAAAAACACCGCGCCGGAACAATCGGTGCATATTCATTGGCACCGAGGGTTAGCACCAACCGGGCAGCGGTTTATCATCAAGCCCCTGCCGTTCCCTTTAAATTCAGCAAGGATACTCTCAACATGACGGCTTACAAATGGCAGTTCGCAGCGCGTTTTCGCTCTCATGCCTTTGGGTGGCGGTCGGATAAACCGATACAACGCATTAAGGAAGCCCTGTCCGAAATTAAGCGGATGGCGAAGCAAGATCCGGCCTTAGCCGCTGCAGGCGCTGTGCTTTTTTTAGAAAAAATCTCTCCGGCCCTTGAACAGGTTGATAGTTCTTCCGGCGCGATCGGCGCCTCGGTTAACCGTGCTATTGATAGCTTGGTACCTCTCATTGCCAAAGCGCCTGTAGCCCCCTCGGTCAGACAACAATGGCTGCAACGCTTGTGGCTGGCGTTGCAGGCTGACGCAATACCGTACATTGAGGCATTGGGCGATGCCTGGGGTGAGCTGTGCGCCAACCCTGAGTGTGCCAGCCAATGGGCTGATGAATTCAGGCCGGCTGTGGAGCAGGTATTGCAGGCATCCGGTTATGCGTATTTTAAGGGATCAAGTGCTTACTTCTCTTCTCTGTATGCCGCCGGTCGGTTCGATGAATTATTGGCCCTGTTGGACAATCCCACTTTCAGCGGCTGGTGGTATCGTCAATGGGGGGTTCGGGCATTGCTGGCTCTGGATAGAAAAGCCGACGCTTTACACTACGCTGAAGCAAGTAAGAAGATCATCAATACACCTCTATCGGACGTTGCTAAGGTGTGTGAAGCCATTTTGATAGCGTCAGGTCTTTATGAAGAAGCCTACAACCGCTATGCACTGGAGGCCAACTCAGGCACCACCCATCTGGCGACGTTTCGAGCACTCGTCAAAAAGTATCCGCATAAACCGGCAGCGGACATACTGGAAGATCTGGTGGCCAGTGAGCCCAACTCGGAAGGAAAATGGTTTGCTGCGGCCAAGGACGCCGGCTTGTTCGATAGGGCAATCGAGTTAGTCAACAAGAGCCCCACCGACCCACGAACGCTGATTAGAGCAAGCCGAGACTCTGCTGAAAAACAGGCGCAATTTGCTGTGTCTGCTGGAATGGCGGCGCTCCGTTGGATGGCACGGGGTTATGGTTATCAAATGACCACCGGCGATGTGCTCGAAGCTTACACGTCGGTTTTAAATGCGGCTCGCTTTGCAGGTATACCAGAAGCACAAATAAACGCTCAAATTCGCGAGGTGATGAGCGAAGAAGATGCCGGCAATCATAGTATTCTGGCAACATTAAGGGATAGGTTAATTGAAGCAAGCAACTGAGAGGCATATCCGTCCGGGAGGAAACTAGCGCCGATTATGATGCCAATCTGCCACGTTAAACTGTTCAAAAGCAGCCATTGGCCATGAGCGAATTTTTGATTTCTGATCGTCGCCTGGCGACCCATTTTTGACACTCGCGCTTCTCCAAACCGGCCATTCGGCCGAAGCCATATTCTGGGATTGAAGGACTACAAAGCTGCCGTTGGCGACCTCAACCTATCGGCCACAAAGTCGCCGTTCAACCTAAATGTTTTAATGTCTGCTTAGGCACGAATAGCGTTAATCGGGCAAAAATAGCTCCGCGTAGGTGTGTGAGTTTACAAACCACACCAATCACAAACGATAGGTTCGCGCCGTTTACTGTATCCTACGGCCCTTATTGGTGCCAACATTTTAATCAGAGACCTTGTAACTAACATGTAACTTGACCTGGCTCACATAACGGGATAAAAGTTACGTGCCAATAAGGAACTGAAGGCTTACAAGTGACGATTTAAGCCATAGGAGTTTACTCATTGAAAACGGCCAAAGACAAAAAATCAAAGATATGCCTCAACAGCAAGCATTCGGGAAAAATTTTTTTCTAGCGCTAACGAAACAAGGAATATATACATGCGTTTTAACTATATTGCTATAGCTCTTTCACTGACTGTCTCTACCTTCGATGCTCAAGCGAGCTTGGTCAGCTTCACTTCTAATGGTGTTGATTTGGTCTATAGCAGTATCAATAACGTGACCTGGACGGCCGATGCCAACTTATTGGGTACAATGATAAGCGACCAGGGCTATAGCAATGTTGTCAATGCCATTATCGCTGCCAGCCCTACCATTCACGATACACCTAACTATTATGACGGCGCCAAAAATAATGCCGATGGTGCAAATTATCGACCATATTCAGGAGTTTACACGATCTCATTCGGAGATTTTAACAGCTACGAATTAGGAGTTACCAGTTGGTTCGGAGCAAAAGCCTTCGCCATCTATCTTAATAGCATAAATTATGCTGGATCGAACATATGGACTTTACCTAGTGTTGGTGCCAATCCACAATTTGGTTACAACCAAATTGACAGTGACTTCGGTAGTTTGTTCTACAGGGAACTGAGCACTAACGCAGGTAATAATATAGCTGAAAATAGCAATTTCAATAATGAGCAAGCCTCTGAATACTGGCTGGATACGGAGTACGAGCCTTTTGCGTATGCTGCGTGGTACTTTAGTACAAAAGATGGCTCCCAGTTTTATTATCCTAAGGATTATATTGGCTACGCGTGGGTAACCAGTCCTGGCAATATTGCCGTCGTGCCCGCACCTAGCGCGATTTGGATGATGGGCATCAGTCTATTAGGTTTATTTAACCTTTGGCGGCGCAAACAATGAGTTAATCCCTATAAATTATTTGGCCCTCAGAGTGTTACGCAAATATTGCAGCCATTAAAGCCTACATCAGCAGTTTGTTTAGTTTCTTTCAGTTTATCTTGCCTGGGTCTGCAATCCGAAGCTGAGCAGACACTCAAAACCCCACCCGATCAGGCAGATTAGGGTCGCCAGGTGACTGTCTTCTCTTCAGATTGATCGCCGAAAAGCTGTCATTGAATTCCGATTCCTGAAAGCGGCCATTCGTCACCGAGTTCAATCGACCCATTTTTGTCACTCGCGCTTCTCCAAAGCAGCCAGTCGGTCAAATCCAGATTTTGAAATTGGAGGACTGCAAAGCAGTCGTTGGCGACTTCAACCAATCGGCCAACAAGAGTCATTGAATGCACTCAAATCCTAAGGATTTGAGTGGCTGATATTATATCCTAAGAAGTCATTCATATTTTGATCCTCACCCGCACTGAATCAGCATTACAGGATTTATTCACCTTACCCCAGTCTACAATTTCCTTTTATTTGATCGAGAATAACCAGTTGTTTCCCGCATAACCTAAACTGTAGAGCCAATAAATTTGCTGCTACTGTTGAGGTATCATGAAATCATCGCGTCTATTTACGCTACTGCCCGTCAGTCTATTGCTCGCTGTAAACCTTCCTCTTTGCCATGCGGCAGAACTCAGTCGTGAACAAATCATCGAGATAATTTCCAGCGCCGATAATCAACCGCCCAAACTGACCAACAAAGATCTGTCCGGACTGGATTTATCAGGGGTTGACTTTAAAGGCGCAGATTTGTTTTCCGCCAACCTGGACGATTGCAATCTCGATAACGCCAATCTGCATGGCGCCAATCTAAACCGGGCGCAACTGCGTAATGCCAAGTTAAGAAAAGCCGATCTATCAGGTGCGAGTTTGTATGCCGTGGCGCTCGAAAATGCAGACTTGTCAGAAGCGAATCTGACCAACAGCCGTATTATCGGGTTGCTGAATGGTGTCAATCTGAGCAATGCCCGCCTCAACAATGCCGATCTCGGAGCGGATATGACTAATCAAGGTATGGCCCCGGCAAGAGTGGAAATGAACAACGCCTTATTGAAGGGAGCGGATCTGAGCGGTGTTAGTTTTACTCATGCCATCCTATCGTACGCGAAACTGCAAAATGCCAATCTGCATAAAGCACGTTTGCAGTGGGCGGATTTGTCCGGGGCCAATATGAGTGGCTCTGAGGTCTCTGAAGCTGATTTTCGCCATGCCAATCTGGACGGTCTCAATTTAAACAACGTCAAAGGACTCGCCTCTGCGCTGGGTTTGCAAAAAGAAAACTAGGCCTCAACTAGGTTCTTGGAGTAAGTCAAGAACCTTGTCAGCTTAGAACGAGTTGACCAAAGCAAATGAAATTTATGGGTTATTGAGACTCAACCCTAAGGCTGGTTATCCGGCTTAAAGAGTCAAGTGGTGAAGTAGTTTTCGATAAGGATAGAGGTCGGCCTGGTTGGCAGGTTCTGTCTTTGTCTCTTAACATTGCATTTACGGCTATCTGATAAAAAACGACTGTTTCGCGAAAGGTAATTAAACACGTATTACTCGATTTCGAATCAGGATTAACGTTAAGAAAAAAAAGGCATATAATCCCAACACAGGCCTCCCTTATTTAAAGTGAGGTCTTTGCCATGAAGGAGAATCACTATGAACAAGAAGATAATTGTTGCGTTACTGGTGTCTCTATTTGCTGCTCCTGGCGTCTACGCCGAAGCCGAACAGCACAAAGGGGCTATCGATAACTGCGTGAAATCCGCACTTGACGGTCATCCTGGCGATGTTATTACGTTGAGAGCTGAAACGGAAGGAGGCAAGCCCCAATATGAATTGGATATTCACGGAAAGGACGGTAAGCATTGGGAAGTCGAGTGCGATGCCGTTAGCGGCAAAATAATTGAAACCGAACGAGAAGTCGCTGTCGACGACCCAGAGTTTACCTCGAAAGCCAAGGTAAGATTAGATGCCGCAATCAAAACCGCATTGGATAAATATCCCGGCAACATTATGAAAATCGAATATGAAATCGAAGGAGAGGCTGGCGTAGCCTATGAGTTCGACATTAAGTCTGCCGATGGCAAGATGCTCGAAGTAGAAGTCGATGCCATTACCGGCAAGCTTAGCGATCCGGAGCAAGTGATTTATCAAATCGGATTGGATTGATTCCACGGTATCATTTCTAAAAGCCTGTTTCACTAAACACTTGAAACAGGCTTATTGGCCTGATAAAGCCTTTTTCACGTCCCTATAAGTTTTCGCTAAAGCGCGCGGTTTGTTATTGCCAAAATGAAATAAGCGAGATTTCACCCAAATTTTAAGTCAATTAATGCAGAAAAAACGCTACCGAGAAAAAGTTTACAAGACGTTTTTCACCGGACACTGTATCTTGACTACGGGAAATATTCCCATTGCAATGTAAAATTGCCCCTGTTAGATTCATTTACCCAGCAATCTCCCCGTTAAATTTACGTTGTTTCTTCAAATTTTAGCCGTTTTCCTATGTCGAACAATCAGATTGATTCTTAACGTCTTTCTGTTTTTACTGATCCCAACATTTGCTTATTCCGCGCAACCTTTGGATAAGAAAATTCAAATCCCGAGTCAATCGGCTGCTCCTCTACCCGCCGATCAGCAAAACATAATCAGCGCTTTTGAGGCGCTCAAAAAACTTGATCCCGACCTTCGCGCAGTGCTTGGCAATGCCGTCTCCGCTTTGAAAAAAGGTATCGAAGACGGACCTCCGTTCATGATTGAGGAACGCCGGGGGCGCATGGAACGTTTGGAAAAATTGCTGAGCGAGCCGAATGCCGATCTTCCGGAGCTATTTCGCCGCACAGTCGAAGCATATCGGGTTGAGCTCGATTTTGCTCATTCTATCGACACCTATCGTGCGCTGCTGAAAACCCAAAAAGGAGAACGCTTAGTCGACTTTCTCAGTATTGGTCGTTTGGCGCTGTATTATCAAACGCTTGATGGGCGTGAATCGGGACTTTGGCGCAATGATACACGCCAATGGCAACGCCTTTCCGGAGAGGGCAATGAAGCGATCGCCCAAGGCTTGCGTGCAGCGCGTAAACTGGATCCACCGCTATTGATTTCACTCCCGCTGCCAGGGCCAAAAACGCCATGAACCCCTTACTTTTTTTAGTCTGTTGGTTTCTGTGGCTTTTAAGCGGATTTGTTATGCCTTTGGCCCAAGCCGCGTCATCCGAAAACCATGCGGCAAAGCTGCCTGCTAAAATTGAGGCCGGTTTTAACGAAGAACTTGCAAAAAAGGACGCTTTGTTTGCGGCTATTCGCGAAGGGGCTGCGGATCTCAAGCCGCTGTACCATCCTCTTTTTTTATCCGGCGATTCGGCAAGTCAACGCGCGCTTATCGAGCGTCTGGCGGACAGTCGTCATATGCCTAGCGCCGCCGAACTGGAACAGCTGTTCGCCAGTCTGCACCAGCAGCTTGATGCTTCAGGGCGCATAGCCTTTGTGCGCGCTCCGGTATATGAGCCCAGCGGGACCGCATCTGAAAAAGAGGTGCTCCGGCTCGGCGGCTTCACGTTCATCGCTGATGGTCGTTATTTGGCGTATTCGCCCGAAATCGACCGCTTAGTCGAATTACCCCGCCAACCCGGTGGGAACCTGCTTGAAATGGCGCGGGAGTTTACTCAAACTGACTCGTCAGTTATTGCGCCGGTAGCCATCGATCCATCCGGTGGGCAAACATTGCAGTTATTGGTGCAAATACCGAATTTGCGCGAACGCATAGCTCAAGGTGGTATGGTCGGTTATTTGATCCTGGTTTTGGCAGGATTCACTTATGTACTTTGCGGATTCCGTTTCGTGGATTTGAGCCTGACCGGCAAACGTATCAAGCTTCAGCTGCAATCGCCCGAACTGAGACCGGATAACCCACTGGGCCGGATTCTAATGCGATTTGAACAGCAGACGGCAAGTGACGAAGAAGCGTTGTATTTAACCGTTGAAGAAGCATTAAATGATGAGCGGGGCAAGTTGGAGCGCGCCTTGCCGTTCTTGAAACTGGTCGCTGCGATTGCGCCAATGCTGGGTTTGCTCGGCACGGTGACCGGCATGATAGAAACGTTCCAGGCCATTGCTCTTCACGGCTCGGGCGATCCGAAATTGATGTCGGGCGGCATCTCTCAAGCGCTGGTTACTACTGTCCAAGGACTGGTTACAGCGATCCCTATTTTACTGTTGCATAGTCTTTTGGTCGGCAAGTGTCAGAATCTCGGTAATTTGTTGGAGACTCATGCGGCAGCCGCTCTCGCAACACGTCTCGATAAGCGCCATGCGGGAAGCGGCAGTGCCCAGCCTCCAAGAACTTAGCAGGTAAATCAATGAACGGCCATTTTTTCGAAACTGTGATTGTTTGGCTTCAGTACGCCGAACAGCGCATTGAAGAATTAATCGCGATGGGTGGGCCGGTGATGTGGCCTTTACTGGCCGTTTCATTGCTATTGTGGACCTTGATTTTGGAACGCTACTTTTATTTGCTCCACGTTTTTCCTGTTTACATCAAGGACAGCCTTCCCACATTGCGCTCCTCTGCGGATAAGATTATCGAGACAGCTCAAATCATTTTTCTGCTGCGGCGTCATCTTCGCTTAATCAAAACACTGTCTGGAATTTTGCCGATGCTGGGCTTGTTAGGAACCGTTACCGGTATCGTCGAAACGTTCGACTTGATTCGCCTATTTGGCAGCGCTGAACCCCGAATCGTCGCACGCGGAGTATCCCAAGCGCTCATCACGACCATGGCGGGCCTGGTCTTAGGCTTATTCGGCGTGGCTGTAGGCTATGACCTAAAGCGAAGAGCTAATACAGGCGAACGCCGCTTCAGGAGTCAGACCCGCAGTCATGAATAGAAAAAACCTGTTTAAAAGCCGGAGCGATCTCGGCGAGGATAATTCCGAAACGATCAACATGACGCCGCTGATCGACATGGTATTTATTCTATTGATTTTTTTTCTGGTCACGAGTTCGTTTATCCGTGAATCGGCCGTCGCGGTCCAACGCCCGAAAGCGGCCACTGCCATGACTCAGACAAATACCGAACTCATCGTCACAATTAGTATGGACGAACAAATCTGGCTCAACAATACTGCTGTCGATATCCGCTTCCTGCGCGCCCAGATTGAACAGCAAGGGCTTGCGGGACCGAACCGATCGGCAGTTATTTTGGCAGACACCAAGACCAGTACCGGCTTATTGATTAACGTAATGGATCAATTGCGACTGGCCGGTTTAGTCAATATCTCGGTGGCGGCTAGTACACTTACTGATCCTGGATGAAACAGATAAATGCCGATGCTCCCATTTATTCGGGCTTGGTGTTGCTCGGAGCTTTTGCCGCGGCTTTGCTCATCAATCTGGCCTTGCTGTTATTGATTGGCGCGTTAATCAGCCAGCGAGAAGCGGTGCTGGTTTCACAAACAAAACCGCAACCGATCGAATTCATTCGCATTACCCCAAAACCTCCGGAACAAAAGACTGTACTTCAACCAAAGCAAAATAAAGTGGTCGATAGCGCGCCAACACAAAAACCCAAAGACAAGTCTGCCTTGCCAACGCCGGTTAAACAGCTTAAAGCGATAAAGTCAAAACCCGTTACCAAAAAACAGCAATTCTCAATTTAGGCAGATCACCCTAAGTGCTTTCATCGGGGAATAGGGATATTCAAACCATCAAGCATAAATTCCATCAAATGTTGCCAGCTATCAAAACAAACATAACGAGTGAGCGCCCTTAAATCGTTAAAAAACGTCTTCCGACTGGGCAATTCTTCACGCAGCAATCGATAACATTGATCGAACCATTGCAACACCGTATGAACCAGAAATGCCAGGATGATCAGGCTGGCTAACAAGGCGGCGAGG
>JAGXSU010000098.1 GCA_018333785.1 Methylomicrobium sp. | reverse complement strand
CCTGATCAAACGTTTCTCCAGGTTTAGCATCATTGGCCACAGATGAACCTGTCAAACGGGCAACCACAGCTGCCTTAGTTTCCCCTGGCCTAGCCTGGCGATTGATTTCTTCTTCTGTAAGCCGTTTATGATCTAACATCTTGGGTTTATCCTTGAGGCCAAATTGAAACTGGAAATGCGTAATAATCCGTCCTGATTTACGCTGGCCGTATTTAACCCACAAGTTGGAATGATCATTGATGTCAGCGACAGAAGGGTCGATGATGTATTTCTTGAAGTCCTTGATGGTTTTGTATTTATCCTGAACCTGAAAAATCTCCCTTAGCCAATCAACCTCGACTTCGCGCAAACCAACTGAAGCCCATTGGACTAAAATTTCATACAGCCTGATCGAGTAACTGCTTTTGAATTGGGCCACATATTTCAACTTATATGCGGTAAATTTCTGGGATAATTGTGATAGATAGGGAATGATTTCAGGGGAAAAATACAAAGTGATTTTCCCTTCATTTTTTACGTATTCCTTACGATAGATCCAGCGCATTTCGCTATCTTCACCATCGATCTTGATGGAACGGTTATAAAGCTTATCGACAGCCGACTTCATGTCACGATAAGCATTGCTCCTGTCCAATCCCATTAGATCAACAATCTCGCTTGCAACTACGTGAAATTTATTTTCAGGTTGCAAGGTGCCCTTGGAGTCAATCTGACTGATACAAGCAAGCAAAACCCGCTGTTCTGACAAGGACAGGGTATAAGATGCCTCTATGATTTTGTTGTCTTTAACGACAACCAGATGATCGTTGGCCAAGGTCAGCAACTAAATAGGGAAAAATATATTATTTTTTCCCTTTATACAGTCAATTACTCCCTTCATCAACCAAAAAAAACGATTATTAGAAATATAGAGGGCAAAAAATCAGACCCATGGGGAAATAAAAGGAAATATTTCATTATCTTTCCTTTAATGCAGTCAATTACTCCCTTTAAAGGGTCAATCCCTCCCCTTGTAAAAGTCAATCCCTCCCTTTTCAACAGTCAATTACTCCCTTTATAGCGGTCATTTTCTCCCTAAATCTATGCTTTAGCCCTTTATTTACAAGGCCTGCAACGCCCTTAAAAAACATAAAAAAGAAAAAATATAAAAAAAGGGGTTGTAACGATCAATTTGTCGTCATATGAATTAATCACAACTCCTCTTCGTCGATTTCAAAAGATGAAAAATCAGGAACGCGCTGTTGCATTGATTCCGGCCAATTAACTGTAGCGGCCCGATAACATAAATCACAGGAACCGATTACATCCATTTTTCGGGATCACATTAGCTGATAATATCGGAGCACTCCAGCCCACATTAATTGAGAACAGCCCGATAACATCCGCCAGGAACCACATTAACTGAGAATGAATAAGAGGCACGCCGAAAGCCGCACGCAGGCCCCGATGACGGCCTCATTATACGAATGGATTGAACACGGACACTTGAAAGCGTTCAAAATCACGGATGTTTCGGGTGACTACAGTAAGCTTGTGCACAAGCGCACTGGCCGCGATCATAGCATCTTCATAGACCGTGTCCGACTGACGGTGCATCAGTTTCGCCCATAGCCGAAAGGTCAAAGCGTCCATGGGCAATACATTATAGGTAGCTCCCACCTGATCGGCCCATGCCTCTATATCCGCAGCCTTGGCAGGGTCTTGCTCGCGTGTGATTTCAATGCCTGCTTGGATTTCACCGAGTGTCACAGCAGACAGGTAAAGTTCAGCATCGGCTACGCCTTCGATCCACGCTACTACCGCCCCATGGGGGCGAACCTTGCGCAACTCCGAAACAACATTGGTATCAAGAAGGAACATGACGACCTTACAGCTCAACGGACTTTCGACGCTTTGCCCGTCCGCGCTGAGGCAAATCAAAGTCGGCGCGGCCCACGTCGGACATTAGTAACTCCTTGAGTGAGGGGCGTGCGGTATTATTCAGGCGCTTCCATTCGGCGATAGGCACGAGTACAGCGGTTTCTGTCCCGCGACGGGTCACTACCTGCGGCCCTTCTTTTACACAGGTATCCAGTAATTCACTGAAACGGGCTTTAGCGTCTTGTACCGGCCAAATTTTCATAATAAACCTCTGTTGACTAGGCATATGACTAGTCTATCAACCTTTTTTCTGCACCTCAAGCAGTTCGACAAAACGATCGTTTTGTCGAACGCCGGAAGCAAAGCCATTTTCCGTCGAAATCAGTCTATTGTCAGTGCAGAATACTGGTTCGATGAAACAGCGTTCTATTTACTATTCTGTGATGAGTATAATAAACGATTATCAGGCTCCGAGAACTATCTATGAATATTGGTTATGCTCGCGTCAGCACCCGAGATCAAACTGTTACGCTTCAGGTTGATGCGCTGACGGCGGTGGGATGCGGCAAGGTTTATAGGGGTTAATTAACCAAAAGAACGGTTTGTCCCGGCATCCATCTGGAGCCCTTGGTATCACTGGCTTGCAGCCGAAAAATCGATTTCAAAATCGCCAATCAGTTTTTTGATAACTTCTTGAATAGTAAGAAGACTTACCCGGTTGTAAAATTCATACTTGCCAATGAAGTTAATATGCTGCCAGGCAACGGGCGAAAAACGCAGTATTTCTTTGGCCTTGTCTGGGTGTACGGCTCGATAATGCTGATGAAGTTCCGACAAAATGGTCGCATTATAGAAAATCACCGCATTGGCAATAAGCCGAATGGATTCGGCATTGATGTCGAGTTCAATTTCAGTTTTTCCATTGAGCATTCTCCCGCCGCTGACTTTAGAAATAGTGGAGCTTAACTGTTGGTAGGATTCGCCACGGTTCAACGAGCCTTGCACCACTTCGCGAATTTCCTTGCTATCGATATAATCCAGCAAATAGTCGGTCATGATGATTTCATCAAAGGCAATCAAGGCTTTTAGGGTCTCTGTGGAAGAACCCCCTTAACGGCTACTGGAATGAAATTTTGAAATTCTATGGTGCGTTACGTACCTTTATGCAGAATAACCCCACTTAGGGGCAGTTCAAAGGTACCCGCGCTCATCAAGGTGAAATGTTTGAAAAATGATCATTAGTTGCCAATTATCAATACTCCACCTTAAAGCTCGGACTCTCCTCCGGCCGACTATTGCGCTTGTCGTAAAGCCGTGTAGTAGAGACGTTAGCGTGGCCTAGCCACTCCTGGACTTTGGCAATATCGGCTTTGTTATCTAGCGCATTGGTCGCGGCCGTTGCGCGAAGCGAGTGCACGCAAAAGCCGTGGGTATCGAGTGTAATGCCAACCTGTTTGGCGTAACACATGACAACATCGCGATACACCGAACGCGGATTGAGTGATTTGGTCAGATCGCCGGTGGTATTGTTTTTCACCGGTCGATACAAAGCCCCTTCCAGATCCGCACCATGGCCTGCCGTTTCCAGATACTCAGCGATCAAGCGTTGGGTTTTCGGTTCCACCGGCACAAAGCGTTCCTTTTTGCGTTTGCCATGGACATGAAACATCATCACGCCACTGCGACGCTGATAATCTTTTACGCGTAGATTGCACAATTCCTGGCGGCGTAAACCATGGTAGAGCAGGGTAGCCAAAATGGCCCGGTCACGTTGTCCTTTTACCGTGTCTTCCGGAGGAGCCTCCAAGAGCTGTCTGGCCTGGTCGTTACTCAATGCCGGAGTTTTGCCTTCATTATTATTGGCCGCCGGTCGCTTAACGCCTTTGACCGGATTATGAGTCACGGCGTTTTTCTCACATAAATACTCAAAGAGGGAAGACAGGGCAGAGAGCTTTCGGCGGATGGTGGCGTCAGAGAATTTTTTCTCTTCAATAGTTTTTCGCCAGGCAATGACATGTGACCGGGTGACAATTCGGAATTCAGCCGGATTGTGAATACCGGCAAAGTGCGCGAAACCGCGGATGTCGTTTTGATAGGCCTTGCGGGTTTTTTCAGAACTGAGGTTGGCGAACCATTCGAGTTCCGGCGGCACGTCGGCTAACTGCTGAAACTGTTTCGCGGTCAGTGCGCGTTCCGGATTTTTGAGCAACAAGTCGGTCATGCGCTTATACCTTATATAGTGGTGCAAATGAGGCAGGATTTTGGGTGTGTTTTTTAGGTCCTATAAAATACATTATAGGACCTAAAGTGGGCGGCGCAAAAGCTAAAACTTCACTGACGTTCCCTTGGGAAAATGCCGCCGTCTATGCTAGGGTATTTAAAAGTACTACCTTTAAATAACAAGGCGCTCACTATGGCAACATCTGTTAAACTCGATGCGGAGTTGAAAAGTCGAATTCAGAATCTGGCTGATCTGCGGCACCGATCATCGCATTGGATTATGCGCGAAGCCATTCGCGACTATGTTGAACGCGAAGAATCCAAAGAAAGTTTCAAACAAGAAGCCTTGTCGGCTTGGCAGGCTTATCAAGAAACGGGCAAACATATCACGGGCCAAGAAGTGCGTCATTGGCTGAGCACCTGGGGTACAGAGCATGAGCAAGAGATTCCCGAGGGCCACGAATAAGGATTACCGAAGGAGCAGCACAAGGTTTGGAACGCTGTCGCCTCTTTTTAGCAGAAAAAAATCCTTTGGCTGCGGCTAGAGCCGCGCGGGCAATTTCACAGCGATTTGAGCGCCTAGAAAAAGAACCCGAAATCGGCAAGCCGTGGGATGATCTACCAGAATTACGTGAATTACTCATTCAATTCGGCGATTCCGGTTTTGTGGCACTCATATCGCTATGAACCGGATGATAATGCTCTTTATGTACTTGCCTTTCGTCACCAGAAAGAAGCGGGGTATTAATTAGGGTGACCTTAAGGATTCGTGCGAAGATGGGCAATAGCGGATAATCTCATGTGTTCCGTGGCTCGAAGGTTAGCAAACGACCCATTTTTGCCGGTCGCGCTTCTCCAAAGCTGCCTGTCAGCCAATCCAAACGCTGTAAACTGGATGTCTCCAAAGCAGTCATTGGCGACCTCACCCTATCGGCCAACAGCCGACGATCGTCTGGCATCAAACTTAGTTCTCTGTGCGACTGGTACCAGTCTAATACCGGTCATTGAGAGCTCGGTCGGAATTTAATTTTTACCACTTTCAGTATCCGATTTTCCAGTTAAATAAACCAGTGGTTTTTAAAAAAAAAGATAAAAAATAATTATTGGTCAACTTGGCAGTTATTTACTGGCAAAGCTTTAATTGCAGTCGCCAGATCGAAAATATCAGGAAAAATAATCTTTTGTTAAACTTCTCTCTGAATTAAAGTGTTTATCCCGCTATTGGTTCCCGTTTGCTGGCATGTCCAATTCACCCGGCTGTGACCCAATAGGGTGCCGGTGGTGGAAGCAAGATCGATCATGGAAACCTGATAGTCGCCAATAGCGCGCCCTATAGAACGCTTGCCAGCCAGGTGCTTGTTGTTGAATTCTCTGAGGGCAAGCACACAGTCATGATTGCTCTCCTGCTTGGCGACCCATTTTTTATGCTTATCAACATCAATAAAAATAATCTTTTCATTGTTTCATTAAGCTCTCTCGATTTTGTCCCAAAAAGACACAAAAGTTATTCATTTTATAATTGGCCATTTTTAATTTAAAGCAGTATTGTGAACGAGATCAGCTGTCAACGCCTGGGTGATAGCTATAAGTACCGTAGACCCTTGAATCTCTGTGAACTCTGAGGTTCAAGATTGCTTTTATCAGGTTTAAGGCCTCTGCTGACCCAACATTTCCGGGGTAATCAGGGTAACGCCTTTTTGGGTCACATGAAACCGTTTGCCGTCCTCGGCCGGGTTCAAACCTACGGTTAATTCGTCCGGAATCCGGCAGTACTTGTCCACTACGACGCGCTTCAGCGTGACATGGCGGCCCACGAGGACTTCGGGCAGGATGACCGAGTCTTCGATTTGGCTGTAACTTCCGACCCGCACCTTGGTGAACAGCAGCGAACGAAGCACTGTTGCGCCGCTGACGATACAGCCGCCCGAAACCAGTGAATCCCAGGCTTGCCCGCGATGACCGTCATCGTTGAAGACGAACTTGGCCGGCGGAAAATGGTAGCTGGCGCTCCAGATCGGCCAGTCGTCGTCGTACAGATTGAGATCGGGAACGTCTTGGGTTAGATTCAGGTTGGCCTCCCAGTAAGCGTCCACGGTGCCAACATCTCGCCAGTAGGGCTCATTGCCCACCATGTTCACGCAACTATTGGTGAAGCAGTGAGCGAAAACGCGTGCATGCGGCACCAGGTAGGGAATCATATCCTTGCCGAAATCGTGGCCGGATGTACTGTCCTGAGCGTCCCGTCTCAACTGATCATACAAAAACCGGGCATTGAATACATAGATGCCCATGCTCGCCAGCGCCCTGTCCGGCTGGCTAGGTATCGGCGTCGGCTGCTCGGGTTTTTCCTGGAAATCGACGATCCGCCCCTCATCGTTCACACCCATCACGCCGAATGCCCTGGCTTCGGCCAGCGGTACCTCGATGCAGGCAATGGTCAGGTCTGCAGCCTTTGCCACATGATCTGCCAACAGCCTGCCGTAGTCCATTTTGTAGACGTGATCGCCGCCCAGGATCAGCACGTAATCTGGATGATTGGGACGCAGGATATCCAGATTCTGAAAAATTGCGTCGGCAGTGCCAAGATACCAGTTTTCGTCGAGCCGTTTCTGCGCCGGGATCACGTCTATGAATTCATTCAGATTGGCGGGTAGAAAACTCCAGCCGCGCTGGACATGACGAATCAGGCTGTGCGCCTTGTATTGAGTCACGACGCCAATGCGCCGGATTCCCGAATTAACGCAGTTGGAAAGCGCAAAGTCGATGATGCGCAGTTTTCCACCGAACGGCACTGCGGGTTTAGCACGCCAATCCGTGAGCTGCTCGAGGCGACTGCCGCGTCCGCCCGCGAGCACTATGGCATAGGTGTTTCGGGTGATGGCGCTGACGAAGCGCGGGTTAGCTTCACCCTCGACCGGATAGTAATCGGAGTCTAGGCATTCGGATGCGGTCGTCATGGGTTTCTCTTAAGGTCAAAAATCGTTCAAAAAGCCCGGCTTCGATTGAAGCCCGCCGGAAGCGCAGGGATTATTTTGCCAGGATTTTTCTCTAAAACAGTTTTTCAAGTTCCAAAATACCAAACAGGCCGACACCGATGGCGAAAACTACCGTTGGGCGCTTTACTGAGACAATTTACGCACTTCGTGGGATTTGGAAAAATCGGAACCCACACTAATTATGAAGCTAGTTACCTCCTCGAAATCAAGCTCTGATTTCACGACCTTGGATTCATGGACAATCACCGTGAAGCCGTTGGTGGGGTTCGGCGAGGTCGGAATGTAAAGCACATAGCGGTCACCCTCCCGGTTGGTCACGTAGGCAGGTACCCATACGCCGTCCTTAGGGTATTCCACGTAGACCACTTCTCGCATGCTCTTTTCCCCTTGACCCCGGAACATGTCGATCACTTTCTTGCTGACACGATAGATGCTATTCAGAAACGGCACCCGTTCGATGAGCAGATCAAACAGGGAAATGATAAGTGACTGCCTGCGTTTGCTCAGTTCGTGCCCGATGTATGCCAATAGTCCATAGATGACGATAAATACAGCAGCAGTGATCCAATAGTGTCCCACCCATTCCCTGATATCGAAGACGGATTGCAGAACAAAAGTGACCAGCCAGATGAATATCTGCATGACGATATAGATGGGAAGGATCGCGAACGCTCCGACCAGGAAGTGATTGAGCGAGGTTTTCACGGAATGTAATAGTTGTTCAGTCATTGAGTAAGCTCCAGTGGTTTTTCAGAATAAGGTTAACGGCAACCTAAAGTGGACCCCGAAATCCGGACAGTAGTTTAAGCTATACCCTGTTGGAAAATAAGAGGCAGTACAAGTAGCGCGAATGGAGCATATGCGGAATGCGGGGATATCGGAGCCACGGAGCCCCATATTACGTAAGCTTCATAAAGGCCACTCGCTAAATATTTTTGGTAGGGTTGAACTCACCTGGTTACTTTGGCTAATCCAACCCTGTTGTTTTTTATTTGATGGATGGTGAATAGGGTAAGGCAGACTTATGTACGATAATTCTTAGTTTCCCGTCTTTTCCTTTTTTGAAAACCCAAGTTTTATCTACCATCACTTCTTTACCGGTCTTGTCAGTAACCCACACATTACCCATTGTTATAGCTACCGAACCATAAATTTGTATACCTTCATTATGATCACCTGTGTTATCGTATCGAGCCTTTACCCATGGCGTAAGGGCAAAACCTTTGTCATTCGGATAATCAGGATCACCACCAACAAAATAAGCCAATGCGCCTTTTTTATCATTTCTAAATGTTTGGTCGCCAAAAGCCAATGTAGGCTTAAAAAAAACTTTTCCGTAATCATAGTTGTAAGCTTCTGAAAGCACTTGTTCAGCATAAGCCTTGTAATCGCCACCTTCTTCTTTCAATTTTCCTATTTTTACCAAGGCATCGCACCACGCTTGTTGTGCTGCATTAACTTCATCGTAAGTAATTATCGAATTTGCCCCTTCTTCGACATAGACTAACCCTAATTCATCAATGACTTGTTGTACTGTCTGACTTGTTTTTGAACCCCCTGTTAGAGTTTCTTGTTTTTTTGGAGTTGCGCAGGATGTCAATAAAATTACCGCCCCCAGTAAAATCAAAGTCTTTATATTGGTATTCATATGCTTTCACCTTTTAATTTAAGATGTATTAAAGTTTTCCGACTTCTTAATCATTTCGTAATCGTTTGTTTTTTATCTAAAAGTACTATACAACGAATGACCGTAAGTAACTTAGTTCCGATACCATTACCACTGCCCAGATCAGGATGCTTATTCCCGTGGCCGCTGCGGCAATGTCCTTTATGATACGTATTTTTTCGTTTTGCCGCGTTTCCACAAAGTCGCAGAGGGCTTCTATGGTGGTGTTAAACATTTCGCAAATCAGCATCAGGCCGGTTGCGGCGAATACAGAGATGAAATCCACCCAATGGCGAAAATAAAAACAGACGGCCAAAACCAGGACTGAAAGTATGACTTTATAAGCCACGCTGAAATCATATAAAACCGCATAGCGAAAACCTGATAAACAGACCTTCAATTTTCTAAAAGGGTGGTAGCCGCTCTGGCCGGTATTGAGAAACTTGTTACGCATAGCTTACCTCATGATGATGCCGATGGTATTCAGCAGATTAAATAGACCCAGAACCCAAAGCAAACCCAGCAAGGCGCCCCCCACTATATCCGAAGGGAAATGAACCTGAAGATAGATGCGGGAGAGGGCAACCAGTAACGCCAATAAAAGGGCAATCCCCGTCAAAGAGTAATAGGTAAACCCCAGTTTCTCTGTTTTCAGTATCCAGCACACTGCCATCGCAAAAGCAACGATTTGTGCAGTGTGGGCGCTGGGATAAGAGGCATCCAAAGGAGTTTCGCCAATAACCGGGAATAAATCGGGGCGTGGTCGTGAGAACCAGAGCTTGG
>JAGXSU010000097.1 GCA_018333785.1 Methylomicrobium sp. | reverse complement strand
ACGACCCTATTTCCAGAGGGAAAACTGTTCCTCGAAACGTTAACCCGGCGAGGTATGATTCAGTTTCGCCTGCCAGCAAATCACTTCAAGAAAGACCAATTTACTGTAAACGACGGTTCTGTAAACTGATAAAATCAGCAGGTTATGACCAAGGGAGTTAAACAGTGATTAAGTCAGAACTGGTAAATGCGCTCAATGAGAAATTACCTGAACTTTCGATAAAAGATGTAGATTTGGCCATCAATTGCATGCTGGCCCAGATGGTAGATGCATTAGTCCAGGACCAACGCATCGAAATCAGGGGATTTGGTAGTTTTGATCTGCATCATCGAACGGCCCGACTTGCCCGAAACCCTAAAACGGGTGAAGGGATTAATTTACCGGCTAGAGTAGTTATTCATTTCAAACCCGGCAAGGAATTGAGAGACCGCGTGGATAAAGCGCGCGTTCAATGCGACATCAAGGAATGAACTGCTTTATTTGGACAACTAATCCGAGTTGAATCAGTTCACTGGTCAAATGAATTCTATAATATTTAGAAAAAATAATATGGGTACATAGATTTATTTTTTCATTCATCTTGATAGTTGAGCATATGTTATTAGCGAGTGAATTTTTAAAATATAAAGCCAATCTCCGAGTACCACACCACATCAGAAATCTTTTCATGTTTCTGCTTGTATTGACTGGAGTTGCAGTAACTTCAGGCTGCACACTCAACAAGCCTTACGCAAAGAATCCTTACAATTTGTATGTCAAATTGCCGGACGATTCGGTAACAGCATCGTCAGGCGCTCGAACCTCCAAAGCCATTGACTTAGCCTTATCCGCTTCAAGTCGCCCAATACCAGGGGCTATCCCCCATGGCGCCGGGGTTGGAATAGCCGCAGCCGCATTCCTTCTCGGGTCAGAAGGTACTAACAAACCCTTTAATGGCAACTTCCTCCTTGGCTCGATGCCGATAACTATGGCCAACAGTGAACAAGAAGCCAAAATCAAGCTTGGTTCGATTATCGAAAAAGCCATTACCCTGGCACTTCAGCCTGAATATCAAGTCAAAATCGAGGAATATGATGACACCTACGCTTTTGGGCCGACATTGCGCCCCAGATGGCTACGTGTCGACGGACCGCTTTGTGAAAACTGGGCATGCCAAATCATTGCTCCGATTCCTACAGCCAATGCTTTGCAATGGGAAGGAGATGTACATGTCAAAAATGGGGGCTGGCAATACAAACATCCTGTCGAGCAGTCGATTGCTTTTCTAAAAATTGTCAATGAGTATGACAAGGATGGACTTTTTAATAATCGTCGACATCATGTTGAAGGATATGAATTGGCCGATTTTGATTACCTAAATTTTCTTACTCGTGTTTCGGCCAATTTGCCAGAGTGGCTAAGCATTGTATGGACACCGATCGGGAAATCTCCGTATGAAATCCGTCAAGGAAGCACCCTTCCCCTAAACCAAACTACTAGTAGTTTTTTTCATTAAAGGATCACGGGCTTTCTCGACACTGACGGTTATAACCGATCGTCCCGATGCTGAAGAGCCACCGTCAGTCAACGCTCAACCCCTAAACGAATCCGATCCAAATACTCTATTATCAAGGGCTTGCAACGAGGAAAACATGTGCTACTGTCGCCAATATAACTAAAATGAACCTGGTGATTCACATGTTTTCCAAAACAATTTATGTTCTTTTGATGGCCTTAGTGACCGGCTGTTCCGGTATGCACACAGGTAACCAAGACTCGGTTTTACAGACCTATGCGCCGGGCATTGTCATTGTCAGTGAGCCAGTAGGCAAAGGCTATTACGCTTTACTGGACAATCAATCTGGCCATTGGCGAGTGCTGGGAGATCTGTCTAAAAAAAGACTTACAAGGCAATCGGATAGCCAGGAAGTCCTATTCATCAATCACAGGTTTCGAAGTATTGCGCCCGTTTTCGATAAAGGACTCAATACTCACGGCGCTAACTGCACGCCTTATATACACAACAAGCTTTGGTATTGGGTGTGTACCAGTCAGTTTTCTTCTGTCGAGATCGCTGAAACAATCGGGATAAATATTGTCTCTTGTGCGCTTACCCTATGTCTGGGCGCCGGTTCCCGCGTTGAATTAGATCATGACAAAGTCGCTGAAGCCGTGATCCAATCAAACCTTATTCAATTGGCGGAAACTAAAATTTCGAATGAAAAGAAAGGCGAGTATTTGTCTGATTTTTCGCGTGCAATGAAAAGTCGTGATGCTGATGAACTTGAATTTTTTATATCAAAATATCGAGGCCAAGATCCTGACAATCTGATCCCTGAAGCAATAGATCGGATAGATTCGATCCGCGCATACGCTGCGTTTTATTCGGACTTGAATCGTATTTTGGATGAAGCCAAATAGCCGATGTCCTGATTCGCCCCGTTTGGGATAAATTGGCTATTTATCGATTCGCGGGCAGCAGCTCATCGGGCAGCATCAAGTTGCTGCTTATGCAGTCGCCCCAAGTCTTCAGAGCTCATTCTTTTCTGCTTCTGTTTCTTTTTAAACTCCATTGCATTGCTAGGTTTTTAAGGCTATTTGCAGAATGGGGTTGGATTGATGACCGACAGTCTTGATCGTTGAATTTGATCAACTGGTTGGAATTTGACTTTCGGATATCTTTTGGCTTGGTTGATTAGAGATTGATCGTCTTGTTACGGCCACTATGTGTAGATCCAAACTATGTGTATTTGCGAATTTACTTTGTGGCTTAGCCCTTGGTGTCAGTTGCATATGACCGAGTGTAACTACACATAATTTCAATGCTTGAAGATATATCATCAACTTGCCATCGTTTGCATAACATCGGCTAATCGATGATTCCAGCACTTTGATACATTGCGATTGTCATGAAATCTCGAGTTAGGGTGCCAATTGGCTCTGAATTAGCTAACTGGTTTAGTGGCGCGGAACATGACGCATTAGAAGCCCTGATGCCACTGAGTTATTACTCCAGGATCACCAGCAAAACTATGTGAAGCTAAAAATTATTCATATTGGCCGTATCCCATGTCAACTCTACCTCTCATCCAGATGATATTAACGATCTGCACATAGTTTGGAACTACACATAGGGGTCGCTATGTGTAGATTAACATAGCCGCCAAGAGCAGCCAAAGAAAAGTCTATGATCACTGACTGCAAACTGGCTCATTGCTGCCGATGATTTGGCTTTGGTCAAAGTCCAGATAAAACCTAAGCCACTTATGAAAATCTCGGCGTTGCTGGTCTGGAATATTGCGCTGACCAAGCTGTGCTTCGAACGCCTGACTCAGGGATGCGGTAACAGTCAACATGACAACCTCCAATTTCACCTGTTGGCGCAGTTTGGATGATATACGGAAGGGAAAAATCCTTGCAGTTCACAAATTTATTGAGGCAACTCAAGATTCGTGGTAGATATGCTGTTAACAGCTTAATAACTTGTTGGGCGGTGCGGGAACGCCACTTTTTCCGCAACAAATAGGAGATTGCAAATGAGCATGAAAATTGAATTTTCGGCAGTTACCCAAGCGGAGAAAACAGACCTACCAGCCGACCCAGATATCAAGTCAACAGACACAAATGACCAAGGTTTAACGATAATGGACACTTGCTCCTCAAATGGACATCTTCGTAAAATCACTGTAAATGGTGTTTGTTATTCGCAAATGTGTTGCGGCGGTCAATGGTTGTTTTTCTATAAAGACACCCCGAACGGTCGCGTATGGTGTACATGCAACCTTGGTCAATCATGGACAGTCAACTGCTCAGGAAACAACTGGATCATTAACTGTCGTTAATCACTGCCTAACATGGCGATCAAAGAGACGTACCGCCTTTTGGCGGTTTTAAAGTTCCGTTACTTATTGGGCTTAGGGGCTTCGTTCGCGGTCCTTGGGCGGCACGCCCCTTAGCTCTACGTTATACCCATTAAGACTAATAGGGGAGGTAAAAAGCATCATAAAGAAGGCTAAAGCCATACGCCCATAAAACCAGCGTATATACACCGCAATGATCTTCAATTGATAAGGGACAAAAATGAACACAAAAAAAGCAGCCTTTGCATTAATTTTCTTATCTCTTACTGGGTGCTCTGGCACTTTATACACTGTAAAAGGTAATACAAAAGAAGAGGGAGTTTACACATACCCTCAAATTACAGTTATTGATGTGTATGAATATACAACTTTCACAAATAAAGATGGAGAGGTTTTAGCCAGAAAGGACGGAACACCTAAATGCAAGCCAAAATATGAGGATAAGATTGTAGTAAGAACTGACTATAATGCGCCTCCATTACGTATATATTATGATTCCGCGTTACTGGAACAATTCAAGTTTAGCGTTACGCTAAAAGATGGAGTATTGGAGTCTGTAAACACAGAGTCCACACCTGATAGGGGTGAAACATTAAAAAACTTAACTTCGGCGGCGAAAGATGCCGCATCTATAGCGGCTGCCGCCCCCTCGCAAACACCTCTTTGCAATGCTGAGCCACGCTACTATGGAACCTATAAAGCTCCAGACATAGATGATTTCATTAATAAACCAAAATAATTCTTATCTCTAGGCATAAACGCAAGTAGCACAAATATAATTTTCTATTGATTATGCTTCTAGCGTGCTTATGTTTTACATAAAAAATCCGAAAGAGGAGTATGAACAATGGCATATGAATATGAGTTTATGGATAAGAAGGTCCATCTCGATGTGGACGAGGACTTGGTGGCCATCCGATTTAAAGAACCGGCACTACATAGCACGCGCGCTACTGCTTCAGCAAGTGCGGGCTTGGGAGCTTTTCAGGATCGAATAGAGATACCTAACGAAAAATTTACGATTATACCGGTGGCCCAAACCGCTGAACCTCGCCTTCATCGTCACTCGAGTGCGATGAAGGCTCTCAAGTCGGACAAAGAAGTGACACGAGCTACGCCAGTTTTCAAAGTTGGCGAGCAGTCCGTTGTGGCCACAGACCGTGTTTTGGTTGGCTTTAAGGAAAAAAGCACTAAGGTCGAAGACATCCTTAAGAGCCTCAACTGCGAGATCGTCGAAAAACGGGATAATGAATATTTAATTCGCCTGCCTGAAGATGCTTGTCCATTTGAGACAGCCAAGAAATTAGCAGCTATGAAAGAAGTCGAATACGCAGAGCCGGATTTCGTGACAATCGGTAAACACATCGCACAGTTTGCTTCTAATCATGCACCCCAAACTGGACCGACCGTTGCTAGTGATCCGCTTTTAGCACAACAATATGCTTCCCAGATCACCAAAGCGGTTGACGCGTGGAATATTCAAATTGGCGATCCGTCAATCAAAATTGCAGTCCTGGACGAGGGGGTCGACACTCTCCATGAAGACCTCGGTCCGGCGATTGTTGGCGCTTACGATGGCATCGACAACGATACGTTTCAGGAGCCGAATCCCTGGGATGCGCATGGTACCGCATGTTCTGGGTTGGCAGCGGCAATTCCAAATAACAATAAGGGAGTCCGCGGAATTGGTGGTGGTTGTTCGCTGCTTGCCGTGCGAATTGCTCGTTCAGAATCCAATGGCGGAAATTGGGTAACATCGAATAGCATTATCGCTCGATCTATTGATTGGGCTTGGCAGAACAACGCAAGCATTCTAAGCAATAGTTGGGGCGGAGGAAGTCCCTCGACAGCGATTGTCAATGCCTTTGAACGCGCACGCAAACAAGGACGCGGAGGAAAAGGGTGTGTCATCATAATTGCAGCCGGGAATGAGAGTGGTTCTGTTAGTTTTCCTGGTAATTTGCCAAATGTCCTAACGGTTTCTGCAAGCAATGAGCGTGATCAATTTAAGACCAAAACGAGTAGCGATGGTGAAAATTGGTGGGGATCAAATTTTGGGCCAGAAGTAGATATAGCAGCACCTGGAGTTCATAATATCACCACAGATATTTCCGGAAGCAATGGTTACTCGCAAACTGATTACATATCAACTTTCAACGGCACATCGTCAGCCACTCCGATCGTGGCTGGCGCAATAGGACTTGTTCTCTCTTCAAACAAGAACCTTACAGAATCAGAAGCTAGGGCTATCATTACCGAAACAGCTGACAAAGTTGGCTCTTTGCCCTACATTGGTGGACGTAATGATCAATTCGGCTATGGCCGTTTAAATGTACTTAAGGCTGTTCAAAAGGCGCTAAATACCAACAGTCAAGCACCACTACAAGGAACAATAAAGCAGTTTGGGACTGGCGCATCGAAAGGAGCGGCATTTTTCCTCCAGACAGCTTCACAAGAATCGTATCTTCTCCGCCGGTACACGGGAGAAGAAGGAACATCATCGGCAATTCTTGAAACCCAGAGTCTTGCGTATCTCGCTCAGTTCGCCGGAAGTAAGCGCACAGTGACTTATGCGCGAAAACAAGATACTCCCTCAGGAACGATTTTGTGGGGAGTGACCATTTCCTAAAATGAGAACATAATCCGCAGGATTTCATCGTCTAAGAAAGAACTGATCCTTGTTGTGATAAATGATAGCGTATAACAAAACAAATTCACTCGGACGGTAAAAAGCAATGCACCTTCGTTACTTGCCTTTTACCGCCGGTGATTTGTAATGTTGAATGGCAGCTAATTGAATCCTTGCCGACATTGAGCACAAAGCTTCGAATGTCAGGAAGGGGTCGCTATGTTGAGCTTAACATAGCGACCCCTATGTGTAGTTGCAAACTATGTGTATCTTGTTGATCTTTATTGCCTGAGAGGCCGAGCGCGACTGGGTTTGAGCCGAGATGCTTTATTCTTAGCTTGACATAGTTTTGCCTGTTTCCTGAAGTGGAATCTCACCCACCTCAGGAGATAATAATGTACGTTGACCATCACACCGCTAGTTGGCTACTGGATAGCACACTGGCACCCCACGTTGATGCATTCATGCTGCATCTGTTTG
>JAGXSU010000096.1 GCA_018333785.1 Methylomicrobium sp. | reverse complement strand
CTCTCATCATTATCCAATTCTCCTAATAAATACCATGTTAAACATGGCTGTGGAATCTGAAATAAAGCCAATCGATTACCCTTTTAACGTGGCCATCTTCCCCAGGATGCCAATGAATATAATCGACATGACGGTGGAAATTTCTTGGTCTTCGATCAAATGCGCCCAGAATCGGCGCTGCCAAATGCCACGCTCACGCCGTTTTTATCGGCTTTTTGAAATTCTCTCTTTACGATCAATTTCCCGAGAAAATCGCCCACCTATTAGCGAATCGAATAATCGCTATCCTCAGGCGACGGTGTCCATAGGCAATGTTAATGATTTGGCATTATCACGATCGTGTTAATTTGAAATGGCTGTTGTCGTTTTTTTTCTATATCGAAAGACGCCTCGTAAATCATCAATCTTGTTAACCAGCAAAAAATTGTTCTCTCTTTTGGCAAGGTTGAGGGTGAAAAACCAAGTGGCTTTCGGTATACACATTCGGCGGTATTGGGTCATTTTATTTTCTTACGCGAACGATGCGCCTCCTTGCGTCGGCAGCATCCTATAGGCGCATCTTATCGAGTTATAGTTGCACCAAAATATATAGCATTAATGTGCGAAGAAAGTAATTGAACTGCGGATGGACTAATACTCATTTTATTTTTCCTGTATCTGAAGCTGCTTTATTAGCAAATTGCAACAAAAGAAACATTATTAATGAAATAATGAATAAGATCATGTACGGATAGAAATAATATTTTTTTAAAGTTAGGTATCTTTCTTTTTGTGCTTGATAATCAATTTCAATATTTCCATTTACTTCTAACTGATAAACACGGGTATTATTATCCCACCCAGTTTCATTACCCCTATACCACCATACCCTGCCAGCTTTCCCTTGGAAATCTTGTATTTTATTAAAAGGGACACAATCCCGTTTGTTAACGGCAGGAAGCCCGCAATTAAATGGTATTTTTTGACCATTAACATATAAAGTATCTATCGTCCCTGTTCTTGCTGTAAGGCTGGTAATTTTTAATTTCCCTTCATTAACAGTTAACTGGTTAAATTCAGGAATCTCCCAAAACATTACTTCCAATTCCCCTTTGGCTAAAAATGCGAATAATAAAACGGCAAATAAACCTAATTTTTTTGGATTACTGTTTACTAACACGCAGGCTGGGCTGAATGCAATGAAGTCCCACATTCGGGTTAATTTTTGTTTCAAAATCATGCGGCTACACTCCAAGAGTGAATAGGGTCAAGTGAACAGGGACAGGCCTTGCATTAATGCATTTTATTGAACGTGTCACCTTGAAAATTCTCCTAATTTTTATTTTCCGCAAAAAAAATCAATCTCTATCCAACGTCATAGGGTTACATAATCAACGGGATAACATGCGCCTATAGGCGCACCTTTATCAGGTTAAATTGGCCTGTCGAAGTTTGAGTTATGACATTCAATCAGTTGAGGCGGGATCTTTAGATTTAAGTAGAGGAACTGAAGCTGTTGATGTCCGGCAATTTGATACTCAGAGGGCAGGGCGAGGCGGAGCCCGCCCTGCGATAAGTGGATTGATGCTATTGGTGATTAACCAATGGTGTATTCATTTTCCAAAAGCTTGGCATGTGCTGCAGCCAATCGGGCTATCGGTATGCGAGGTGCCGAGCAGGAAACGTAATCCAGTTTGATGTGATGGCAGAAACGGATGGATTCAGGATGTCCGCCTTGTTCACCACAAATGCCGATTTTCATATCCGGGCGTGTTTTACGGCCTGCTAGTGCTGTCATTTCCATCAATTGACCCACACCTTTGGCATCGAGTACTTCGAAAGGATTGTCTTCCAGTAAGCCTGTTTCGTTGTAGAGCGGCAAAAATTTGTTTTCAGCATCTTCCCGCGAGAACGAAAAGGTAGCCTGGGTCAAGTCATTGGTGCCAAACGAGAAAAACTCGGCTACTTCAGCCAGATGCCCTGCACGGGTACAGGCTCTGACCGTTTCTATCATCGTGCCGAATTTGAAATCCAGTGATATACCGTACTGGCTTTCCACTTCCTGTTGAATCTGGTCGACGAATTTCTTGACTTGAATCAACTCCTGAACGGTGATGACTTGCGGCACCATAATTTGCGGCAAGATGGACTTGCGTTGTTTGGTGCAGATTGCGGCCGCTTCCAAAATCGAGCGGATCTGCATTTGGTATATTTCCGGATACGACATACCCAGACGAACACCGCGATGACCGAGCATCGGGTTTACCTCGTAGAGTTCCCTGACTTTTTTCAGCATCAATTCTTTTTTGGCAATCGCCTTATTGATGAGTTCTTCATTCAGTTGATTAAACGGCGCGGGTAACAAGCTGCCTTCACCCAGGGTATCAAGGGTGACTTGTTGACCTCTGATCATGGTTTTATAGGTGTTTAGCGCCTGGATTTCCTCTTCGAGTTGATGTTCGCCCGGCAAAAATTCATGCATGGGCGGATCCAGCAAACGAACAGTAACCGGGTAGGGTGACATGGCCTCGAACAATTCCCGGAAATCATCTCTTTGAATCGGGAATAGTTTTTCCAGCGCTTCCTGGCGTTCTTCTTTCGTGTTGGCGAGGATCATGTCAATTACCAGCGGCAATCGGTCGGAAGCATTGAACATCCGTTCAGTCCGGCACAAGCCAATGCCGGTTGCGCCGTAACTGGCAGCTAACTGGGCACGTTCCGGTGTATCGACGTTAGCATGGACTTTTATGACAGCATATTCATCCGCCCACGATAACAAGGTTTTCAAATCTTCAGAAAATTTGGGTTCAATGGTGTCGATACGTCCCAGGTAAATCAGACCGGAACTTCCGTCAATAGTGATCGTGTCGCCTTCGCGAATATGGATGTCACCAATGACGGCGAGACGTGCACGCACATCAATTTTGATATCTTCAGCGCCTGCTACGCAAGCCTTACCCATGCCTCTGGCGACCACTGCTGCGTGGGATGTTTTACCGCCGCGGCTGGTCAAAATGCCCTGCGAAGCAAAAAAGCCGTGAATGTCTTCCGGCTTTGTTTCTTCTCTGAGCAAAATAACGGCCTGTCCTGAACGACCTAAAATTTCCGCCGAGTCGGCATCGAATACGCACTTGCCGCAAGCTGCGCCGGGTGATGCGGGTAAGCCTTGAGCAACCGAGGGAATCTTGTTATTGGGATCCAATTGAGGGTGAAGCAATTGCTCCAGCAACTCAGGGTTGATCCGCAGTAACGCTTTTTCTTTGCTGATCAGACCTTCCGCTACCATATCGACGGATGTTTTGACCATTGCCGCAGCATTCATTTTACCGTTACGGGTTTGCAGGCAATACAAAACGCCGCGTTCGATGGTGTATTCGTAATCCTGAACCTCTTTATAATGGGATTCCAGTTTGTTGCGCAGGTCTACCAGTTGACGATAAATATCCGGCATTTCGATGGATAATTCTTGCACCGGCTTGGGCGTACGAATACCGGCAACGACGTCTTCGCCTTGGGCGTTAACGAGATACTCGCCGTACATTTCATTGACGCCGGTGCCTGGGTTGCGCGTAAATCCGACGCCGGTTGCGCAATCATTACCCATGTTGCCAAAGACCATGGTTACGACATTGACTGCGGTACCGTTGGCCATTTTAGGTGTGATATGAAACTCGCGACGGTAATCGACAGCACGTTTACCCATCCAGGAGTTGAAGACGGCTTTGATGGAAAGCTCCAGTTGTTCGTAAACATCTTCAGGAAAAGGCCTTCCGGTTTCTTCTTGCACAACCTGCAAAAATAATTCACTGATCTGGCGTAAGTGCTCAGCGTCCAGGCCGACATCGGCCTTGATGCCGGCTTGTCTTTTGATTTCGGCAAAATGACGATCGAATTTTTCATCGTCAATACCCAGCGCAACCTTGCCGAATAGTTGAATGAAACGGCGATAGGCGTCATAGGCAAAGCGGGTGTCGCCGGTGTGTTCGATCAGGCCGTTTAAGGTTTGCTTGTTCAATCCCAGGTTCAAGATGGTATCCATCATGCCGGGCATGGAAATCGCTGATCCGGATCTAACCGATACCAGTAATGGATTTTCGCTGTCACCAAATTTTTTGTCGCTTAGCGCTTCAATTTCAGCAATGTTGGCGCGTACTTCATCCATTAAACCTTCAGGTAATTGATGATTTTGTAGATAGTCCAGGCAGGCTTCTGTTGTGATTACAAAACCGGGGGGTACATTCAGACCAATTTGCGTCATTTCGCAAAGATTTGCACCCTTGCCGCCCAGAAGCACCTTGTTTTTACCGTCGCCTTTTTGAAAGGCATATATGTATTGTGCAGTCATGATAGTTCCCAATAAGAGCGGATAAAAATGAAACCATTATAGACTTATGGTTAATTAAAGTCTCTCGCTACAGGGCCTTGTTTTATTCATTGTTTGTATCACTTTGTTGTACAAATCAATTGGCCCTGTTTCCTGAAGCCAGGCTGCTATCAAGCCTCCAGCAGGGTCTTGACATGGATTGCGACACTGGTGGCTAAGGCATTCAAATTGTAGCCGCCTTCCAGAGCGGATACGATCTTACCCCCGGCATGTTGTTTGGCTATGCCGATCAATTCCTGGGTTACCCAGCGGTAGTCGTCTTCAACCAGATTTACTGAAGCCAAGGGGTCGTCTTTATGGGCATCGAATCCGGCGGATATCAATAAAAGCTGCGGCTTGAAATGGTGCAGGGCCGGAAAAATAATACGTTTGTATTTTTCTCTGAACACGGCGCCCGTTGTGCCTGAATCCAGAGGAACATTGACAATATTGCCTACCCCTGTTTCTGACGGATGTCCGGTGCCTGGATAGTGCGGCATCTGATGGCTGGAGGCATAAAGAACGGCGGGTTGTTTTAAAAAGGCCGCTTGTGTTCCGTTTCCGTGATGTACATCGAAATCAACAATGGCGATGCGCTCCAGTTGATAGAAAGTCCGGGCGTATTCAGCGGCGATGGCTATGTTGTTAAACAAACAAAAGCCCATGGCTTGATCCGGTTCGGCATGATGTCCGGGAGGTCTGATGGCGCAAAAAGCATTGTCGGCTTTATCGGTGCAGACCTTATCGATTGCGTCGCAAACTGCTCCTACAGCTCTTAGTATCGCGTCAGCGGATGACGGGGATACGGTGGTATCAGGGTCCAGGTAGTTTCGGCCGGGTTGGGATATTGCATTAAACACCGAAGCAATCAATTTTTGGCTATGGATTAACGCAATTTTATCTTTGATGTCATCCAGTAACGGAGGCTCTGTCCGAATCAGTGCATCAAATAAGGGTTCAGACAGAGCTTTTTCAATAGCGCGGATACGGTCCGCACATTCAGGATGCCCCGGACCTGAATCGTGCGCCAAAAAGTCAGGATGGCTGTAATACAGTGTGGTCATAAAAGTCCTTAAAAAGTTAAAGGTACTTGATTATTCAGCGTTGGGTCGACTATCGCCAACCTCAACCTACGTTGTATTCTTTAATGATTTTGCCTGGCCTATCAGCAGCAAGACCATTTTTCTGTTGAAGACAGCGACCCGGGAACATGTATCCAACTGGCGATGTCCTGCCAAACGGTGGGCGCCTGTAAATCTCTCAGCAACATGTGATAGCCGTTTTGATAGATTTTAACCGTCTTATTTTGAGGGTGCACTGATTGCAGCGCTTCAAGAAATTCGAAGGTAGGTTCCTGGGGAATGACTTCGTCTTTTTGTCCATACAACACCAGCGTATGCATATCAATTTGAGATGCACTTAAAAACGCAATATCCATTAAATCGGCCAAGCCGTGTAAGGCATCGACGCGGGTTTTTCTAATAACTAAAGGATCACGGCCTAAAGCTCTCAGCATTTCAATATTGTCTGAGGGTATAATTTTCAGCCCTTTTCCTGTCAGCGTCAGCCAGGGCATCGTGCGAGATAACGTCGAGAGGAGGGCGGTTTGATACCAGGGCATAGTCGAACGAGCCCAAACCGCCGGTGCGGATAAGATAATTCCATCCACGCTGGCAGTCGTTCGCGTAACCGTGGCGATGACAATGGCGCCGCCCATGCTTTCGCCCAGTAAATAAACGGGCCGGTGAGGGTGCTTTTGCTTGATAAGGTCAATAAAAAGAGCCAGATCTTCGGTATATTCACTTACACCACCCCAGAGGCCGCGTCTTGGGCTTTCACCAAAACCTCTTTGATCATAAGCATAACAGGCTATACCTTGTGCACTGAGATAAGCCCCGGCATCTTCAAAAAAATGGCTGTAATCGTTAAAGCCATGGACTGCAATGAGGATCGCATCTGCATTCCCCGTTTTGGGCTGCCATTGTCTGACTCGCAGCGAGGCGCCGTCAGGTGTTATAAACCAGTCATTAATCAGTTCTGCTGTTAAAACATTGGGATGACTTGAATAGTTAACCGGAGCGCAACCCGATGAGGCATTCAGTGCCAATCCCATCAATATCCATCGCGGGAATAAGCGGAAATTGCAGGTAAACCTTAACTTTAAGAAGCGCGCATATAAATATTTTAACCAGGGGCTTGTTCTAGGCGTTTCAATTTTCCGGTTATGCATGGTGTCGGGCATATCAGTTGCAGGATCTTTCTTGATCAAAGTGGGGTCATACTGACGCGATGAGCTGTTAAAAAAATATATCATTTATAGTCAAAATTTAATCGGCAATTAAAAAATTTCCTAATTACGTATGACTTTCAGCGGAATGGATGGCCCTTCAAACAGCCGTCATACCGGCATGGATTGCCGGTATCCAGTGTACACGGAGGTACCGATCCTTTTGTGATGTGAGTGGAGTGATTCCCTGCTCGTATCCATGCAGTTTGGACCCCGGCAATCCACTTGTGCCCCAGAAGGTATGCCGGGGCGACGCCACCTTTAGAACTCATAGGATCACATTATTTCAGTTTTGGCTGAAGCTTATACGTAATCAGGAAAAATTTTAAAATTTTTAGTGATTTAAGTAATATTCGTTGTTTGAAAGTTACATTTTGTTGTTAAAATGCTAACTAAAATATTTCGTAGCTTAATGTTGATTTAAGCTAAGTCTGAATAGTTTTTATTGACCTATTTTTTAAAGTGTTCGACCATTTATCCTGTAGATAGTTTTGTTCAGTTAGCATTCAGTTATTTACTGGAATCGTATGGTTAAACTATAACCGTCCCCATCAGTAATAATGTTAATAAAACCTGCTAACATGCAACTGTTTAAGTGAGCCTGTTTAAACAGCTGATAAGTGACCGATTCAGCGTTAATTTGTTGTACTTAATTTTAGCGTGGGTTGGGTCGCATGCTTTTCGCAACCCACAACTAAGGCTTCGCTAAATTGTTACAGTTTGTTTAACTCATTTAAGTCACGTTCGATAAGTTTACCGTCCATTTGTTTTTTGTATTTGAGAAGTTTATAGCAATGAAATCGCATCTTTTGTTAGCCCTGTTGGTATTAGGTTTTGCCGATAGCAGTTTTTCAGCAACCTTTCCATGGCCTGAAAATCCAGGTGATACCGTCGTCGTCGAACATCCGGACGGCTTTCCTTTAACGCGTGCAGAAAGCGACGAAACGCTTTTGGATATTGCCCGGCGTTTTTCATTGGGACAAACGGAAATCGTCAGGCTCAATCAGGATCTGGATCGCTGGTTAGTGAAAAAAGATGAAGTTGTGCGTCTGCCTAACCGTAGAGTCTTACCTGATACGCCGCATGAAGGGATCGTGCTGAATATCTCGGAATACAGAATGTATTTTTATCCGCCCGCCCAATCCGGGATGCCCAGACAAGTGATGTCTTTTGCCCATGGGGTCGGAAGGCAAGACTGGAAAACGCCTTTGGGTTTAACCAAAGTCGCCAAGAAAGTAAAAGATCCTTCCTGGCATCCGCCGGAATCGATCCGTAGAGAGCATGCCGCAATGGGCGATCCATTGCCTGCGGTCGTTCCCCCGGGTCCACACAACCCTCTGGGGGCCTATGCCTTGCACCTTGCTCTTCCCGGAGAATACCGTATTCACGGTACCGATATCGATAAAATCTTTGGGATTGGTATGCAGATTACGCACGGGTGTGTTCGTATGTATCCCGAGGATATTGAACAACTTTATAACTTGGTACCTGTAGGGACGCCGGTGAGAATCGTGCAACAACAGATCAAGGCAGGTTGGCTGGACAATCGGCTCTTTATTGAAGTCCACCCCGATCTGGAGGGTGGGGAAACAACTTATAATCAACGCTATGAATCGGCGATGACGGTAATTGCCAACGCGAACAACGGGCAAGTACCTCCCGAGTTCAATAAAGACGTTTTGAAAAAAGCGCTGACCGATCAAGACGGCGATCCGGTAGCTATCTATGAAAGATTACCGCCAATGCCAGAGTTTGAAGAAGACATAGGATTGAAAGAAGCGGCGGCGGCTCCAGCAGCACCGGTGCAAAAACCGTCTGCGGTTTCACCTTTACCTAAACCGTCATCCTCCGGCTACTATCAAGGGCCTCCTGTAGCACGAAAAACTTCCGGCTCATTCTGATCAAAAGCCGCTCTTCTTTCTATCGGATGAGCGGCTTTTTTGTATCTGCGAATTATGAATTTCGGCGTTCAGTCATGATGAACTAGCGTCAAGCTCCCATGGACAGGCTCACGGCAGTCCTCGTCAGGCTCATTCGGTTCGAATTTGAGCAAGAAAGTAGAAAATTACAAAAGATTTAATGACTTTGCTCTACGCTTAATACCGCCGATTTAATACCCAACCCAAATGGTGCTTCTCCATGATCCAGCACAACGATGCCTGCAGCGGTGACAATTGTTTCATAATTGATCAGTACAACGACTGTCCGCCATTCGCCAGTTTTTTGCCCGGCATCGCCGGAGTCAAGGGGCGTCCTGCCTGGGTTTTTTATGCAAATCGGGGCCAGGCCGTGGCCAGTTTTGGGGTGCGTAATAAGGATGGGGCCTTTCTGGAATTTTTCCCAGCCGACAAGGCGTATCAACTTACGCCATCCCGGGGTTTTCGCACCTTCCTCAAGATTATTGATTCTGATCAGATCCTGAACCACGAACCTTTCCAGCGCAATCCGGAAACCGAGATTCGCCAACGTCTTTATGTCGCCCCTCACGAAGTTGGGGTGGAAGAGATTAATCCGCATATGGGACTGAGCATTCGAGCCGATATGTTCACGTTACCCGAAGCTTCGGTGGCGGGTTTAGTGAGGCGGGGCACCGTTGTCAATACATCC
>JAGXSU010000095.1 GCA_018333785.1 Methylomicrobium sp. | reverse complement strand
CCCAACGGCGTTACGGCCGCTTGCGGATTCCATTCGACATGAATCCGCCCGCCAAATGTGTCGACCGTTACGGGTTCGGCTAAGGGTAACAATGCTTTTGATTGGCCTTCACCCAATGGGTGAGTCATGATCTCTTGCATAAGCGCCTCATTCTCAATTGATATCAATTACTTAAGATAGTTTAGCAAGTTTTAACTGCTCTTTTTAGGTTTAAGCTTAGGTGCGGAAGCTCATGAACGTGATATCGAACAAGCGTTGACCAAACATATTACCCACTTTTTGCTGGAATTGGGCGCCGGTTTTGCCTTTGTCGGCAGACAGGTGGAATTGAATGTGGGCGGCGACGATTTTTATCTGGATTTATTGTTTTATCATCTGAATTTACGCTGCTATGTCGTCGTGGAACTCAAAACCGGCGATTTCAAACCGGAACATGCCGGACAACTGAGTTTTTATTTAAGCGCGGTAGACGCCCAGGTAAAAAATGAACAGGATGCCCCAAGCATCGGTTTGCTGTTATGTAAAACACGAAACAAGCTGGTCGTGGAATACGCTTTGCGCGATAACAACAAGCCAATCGGTGTCGCCGAATACCAGTTAGCCCAGGCGTTACCCTCGGACCTGGAAAATCAGTTGCCCAGTATCGAGCAAATTGAGCGGGAATTGGAAAAAGATGCCTGAGCATTGCTTACGTAGACCTGGCATTTTCTATCAATATTTTTATAACCGGTTGGCGTTATCAGTCCTATTTTGTAAATTATGATTAGGGTCTTCTGTGGTTAATAAATAATCCCCGAACCCTATCTAATCGAATAGTGCAGCGTTTGAGTAAAAGTGCCATCTCCATTATTGACCGATTCCATTTGCCCGCTGATGCCCGCATATTGGCCTGTGCCGCCAACAATTGCAATTTCTGACACGCCTTTATCCAATTCCCGTCCCGCAACCTGTATGCTGCCGTTTTTCAGCGTCAAGGTCCATTGGCATTGAAAGCTGTGACCTATGCGTGTGCGTATACAGATGCCGCTATTATTACCGATCTGCTCAGCCGTTTTGTTTAGTAGGGGCTGATCGAAGGTCAGGATATCGCCTACCGAATCACCCGGCTCACCTGTATCTATGAATTTAGCTTTGTGAATTCTCGCATCAGCGATGGTCTCGAGTGTTTGCGGTAATTCCTGTGTGCAGGAAGCCATGCCCAGGAAGCTTGCGAATAGGATTCGGTAAAAGGTAGTTGGCATCTAATTATCCTCACTATAAAAATGGATAGAGGCGAGGCATAGATCCGCCTTAAAGTCTCGCCCGATGCCCACCAGTCCGATGCGTTTCAGTCTATTTGGACGGAATTTTTGTGTTGTTTTGTAGGCAACCAAATCGGCAAAAGGAATGCGGAGGGTTTGCCAGTCGCTAGTGGCTTTAAAGCTGGCGCGATAAGATTGCCAGGGGAATTCAAGGTCAGAGGTGCGTAAATGCAGGTTGTAGTCTTCGTTGTTGCCCGCTACTTCCATGACAATGCCGGCAAACGCTGCAGCATCGAAGTGGTCTTGATCAGACAATGACAAAGCTATTTGCACAAAACCACCGTTGTTCTCAGTTGAGACATCCCCTTGCATCCGTAGGCAGTCCCTTCCTTTGTATCTATCCAGGGCGAGCTTGCCGCTGGAAATTCCGCCCATTACCCGGTCGGTGACCACGCGCCATTCAATGCCCAGGTTGGATTTCAGACTGCCACTTTGTCGGTCATCAATTATAAAATCATTTGCCAGCACGGTTCTCGTTACTCCAAGGATGATCAATATGAAGAGTTTAGCGATGAGTTGTTTTACCATTTCCTTTTCAAGGCCTTTGAGTCTTGATGCCTGATTGTAGAATACTTAACCGAAGTGACAGAGTAAACAATGACTTTTCAAATCAGTATCGTGATACCGGTGCTTGACGAAGCCAGGCATCTGGCCAACAAACTGCAAGCCTTGCAACCCCATAGAAATAACTGTCAGCTACTGTTAATTGATGGCGGCAGTCATGATGCTGGCGAGGCTATTGCAGTACCTTGGGTTGACAAGATCAGGCGCAGTCTGCCCGGTCGGGCCAGACAAATGAATCTCGGGGCAGCCGAAGCGGATGCCGATATTCTGCTGTTTTTACATGCCGACACTCAATTACCGAATGATGCGGTGACCTCGATCATTCAGGCCGTTGCCGACGGTTACCCATGGGGCCGTTTCGATGTGATGTTCGACAATCCCAAGCCCATTTTTAAAGTGATTGCGATGATGATGAACCTTCGGTCGCGATTGACCGGTATTGCTACCGGCGATCAATGTTTATTCGTTACCCGGCAGGCGTTTCAGGCAGTGGGCGGCTTTCCGGAGATTGCTTTGATGGAAGATATCGCCATGAGTGCCCGGTTAAAAAAACACGGCAATCCTTGCTGTCTGAATGCCAAAGTCATTACTTCTGCGCGGCGATGGGAACAGCACGGCGTTTTTAAAACCATTTTATTGATGTGGCGTATGCGGCTCGCCTATTTTTTCGGCGCTGATCCTGATGATCTGGCGAAGCGCTATTACCGTAAACCTTGACCTAAAAAGAGCCGGAACAGAACAAATGAATCCTGAATACGAGCGGTCAGCAATTGATTTTTGTTGTGCGTAGTACGACTGCGTGATGGCGTTTGTCGAACAGATGCCTGCGCCGCTCAAACATATTGCCCGGCGCACCAGCCGGACGCCCAGGCCCATTGAAAATTATAACCGCCCAGCCAGCCGGTGACATCAAGCACTTCCCCTATAAAATAAAGGCCTGGCACGTCATGGCTAGCCATCGTTTTCGATGAAATCGCATTGCAATCGACACCGCCCAACGTTACCTCAGCGGTGCGGTAGCCTTCCGTTGCATTGGGTTTGATCGTCCAGTGGTTAATTCGGCCTGACACATAATCGATCTGAGCGGCAGATAAGTCCGCCAAGTTACTATTCAGCAGCGTTTCATCGATCAGGCAGGTGATCAGGCGTTTGGGTAGTAACTCGGCCAACGCGGTCTTTAATGCGGATTTGGATTTTGTTGTTTTAAGGTGCAGCAGATGCGCGCCAAGTTGGGTCTCCGGCAGTAAATCGATCGTCAACGGCTGACCGGGGTTCCAGTAATTCGATATTTGCAGCATGGCCGGGCCGCTTAGCCCCCGATGTGTAAATAAGAGGTTTTCGGTAAAGCTGTGCCCTGCACAACTGGCCCGGCACAGCAATGCGATACCCGACAAGTCTGCTAATTGTTCCTTGTCATCCGGTTGTAACGTAAACGGAACCAGGCCTGCCGAAGTCGGCCAAACAGGGATGCCGAATTGTGCGGCGATTTTATAGCCGAACGGCGTTGCGCCCATTTTTGGAATCGACAGACCGCCCGTTGCGATGACCAGCGAACGGCATAAATAATGTTGCAATTGGGTTTTAACCAGAAATTTTTGGTCAGGCCGCTGTTCGACGGCTTCTATGGCGGTGTTCAACATCATGTTGACACCAGACTCCCGGCATTCTTTTAACAGCATAGCGAGAATATCCTTCGCGCTGTCGTTGCAAAACAGACGGCCGTATTCACGCTCATGATAAGGAATTTGAGAACGCTGAACCCAATCGATAAAATCCCACTGGGTATAACGGCTCAAGGCTGATTTGCAAAAATGCGGATTATGGGAAATGTAATTTTCCGGCTCGACCGTGATATTGGTAAAGTTGCAGCGGCCGCCGCCGGACATCAGGATTTTTTTACCGGGCTTTGCCGCATGTTCGAGGACCAGCACGTTGCGCTTGCGCTTGCCGGCCTCAATTGCGCACATCAATCCGGACGCTCCCGCTCCGATTATGATGACATCGGTTTCCAACATAGCTTACATCCGGAAAATCGGCGAACTATACAAGAAACTCCGGCGAATCGCCAGTTGCTGATAACGCAGTTGAGAAGGTCTTGATTTTGGCGATTTCGGGTCATCATTCATAAAAACTGGAAAGTTTCAGTATTGAATGTGTTCGGGCAAGCTCTTTTTTGTTGATTGCCGAATGTTTTATTGAACTGGACAATGCCGCTTTTCAAGATATGCTGAGATGCGTCTTAATTAAATAGCTGGCAGTACAAGCTGTCTTAATGGGCAAACTTTTAATCTATCGATTATCCCGCGCAAGACGGGAAGGAGAGTTACATGGGGCCTTATTATCGAGGTACGTCGCAGGGTATGGGCGCTTTTTTTGATATGCTTTATGCGCATCCGATTTTGATGTTGCTTTTCGTCGCCGGCGCAGTGGGTACGGCTATCTATTTTTGGCGCAAAAAAAGTACAAAAGAACAATCAGGGTTGTGATTTGTAAATCCTGGGTTTTTCCTAAACATTCACACCGGTAGATTACGTGTAATCTATTCCATCGAGCCAATTCAGGACATGTGCCGGAGGTACCAGGCACATTGTCGCTGCAATCAAGCCAGGTAGTGTCCAGCTTCGCTACCCGTTTAATTATTTATTTCTTCCGGTTTATCCCGATTGTTGAAGACTGTACGTTACCGAACTGACCTGTTTTTGGTATGCGCGTATTTTCTCAGTTGAAAAAGCATTGATTTGATCGACAGTCTGTACTTCGTTATTGATGGCTTTTGCATCAATACGTGGCATAGCTCCGTCTTCCGTCTTTTGTTCCTAAGAAAAGGCATGCGGCAGATTCAATAATCATTGAAAGAGGCTTACAACCCCAAAATTATCGATAAGCAGTTATATTTAGATCCGATAATTTGTAAAAACAATCAGTCAATTTTCAAACATTTTTGGGGTAACTATTCAGACCCCCCAGACCACTGGAGGCAATTTTGGAATCGGCCGTCCGGTCCGCTGATGATCAATGACGACAGCCAAATAAAGCCAAGGGGATTGTTGTCTTTTACGGCAGGTTTCGATCACGCTGATTAAAATGGCGAATACCCGCGAGCCTTGTTCGGTGCGAGTGCCATAGCTGATGCGTCTCAAAATCACCCAGTGCCGCAGTGCCCGCTCAGCTTCGTTGTTGGTCAACGGCAAATGATAGGACGCAACGACCTGAAAGATCGCATCCCAATCATTGAGCATTT
>JAGXSU010000094.1 GCA_018333785.1 Methylomicrobium sp. | reverse complement strand
CGCTAGCGCAGTTGCCATCAGATGCAGGCTGCCGGTGATAAAAAACAGCATGAACGCATAAGCCGTGACCGACAGAAGTAGAATCTGCACCGTGGTATCGGCGCGCCGTTGCAAATCCGATTTATGCAGTAGGCTGTTTTCGATTTCCTGGGTAATCACCGACAGAAACGAGTCGTCGCCGTTTTTGTCGGCCCTGACCTGCAACGGACCAGTCAGATTCAGCGTGCCGGAGGTAACGCTGGCGCCTGTTTGTTTATAGACGGGGAACGGTTCGCCGGTAATCGTCGATTCGTCTAGGGATGACTCGCCTTCAATGATGGTGCCGTCGATTGGCACCATCGCACCCTTTGCAATGATGATCACATCATGCTGGCGAACCTGGTTGATGGGTATTTCCCTGACTTCCTGGTTTTGCAGCATATTTGCGGTTCTTTTGCCTTCCTGAATCAGACTCTCGATTTTTTCCCGGTTTTTGCGGATGATCGTAAACGAGATGTATAAGCCCAAACCGATAAACCAGGCCACCATCGCTCCGCTCAACGGCGCGCCGTCGATCAGCGTCACCGTCATCACCAAAACGATCAACAGTTCCGCCGAGACCTTGCGCATGATCAGGAGGGTTTTTAACAAAGCTTCAAGATAAATCGCCAGGCAGAACAGATAAAACGGTATGCCCAGCCAAAACAACGCCGGCAAATCATAGAGCGCATCCAGACCGAACAGGACCACCGGAATCACGGCGGCCAACACGCGGAGCAGCATGATGTCTTGGCGCGGGCTGATTTTTAGCAGCTTGGCGTCGATTCTGTCGAAATAGATTTTATAAGGCATGGAAAATTCCTCTGTTAAATGGCCGATGGCGAACGTGACTGATTTTTGCCCCAGTACTGAAATGCCAACACCACGGCAGCGGCGATAACCACAATGCCGCTCACCCAGGCTAACGATGTTCCCGGATGCTGGCCATAGGTCGCCAGTTGATAAAACAATGTCGCGGTCAAATAGGCCAGCCCTGTGGACCAGACTACCATGAACGCCGACCAACCCAGGCTGGATTCTCTATAAGCGGCGGCCGTGGTGGCAATGCACGGAAAATACAACAGGATGAACAACAGATAGGCAAAAGCGCCGATTTGCCCATCAAAATGCGCATGCAGCGCGGCAACAAAATGATCCTCGCCGGCTGGCTGGTTAGTGGGGAATATGCCGAACATTTTTTTCAGGCCCATCGGAATGGTCATAAAGGCACGCTTGACCGAGCTGTTCAAATCAAAGTCTGACTTTTGTTGCGATAACACCGCTTGATCGGTATCGGCGTAAATCGTTTTCAGCGTACTGATCGCGACGACTTTATGCAAAATACCGGTAAACAACGCAACCGTTGCCGGCCAATTGTCTTCGCGGATACCCAACGGCGCCATCACCGGCGTCACAGCCCGCCCGGCGGCGCTGAGCACCGAATGCTCGATGTTATTGGCTTTGAATGAGCCGTCAGTCCCCAGCGCGCTGAGGATGTTCAATATCAGGACCATCGTGACGATAATTTTCCCGACCCGTCCCACAAAAGTCTTGACTCGGGTCCAGGTATTGATCATCACATTTTTCAGCTTAGGCACATGGTAGTTAGGGATTTCCATCAATACCAATGAAAATTTCTCTTTCAAAAAGGTGTTCTTCAGCAGCAAGGCCGTCAGCACGGCGAATGCCACGCCTATCAGATAAAGCAAAAAAACGATCATCCCACCGTTGTCTGGGAAAAAAGCCGCAGCGAACAAGGTGAATACCGCCAGACGCGCGCCGCAGGCCATGAAGGGATTGAGCAGAATGCTCAACAAACGGTCGCGCGAATTGTCCAATGTGCGGGTCGCGAGCATCGCCGGCACGTTGCAGCCGAAACCCAGAATCATCGGCACAAAGGCCTTGCCGGGAAGCCCCAATGCGCGCATCAATCTATCCATCGCAAAGGTCGCCCTGGCCATGTAGCCGGATTCTTCCAGTACCGAGATAAACAGGTACAGAAAGCCCAGAATCGGCACGAATGCCGCCACTTCGCGAATGCCGTTGCCGATGCCTTGAGCGATCAGCATGTTCAACCATTGCGGACTGTCCAGAGCCGCCAAGAATTGGCCCATGCCATCAATGAAAAGCGCCTGAGCGATATCGTTGAAAAACGGCTTGAAGGCGCGGCCGAGTTTGATCGTGAAGGCGAACAGCAAATACATCATGCCGAAGAAAATCGGAATGCCAAGAAACCGATGCAACATCACGCTGTCGATTTTATCGGACAGATCGCGGCCGATTTCCGATTGCCGGCAAAGCGTTTCCCGTACCAGAAGATTGATAAAGCTATAACGGCTGTCCACCATCGCGATATCGATTTCTTCGCCGGTATCCGCTTCTATTTCACGCCGCAGCGTTGCCGCCGTCTTGATCAATAGGGGATTGCCATGACTGAGTTTAGAGCCGTCTGGTTCCAATAGCTTGATGGCCAACCAGCGGGCATCGCCGAACCGATTATCCAAGTGTTGTATAACCATTGGCGTCAGACGGTCTAATGCAGTTTGAATCGCTTCTGGATAATCGATGGCGAAAGTAGGCAATGTTGGATGTTCCACTAGGCGATCAATGCTCGATTTCAATCCTCTGACATCATCAGCTCGGGTGGCCACCAGCGAAACCAAGGGACATTCGAGGCGCCGGCCGATTTCATCACTGTCGATTTTCAGGTCGCAGCCCGTTGCATCATCCATGTTGTTCAACACAACTAGCAGCGGTAGCCGCATTTCCAAGAGCAGCGTGGTCAGGTATAGATTGCGTTCGAGATGCGAGGTATCGACAACATTGATGATCAGGTCCGCCTGCCGCGATAGCATGTAGTCCCGGGCGATTTTTTCGTCCAGTGCGCCGGCCATCTCGCTGAAATCCAGCGAATAAATGCCGGGTAAGTCGACAACTTTGATGATTTTATTACAGTAGCTGTAAGCGCCGGATTTTTGTTCGACGGTCACACCTGCCCAGTTGCCGACATGTTGCCTTGCGCCGGTTAAGCCGTTGAATAGTGTGGTTTTTCCGGAGTTGGGATTGCCGATGACGGCGATAGTGAACACCGCCTGACGGCGGGCAGGTTTTGAAACTTCGGTAACGCTGTCCAGGCGTTTGATGTTCAAACCAGCCACTTCCTCATGGCGTAAACTGAGGTCGGTGCCGCGCACCCTGATTTCAATCGGGTCGCCCAGCGGCGCGACACGGATGACGTGGAATTCCGTGCCGGGCGTCAAGCCCATCGAAAGTAGCTTCTGTCGGAAAGGCAATAAACTCTTGTCGTAATCCGCGACGCGTCCCCGGTCGCCTACCTTCATATCGCAAAGTTTGATAATCATTTTGGAGCCATCCTGTTCCATTATGCGTAAAAGGCGGCGGCACATCCCTTATGTTTGTCAGGACACCGCCCTGTCTATAAATATTAGTTTTATCTTATTTGATGAATTTGATCAACCCGGTCCAGAGCAGGGGAAATAAATTTAGACACCATGACGACGCATTATTTGCCGATGCTGATCAATACCCGATTCGCAGATAAAAATAATGATCTTCGTATTCGATTTCCCGCAGTTTCCCTTGATCTTGCAACAGTTGAACGGAACCCCAGTTATCGCCAGTTATGTCCAACAGCGCTAACACGGCATCTTTGCGCATCGGATGCACGGCGGTGATCGACAGCAGATCGTCAGTAAAATTGCCGGTCGAGGCGAAGGCGTCGCCTTCGTAGCCGGTGAGTAGCTCAATGCCAGGCATGTTCTGGTTCAAGGTTTGGTAAACACGATTAACTGTCGCCGCATCGGGCGCGCGAATATTGTTTTCGGCCATGGGACGGATGGGAATGGCGAGATATATTTTATCAGGCGCCAATGTCTGCAAAAAAGCGCCCAATTGCACCACGGCGTCATGTTCGGTATTGATGCCTTCGAGCAGCATGGTTTCGGTCGCCAGTGTCCCGTTAAATTCCTTTGCAAAAGCCAGCATTCCAGACAATATGTCATCCAGTTCGAGCCCCTCGCAGGGGCGATTGATAGTCCGCCAGACCGATGCGTCGACGCTGTCCACTTTCAGCGATACCCAGTCGGCCATCTTCAGTATTTCCCGGACTTCAGGTTGCCAGATCAGCGAGGCATTGGAAATCACGGCAATTTTGATGTTTAGCCCGCGCAACAATTCAATGGAATTACCAAGACCGGCATCGAGGGTAGGTTCTCCGTCGGGGACGAAGGTCAAATAATCGACCGTTTCGTTCGTTGCTTTAAGTTTGTCCAGGTGCTGGCTCACTGCCTGGTAAATGTTTTCCGGTTTGTAAAAATGGCGGGGACCCATTTCTGTGGCTTTAGTCGGCCCCACCTGACAGTACAAACAAGAATAGGAGCAGTGTTTTGGCAAAATATTGTTGATGCCCAGGCTACGGCCGAGGCGCCTGGATGGTACGGGGCCAAATACCAGCATCGTTAGTTCCTCTATGTCCTATGCCAACTTCAATCAGTCGGTCGGACAGTAGGGTGGCGGAATAGCTCATGGCAGGATATGCAGGTAACATTCATTTTCTCTAGCGTGGCCGGGAGCTCGGTGAGTTGATGGGATTGAACCTGATTTTTGAGGGTGTTCGCTTCGTCGCGAAGATCGTCGGCCAAGGCGTGGAATTGTTTATGCTGGTGGGAATCGAAATTCAATGTTGATTCAACATCCAACAGGCAATCCAACATGATTTCGGCGCCTGTGGCGACCTCTAATACTAGGGTGTTCACCTGCTGCCCCTGTTTGTCCAGTTCCGGCTCGGTTATATTACGTTCTAGCATCAGGTTGTTCAGGCGATGGATCGAATTCCTAAGTTTAGTCCCAGTGACAACGTGCAGTACCGCCTGATGGTCGGTGCGGGTTAACTTGGGAGAGTGTCGTTGTTCTTGTGATACGCAACCGGCCAAGGCGGATGCCAGCGATAGCGCGATGATGATTGAATTTTTTGGCACCGTTTTCTCCTGGGATTGTTAGATTTTTGTCTGGCTAAACACAGGAATTCCATTTAGGCACAGAAGACCTAATAGTCGAGCTGGACCGGTGATTCAAATAAAGGCTTTCATTCGATCACCGCAAGGTTACAGCACTATCATAGCTGCCGTCATGCATACGCGATCTCTTAGCGACGATAGGTCTAGCGATCTAAGTTTGCCGACTGTCTGATTCTAGTGAAATTCCAGTCATTTGGTTTAGCAAGGTACTCAACTTGACGTGATTGCAGTCAAGTTGGGTACCTTGTAAACCAATGTCAGAGTTGATCAAAACGATCCAAACTCATCACCTTGCCCCACGCATTGGCAAAGTCCTGCACGAACTTTTCCTTGGCGTCATCCGACGCATAGACTTCGGCTACCGCTCGCAACTCGGAGTTGGAGCCAAAGATCAGATCGACAGGCGTAGCCGTCCATTTGATCTGGTCGCTTGCCCGGTCCCGCCCTTCGTATATTCCTTCTAAAGCTGACGGGCTCCATTGGGTCGACATATCGAGCAGGTTGACGAAGAAATCGTTACTCAACGTGCCAGGCTGGCTGGTAAATACGCCGTGCTTCGAATGGCCGGCGTTGGCATCCAACGCCCGCATGCCGCCAACCAGCACTGTCATTTCCGGAACACTCAAGGTCAGAAAGTTTGCGCGTTCGACCAGCATTTCCGCTGGGGAAAGCGCATTATCCTTGCTGAAGTAATTACGGAAACCGTCGGCTTTGGGCTCCAACACCGCGATAGACTTGGCATCGGTTTGTTCTTGTGTGGCATCCATACGGCCCGGTTTAAACGGCACTTGAACTTTGTAACCGGCCCCCTTGGCGGCTTCTTCCACCGCAGCAGAACCGCCTAGCACGATTACATCGGCCAGCGACACTTTCTTGCCGCCTTTTAGCGAGCGGTTAAAGTCGCTCTGGATTGATTCCAACCGTGTCAATACTTTCGCCAGTTCGGCGGGATCATTGACTTCCCAATCCTTTTGCGGGGCCAGGCGAAGGCGCGCGCCGTTGGCACCTCCGCGCATATCGGTACTGCGGAAGGTTGCCGCCGAAGCCCAGGCAGTTCTTACCAGTTCCGGCAGGGTTAAATCCGATGCCAGGAGAGTCGACTTCAGCTTGGCGATATCCTTATCATCGATCAGCTTGTGATCGACCTTTGGGATAGGATCCTGCCAGATAAAGTCCTCAGTCGGGACTTCGGCGCCGACATAGCGAGCCTTAGGTCCCATGTCGCGGTGAGTCAGCTTGAACCACGCATTGGCGAACGCAGTCTCAAATTCAGTGGGATTATCCAAAAAGCGCTTGGAGATTTTTTGATACTCCGGGTCCATTTTCAAGGCAATATCGGTCGTAAACATGATCGGCACATGGCGTTTGCTGGAATCGTGCGCGTCCGGTACAAAGTTCTCGCCTTTACCGTCCTTGGGAATCCATTGCGTCGCTCCGGCTGGGCTCTTGGTTTGTTCCCAATCAAAGGTGTACAGCCAGGTCAAATAATCATGGGTCCAGCGGGTCGGATTGGTCGACCACGCACCTTCCAGACCACTGCTGACGGTGTCGACGCCATGGCCCCTACCGCATTTGTTGGCCCATCCCAAGCCTTGCTCCTCAATGCCGGCGGCAGCCGGTTCTTTGCCTACGCACTCATCCGGTTTATGCGCACCGTGCGCTTTACCGAAAGTATGGCCACCCGCGATTAAAGCCACGGTTTCTTCATCATTCATCGCCATCCTGCCGAAGGCTTCGCGGATATGCTTGGCAGCAGCCAGCGGATCGGGGTTACCACCAGGTCCTTCCGGATTAACGTAAATCAGGCCCATTTGCGTGGCCCCCAACGGCTTGGCCAGTTTGCCTTTGTCATCATGACGCTCGTCGGCGAGAAATTTCTTTTCCGTGCCCCAATTGACGATCTCGGCTTCCCAGTCGTCGGCACGGCCACCGGCAAAGCCTATTGTCTTGAACCCCATATCTTCCAAAGCAACGTTACCGGCCAAGACCATCAAATCGGCCCAGGACAGCTTGGCGCCATATTTTTGTTTGACCGGCCACAACAGGCGGCGGGCTTTGTCAAGGTTGACGTTATCTGGCCAACTGTTGAGCGGTTCGAAGCGTTGTTGGCCTCCCGCCGCACCGCCGCGCCCGTCGAAGATACGGTATACGCCGGCACTGTGCCAGGCCATGCGGATGAAAAACGGACCATAATTGCCATAATCCGCCGGCCACCAGGGTTGGGAAGTATGCAGTACTTTCGCTATGTCGTTTTTAACTGCTTTAAGGTCAACAGTTTTAAACTGTTCGGCATAATTGAAAGCCTTACCCAACGGGTTGGACTCAGCGGCGTTCTGGCGCAGAGGTTTCAGGTCCAGCTGCTCCGGCCACCAAAAGCTGTTGGTTGTCGGTTGCATTTCGGCCAGAACCGGATTAACCGGCAACGCGGCAGTCAGGGCTACTGCCAATGCAGAAGCCAGAAAGGTGTGTTTGATTTTCATAATTGGACCTTATCTCCTGGTTGGGGAATGCAAAAAAGCATGCAGCTCTGCAGTCATGCGCTGGACAAAGTTATTCGCGTCGTCTAAGAAGCGCGAGCCAGTCACGAAATCGATATGCAGATGAAGTTCGCTACGGGCCAATTCATCTGTAGAAAAGGTCACAGCTT
>JAGXSU010000093.1 GCA_018333785.1 Methylomicrobium sp. | reverse complement strand
GGGAATTGAGTGCACGCCAAACAGCGATTGCGCATTATTTTTCCCATAGGTTTTTTGCATGCGCACCTGATAATCTAAAAACGAGGGACTTTGAGTAAAAAATACGGAAAATGCGCTTAACGCGGCATCTTCAACGGCATATTTCAGGTTGTTGCTGGTGGCGGTTTTTCGGCTGTCCGGCAGCGTGCTAAATGCGGCGCGGGTTTTGTCAATCAATGAGCGCGCTGTAAAGGGTACCGGTTTCGTTGAGGTATAAAAGGGACTGGCCATAAGCTTCCGTGCAGGTTACAAAAATAAACATTATACAAGCTAAGGTTTTAAATTGAGAATTGCTGTCTTTATCCAGTTCATCCAGCACAATGTTACTCAGCAACGGGCTTAGTGGGCTGCCCTGCATCGTGCCTGCTTGGCTCCGGACCACTGCCCCGTTAATCATCACGCCGCTTCGCAGCGTGAGACCAATGAGGCGCAGTATCCGTTTATCGGTGATTCGCTGACCCATTCGGGCTATCAACCGATCGAGATGGATTCGATCAAAGAACTTCGATAAATCAATATCCACCACGTACGGTTTGCCACCGGTGATGATGGTTTGTGCCGCTTGTACCGCTTGATGTTGACTCCGTCCAGGACGAAAGCCGTAACTGTGCGGCGAAAACTGCGGCTCAAATACCGGTTCTAAGAGCAACTTCAGTGTCGCTTGCACCACCCGATCTCGCACCGTCGGAATACCCAGCAGTCTGACCCCGCCTTGCGGCTTGGGAATTTCCACTCGGCGTACCGGCGAGGGTTGATAAGTCCAGTTGATCAAGTCCTGTTGCAACCGGCTTAGCTCTTCGTCTAAACGGGCTTCGAAGTCAGCTACGGCCCCCTCAGTGTCAGGATAGTTGTCGCCTCTAAAATTTTATAGAGGTACAAAATGCAAACCCGTTATAGTGAAGAATTTAAACAGCAAGCCCTGAGTAAAGTATTGCAACGCGGTGATAAAAGCATTCAATCGATTGCCGATGAATTGACTATCAGTGTGTTTACTCTGAAAGACTGGCTTAAACAGGCACGATCCAAATCAACAACAAACACCATGAAACAACAACGTCCGAAAGACTGGACTCGGGAACAACGGTTTGAAGCCTTGCTAGCCAGCGTGGGCTTGGAAGGTGAAGCACTCAACGCCTTCTGCCGTGAACGAGGCTTGTTTACCCATCACCTACAAACCTGGCAACAAGACTTTATTAAACCGCTTGAGGCCGACGAACCCGATCAGGTATCAAGGAAAGCCTTGAAACCCTTGGAGAACGAGATTGCACAACTGAAGAAAGACCTGCAACGCAAGGAGAAAGCCCTGGCAGAAGCCGCCGCTTTGTTGATTCTTCAAAAAAAGTGCCACGCGTTCTGGGAGGAAAAGGCGCCATGATCCCTCTTGCAGAACGCACCCATATACTCGCCTTGTTTAACGAAGCGGTTGATCACGGCGCTCGTAAAGCCAAAGCCGGCGAGGTGATGGGCCTACCGCTGCGCACGTTACAACGTTGGCAACGCCCTGAAGCCGTGCCGGTTGACGGTCGAACACGCCGTCAACACGCGCCGAGTAATCGTTTGAGTGACGAAGAACGCGCTCAGGTATTAGCCCTAGCCAACAGCGATGAGTTCAAAGAAAAAACACCGCATCAGATCGTGCCGATGTTGGCCGAACGCGGTGAATATTATGCGTCGGAGTCAACGATTTACCGCATTTTTCGCGAGGCGAAACAAGTCAAACACCGTCATGCCTGCCGTCCATCGGTCGAGCGTAGTAAGCCGAAAGCCCTCACCGCGACGGCACCGAAACAACTGGTGAGTTGGGATATCACCTATTTGACCAGCCTCGTCAAAGGCCAGTTTTTCTACCTGTATCTGTTCATGGATATCTTCAGCCGCAAGATCGTCGGCTGGCAAGTTTATGAACAAGAAAACAGCGAACTGGCGGCCGATCTGATCACGGATCTCTGCCAACGGGAAGGGATTCCACCGCACCAGTTGGTGTTACATTCCGACAACGGCAGCCCGATGAAAGGGGCAACGCTGCTGGCAACCTTACAGCAGCTTGGCGTCACACCCTCGCGGAGTCGCCCGGCGGTGAGTAATGACAACCCGTATTCCGAGTCGTTGTTCAAAACGCTGAAATACGACGCCCAGTATCCGACCCAACCGTTTGCCTCGGTCACCGCCGCCAGGGACTGGGTAACCGACTTTGTCGCCTGGTACAACCATGAGCATCGGCACAGCGGCATTCAATTTGTAACGCCTGAGCAACGGCATGCAGGTGAAGACCGGGCGATCCTGAGGCAACGCAAGGCCGTTTATGAGGCCGCTAAGGCCAAAAAACCGGAGCGCTGGAGTCGAAATACCCGAAACTGGGATTGGCTGTCAATGGCCAACAGAATTGAGCCATTAACATTGGCAGGCAGAAGTCTGTTTAAATCCCGATAAACCGACCGATAATGCGATAAAGAATACCGACACTACCGTTCATTAATTTTTCAACTCATGCGACAACTACGTTGACATTTACCGTGGTGCATTTCAGGAAAGAAGGCCTCAGCAAAACCTGCATTTATCCAGCGCTTGCGCTGATCTGAATTTCGCCAACGATCGAATGTCTCGTCTCTACCAAAAATGCCGTTTTTTAGGGCGATAGCCCGTGTGGCAAAAGCGGAGAGCCCCGAACTCAGACTCTGGTCAATCAGGGCGATGGAATCATTTTGGCGGGACAAACAAAAAATAACCTGAAGCTCAGGCCAGCGTCAGGCCTAACAGCTCCTGAATCTCCCCGATGTTATTCAATCCGGCCGGCATGGGCATGACAATATCCCGACTCTCAATCGTTTCTAACGCCTCAAGGAGGCTGATCCAGCCGTCGCGGTCCGATAAATCAGTCAAGACCACGCCGGTATGATGTTGAAACCGCCGTGTCACATCCGGATTAGCTTGATCAGATTCGATCAGGGTAAGGCTGGTGCCTTGTGACAACACGGCACTGGCATAAAAGCTGCCGACGAGGGATTTACCCACACCGCCTTTGGCACCGTCAATAATGATCAGTCGGCCTTTTTTGCTGGCCGGACGGGTTGAATCAATTAGTTTCGGTTTCATTATTTTTTTCCTTTAATGGGTGATTGATAGGGGGTTTTAAAGTTTAAATTTCTCAGGGTCAGTGCGGCCTAAGGCCACGATTCCTGGGCCCAATGCAGGTGATGGCTGGGGTGTGATCCGTTGCTGCGTCTGATTCTGCCGCCTGGAGCTTTGCACCGTTGTTTGCACCGTTTACGGTAAGCATGCATCGGTGCGTGGGCTATTATTTTTGGCGAATAAAGAGCCATTACCCCGGGCTAATAATGTGTTACAGGCGTTGATCAGGGTAGGTCGCCGCATTGTCATTGCCTAGGCGATGGCGTCCTAGGTATAGCCGAGCTCGCGCGCGGCCAGAATGTCTGGCAATGCCTCGTTGACACGCTGAATACAGCGTTTATGGGGTTTGTTTAGCAACAGAGTACAGAGTGGATTTTCCAGATCTGCCTCGTCTGAATCTAACATTTCACTTATCCTATAAATTCTTTTTGAATAAATATAGCGCTTTAACTATACTCATTTTGTGTTATTTTAGTCATTTTAAACATTTTGAATCAAAACTTATCTCATCCCAAACTGTTCAATTCTGTTTCAAACAGTTTGAAACGGTTCAAATCACAGGACTTATTTAATGTTGGCGTGGGTAAAGCGCTCAGCTTTTGTTGGCGATGAGGGTGGGTTTTGACCTTGATTAATCCGCAGTAACATGGGGAGCGCATGAAAACTGAACAAACAGTGCGGCACTATCGAATTCGCGCGCGGCAAATCATTAAACGAGTAGAGCACGACATTGGCAGTAATCAACCGACGCTTTACGAGTTGGCGCAGTGGCTCGTCGAAAATCAGCCTGTCATGTCAAAATCGACATGGCGGCAATACCGCGCCGCACTGATCTGTTTCTTTGCGGATGAGGTGAATCAGTCGGCTGACGGGCAACGTGCGATCGCGTTATTACGTGCAACGGATACCCGTCAATGTAAATCCCACGGAACGCAAACCTCCGCAAAAAAACTAAAAAAGATTTCTTTAGCTGACCTTGAAAAATTGGTGGTTTATTTTTTAGTCAGGGAGAATATTCGGTATGGCACTGAAACCCTGGCCTGGTTATTATCAGGATTGTGGACAGGCCTTAGGCCGGCAGAATGGCAGTCAGCGCAGTTTGTTAAAAACAACGACGGCGAGTGGGCGCTCTACGTTCAAAATGGTAAAAACTCTAACGGTCGGAGCCATGGAAACAGGCGAATAGTTGAGCTTTCCAATATGAATGAAGGTGAGCTGGGGGTGATACACTTGCACCTGTTGAATATAGCGACCAGCAGGAATGAGGGCGTTAATTTTGTTACTTTTTATAACCGATGCCGGGATTGTTTATATGGCGCAAACCTGAAAATTTGGCCCAATAGATCAAAATTGGTGAGCCTTTATTCGGCTAGACACCAATTTGCGGCGGATGCCAAGTGTTGCGGTTTAACGCAAACGGATATTGCCGCCCTGATGGGCCACGCCAGTATTGAAACAGCGGGCATTCATTATGGGCGACGCGTGTCCGGCCGGGGTGGATTAAAAGTTTCAGCCCATCCGGGGGATGTTGAAACGGTGCGCGCGCTTAATGTCGACCGCCGTAAACCGGAAAGTTCGGGGCTAGGCTTGGGCTGAGACGAGGACTATTTGTCGATGAGTTTATTGATTCTTTGTTGCAGTAGGGTTACCGCCAATTCAAGGTCGTTAATCCGCTTTTTCTCCCGTAGCCCCTGCAAGACCTGTTTTTGCTGATCGGGCCCCAGAGCAGAAAAGAGATTGATTAAATCCAGTTGAGTTTCGTCTAGCTGCCGCTGCCGTTCCTCTAAACCTTTTGCTTCATTACGCTGCAATGGCGCTTGACCGGTCAACAACCAATCCAAAGAGAGGCCCTGTTCAACCGCGTATTCTACACATATTGAATAAGGCACTGAATCTCGATTCCGCCAGTTGCCAAGGGTGGCTCTATTCACGCCAAGCACTCGGGACAGGGCACTGTCTGAGGCGACACCCGCAGCTAATTGCAATCGACCCAAAACCGCGGCGGCGGAAAAATTGTTCATATTGAATAGTATTAACGGGCTATTTATTAATTTTGTGGCTTACTTTTATTCTATTTGGATTTAGATCTTACCAAATTTATTCAAAACTAATATAAATAATTCTTCAAAATGATTCTCGCTAAATTACCTCCGTATGGATACAGCACGGTTGATTCGGCGACGAGTGACGAATGGCCTGTCATCTTCTCATCAGTTGCTCACCCGCAAGATTAGTGACTCCCCCAATAGTAACGCCGCTAACATCAATGCCGCCAGGTCATCAATGGCCCTAAATCTGTTAATGGCCAATTAAACTGAGCCAAAAATGGCCATTAATTTTGATCCACATTTTCAGACTTTCATTTTAAAAATAAATCTGAGACAGTCCCCGAATTTTTTCCGGGAGTGA
>JAGXSU010000092.1 GCA_018333785.1 Methylomicrobium sp. | reverse complement strand
TATAAGGTCTGACCGTTTTTCAGCGTTTGTTGGGTACAGCATGGACAGGAAATTTTTTCCGAACTGAAGGAATCGGTGCCGTCCAGCGCCACCAATAGGGTACCGCCAACACTCACGAACGGCTTCAGGCAACCTTGTGTGTACAATCTGTCACCCACTTCGGCCAACACCGGATAGAGTGTTTCCGGTGCAATCGGATCCAGCAAGTTGCCGATTTGACTGGTCGAAGGAATTTGATGAACACCAAAAATCGATTGTGCGTTATTTCGATTGTGGAGTTTTTCCATCCGTCGCTGATAATCCAGAAAAGACGGGCTTTGCGTGAAGAACACCGAGAAGGCGCTCAGAACGGCATCTTCTATCCTGTATTTCCGATTGTTGCCGGGTTTACGGAAGTCCGGTAAGTCTTCGAAGGTGCGACGTATCAAGTCGATTATTTCCAAGTCCATTTGTATCTACCGATGGCTTTATTAATGTTGCGATTGATTAGTTTTAAGTGCCCCTTATTTTATCAGGGTTTTAAATTGGGAATTGCTGCAAAAATAGCCAATATTGAGCCAATTTAGGCTAATATAAGAGCTATAACTAAATCTGGTGTTCAGCCCGACTTAAAGAGAAGTGGCGTTCTCTGCTGAAATAAGATTGTCGAGATCAAATAACAGCATTAATGATAAACGCCATCAACAAAGATAAAGCAAAAGAATGGGAAAATACAGAGGTAATTAACGATCCTTTGACTGATTTGTTGCGAACCAGGGCCAAGGCCTTGATCCAACAGGCGGTTGAAGCCGAGTTGCAATCGTTTTTGGTGACTATACTAAGGTCACTGATCTGGAGGGCCGTTTAACTGTCGTGAGGGATAGCTCCGGCGGCGGGGTTAAATTCAACTCAACCCTCGTGCCACCCTATGTGCGCAAAGCTCAACGCGTGGCAGCGGCCTTGCCTTGGCTGCACTTACGTGGCATTTCCACCGGCGACATGCAAGAGACCCTGTCGGTACTGGTGGGTGACGAGGCCAAAGGCTTGTCACCGACGGTGGTGAGTCGCTTAAAAGCCCAATGGGCTGAGGACTACCAAACCTGGAATAACCGAAATTTAGCGAAGGAACGCTATCTCTACGTGTGGGCGGATGGTATTTATTCGACCCTGCGCGGCGAGGATGATCGACTGTGCTTATTGGTCATCATCGGCGACAACGAACAAGGTGAAAAGCGCTTGCTGGCCTTATCGGACGGTTATCGGGAATCGAAAGCGTCCTGGCTGAGTGTCTTACAGGATATGCAAGCTCGCGGCTTACAGGAAGCGCCGAAACTGGCTACCGGCGACGGCGCATTGGGTTTCTGGGCAGCCATCAACGAGGCTTGGTCGACAACACGGCCTCAACGGTGTTGGGTGCATAAGACGGCGAATGTGTTGGCGGCGCTGGCCGATTCGATCCAAGCCAAAGCCAAGGCTGGATTAAAAGAAATCTGGATGGCTGAAACCCAAGTTCAGGCGGAAACAGCCTTTGACAGCTTCCAGCGTAACTTTGAAGCCAAGTATCCCAAGGCAGTGGGAGTGCTGGCAAAAGATCGCGAATCACTCTTGGCTTTTTACGACTTTCCCGCTGAACATTGGCTACACATTCGGACGACTAATCCGATTGAATCCAGCTTCGCGACGATTCGCCATCGGACCACGCGCACTAAAAACTGCGTCTCGCGCAGTACCTTGATGGGATTGGTGTTTCAATTAGCGCTGACGGCCGAGAAGAGTTTGCGCAAGATATAGGGTTTTAAACGAATACCGGAAGTGATTGAGGGCATCCGTTTCCAGGACGGCATTGCCATTATCACAGAGGCAGAGAAAAAAGAAGAAACACAGCAGATGGCCGCCTAATTCAAATTGGTGATACACCAGATTTGATTATGGCTCTCAAATTTGAGGAAAAATAGATAAATGATGATAACCAAACAGTTGTGAATAATAATTCTATAAATTTTCCCTATTGCGCTTATTGCTAGAGCAAATGCGTGAAGCGCATCCTACGGCCCTACTTAAAAAAACATATCAAGCGTCTTACTAAAATAATCTATCGGTAGCGCCTTAAATGCCACATAATAAGCGTCATATTCATAACTCTTTTTTCCATACAAATTCTCAAATAGTTTGTATCTAGTGTAAGTTTTTCCATAAGTAGGAATACCCAAAAAATCCATAAAGCTATTAATTTCCATTCCACTTTTAAGTAAACTAGCTTTATACTCAGTAAGAAAATGTATACACGTTATTTCAGAATCAGGGAGAGAAAAGACTTTTGAGCAATGTGGGCATTTAAGACTTTTAGTTTCATAAGAAAAAGCTATATTAAAACAATCCTCATCACCTGAAATATGTATAGAACCATAGTCAGGATTGTAAAATGAACAAGGGCCATTGCATTCAGGACATTCTCTTATTGTTCTAGAACCGGGTGTTGACATGATATTCTCTAATTATATTGAATTCATAATTTTCTCACCTTGCGACATCCAGATAAACATAAGCCTCCAGAAAAAGAAAATCAGGACTTAGTACTAATATTATCACGATGGTTCATTAAATCATTAAATTTAGTAAACCAATATTCGTGTTCTTTTTTAATATGTTTATTGAATGCGTTTGAGTTAATTTGCATAGGGCATTCAGGACACCTTGATTTTTTGTTTTCGTTTCTAAAGGATCCTGGAGCACTTAGAGCAGAAAGGATTTCAAAAGAGTACAAGTGACTCTCGATCCATGTTAATGTGCTTCTTATCCTATCAAAAATTACTAATTTTCCCGTAAGAAATCCAGCATTGTTCTTAACAAGAAAAATATACCGATCACTTTTTCCAGATTCAAAGCACGTAAGTGTGGATCTTTTTGTAAAAGATACATCTGATTCTTTAACTATTCCGAGAACAAGCCCGTTTCCAATTTCTTTTTTATTGAGTTGGTAATTTAATATCAAACTTGGTAATTCTGATCCTGAGCATTCGGTAGAAATATTATATGAATCCATACATAAGTGTTTATACCAAGGAGGACCAAGAGGGGGATCTAGCCATACACTCCCTCCATTAAAACGAACAAAAAATACCTCGTCACCACATTCAGGACAGTTGGTTAGAAAGCAACAACTTTCATCGCTTCGACTGTATCCTGAATAAACAACTGAGGATACCCCAACGTTTTGAACACACCCGCCTGAATTATGAATTGGGACACATCGCCCATCAACAAATCTGAACTCTATTGAATTTCCACACCTACTACATATAGCCATTAATTTTTCCGGAAAATTGGCATTAGTCGTGAAGAATAATATATTAAAACTATGCTGATTAAGTATTTAGCAGACATGTCTTGATTACTTAAACTTAAACTTAAACTTAAACTTATTTTATTAATATCTAACGAGGCTTCGCCTCAGACCAACGAGTCGTGATTTGCTCGCATTTTTGTTACATTATGATCCTAGCCCTTCATTGGCTAACACTTCGTAAGGATGCACAATAATTCCTGTAATTCGGACTCATGAACGTACATTATTTTGTGCGTTACGCTGACGCGGTTTAATCCGCCAGCGACTACTCAAGTCACTATCCGTAAGCGGTGCATTCTACAAAGTGGATTTTTAAAATGCTCATTTTTTGGGAGAGTTGTGTTTTTGTCTAAATTTTCAAACTTGACTCATTTTTAAAAATGCTGCCAACTAAAGGTATCTAAAGGTATTTAATAAAATTCTATTTAAATTTTAGAAATAATCCTAAATAATTTTCATGTATATTACTTTTCCACGGTCTACCAAACAACCTGAAACCATTCTTTTCAAGAATCTTAACCATAACTGGATTTTTTGAAATCTCTGTGGAAGCCATTAGATTACCATCACCATAATTGTCAATAAGCAATCTTACAATTGTTGATGCAAAACCTTTCCTTTCGGAGTCATTCTCAGTAAACAGGTAACCCAATTCCCATTCAAATTGATCGGCAAGATCTTCAAGACCAGAGTTATCGTTAGAAAAGTCAGAATCTGTTTTCCGTTTTATCGCTCCAATTGAAACTACTTTGCTGTCATCTTTCGCGATACATATCATCTTGCATCTGTCGGCTTTAGACATCATATTGCCTTTGACCTTACCTTGCTTCTGGAGCATTTCAGAAAATACATTTCGATGCTCATCTTTCAAATTCTCTTTTTTGACAATATCGTAATAAATTTTCATATGGTATGTAACGTATAAACGTATTGGAATCGGTGGTCGACAATTAATAGGATTGGAGATATTGGAGAACGATCAGTTCTCTGTTTCAATAATCTATCGGCATCTTGCCAAAAACCATACAGCATCAGCGCCGTCGCCGAAAGGTATTTAGGGTCACCGGAACTCCCTTTGATATGATTATGGCGGTATTTATTAAGTCTGAGAAGACTATCAAAATCGCTGACGCTGGATTTATTAGCTTTTTTTGCTTTTCCTAATAATCTCAATTCTATATGCCCATGTCGTACATTCAAGGTGGTAACGTTCGCCATAATGCGCCAATGATCACATTAGAAGCATCGCAGGATGATAAGTGTCACGCGCGCGCGTAAATTGCTACCAACTTGGTTGAGCCAGGCTTACCGGTTCGCTAGGCCAAGGGTGCGCCTTTATTATATTAATTCAAGAGAATATATTCCCTTCTTAACACCACTAATAATTTTATTGCCCTGACTTATTTTTATAATGATCTCCGCTCATTTTTATTCAAACCATTCTTAGAAGTGTGCTTTTACAAATTGAACAACCCAATAACCGGTGTTTAACAGCGCCACATTCATTACATACATGCTGACTCATGATTTATTTAGCTCTCAGAGCAATCTTACTTTAATGCCAATCCAAGCGCTTTAAACGCCTTTATTTCATTTTCACACAACTGCTTTCCGCATTCAGTTCGTAAACAATCTTTTGTATTCAAAATATTAACAGAAGCGTTTTTACTATCATGTTTACGCCTAACTATATATCCAATATTTTCTATAACATAAAGGGTTTGGGAGTATGAAAAACTGCCCCAGGAGTCATAGCCCATTGGTATGTTTTTAATACCAGCATCACTCAGCAGTTGAATCATCCCAAGTACAGTAATACTAGAGCTACTTTGCTTACTAAGCTGCTTTATGGCCGCCACAGTTGTCATGATACGAAACCGCGGGTCTTTCGCCATAACATGAATTCATCAACAGTTTTATTATGCTTATCCCGATTGCAAGTAAGGCAAGTCCACGCCATATTGCCAGGTGAATTATTGCCCCCTCTGGAAACAGGAATTCTATGATCTAATTCGCCTTCACCGTTTAGGTCAATCCCGCAGTAAGCACAAAGGTCTTCTTGATCTTTTCGTATTTTTGCCTTTTCAAAATCAGAAGTGTAACCGCCTGCCAATTCCTTCTGTTCTTTATATTTTGATACTCTATCCATCACTTTCTGAGGATTTTGATTGTAGTGCTTCTTAGTGTTCTCGGCCATACATTTTTTGCATGTACCACGATAGTTACCGCTTGACAATTTATTAAAATAATCTGCGTTTTCTGGTTTTAGTTCGCCACATTTTTTACAGCGTTTCATTATTATAGCCTTGTATATTTTGATTAAGTCTTATACAAATTTAAACTGTTTGTTCTGCTCATTAAGGAATACGGTAGTAAACTCTAGGACTTTTAAGATTAATAGAAATTGCACCAAATGCCGCCATATAGTCCATTGGGTCTACTTCCATTTCTGCCATAAACTTAAAAGTAACTCGCCGTTTTAGCTGTTCACTAGGCCCATTTTGAGTTTCCATTCCATATGCCTAAATACTATCTCTTAGATAGTTAGCCCCATCATCTTCTCAATATAAACTTATTTTCTGCCCCATGACTTTAGTTATTGAAGAGCACAAAAATTGCATTTCTGATTCATCTAACTTACTGGCATTTACGTCCCATATCAAAATAAAATATGAAAATGCTTGCGGTTCTATATAAAACTTTAGGATATTTTCTTCACCAAGATTATCTAAAGATAACCCACCTCTTTCCATGTATTCAGACAGATTTTCATTAATAAATTTATATGATTCCTATAATGGCTGTGATAATGTATAGAATGGAGTTTTCTTTTTTCCGAACCAAAACATAATTAAATGCTTAACTTTAAATTAAATTATACTTTTATTCTGATCTAAGTATCTTTCTAATAAGAGCATTTATACTGGTGGCTGAATCTATTTCTTGCTTACTCATTCTCTTTATCTTTGATATTGCTCTATTTGCACGATCCTTTAAAACATATGGGAGCTTGGCATCGTCTCCAGTAAATCCAAAAGGCTCATTTTCTCTTTCCTGTAGAATTCCGTAATAAAAAATAAATGACTTTCTTACCTTCTTACTCGCCTGCTCAACTGACAATCCCTCGTTCTCAACAAAATTCCTTAACGCAACTACTCTAAATATATTATCTTGTTTTTCATATGAAATTACATTATTCAGGGAGAGACTATCCCACCACTTCAAATCTGAATTTTTAACCAAGCCAAGGTCATCAGGATGTATTGGAAAGTTGGGAGCGGGTTCTTTAGCGCCAAATATCTTGTCAAAAATTCTCATTTACACACCTATATTTTTAGTAAAGTTATTTTTTTACTGGTTAAAATTACTTGTAGACAAAGTAGTTAAGACGACACATGATTGTAAAGTAATCCAGTTAAAATAAGAAACACTATATTATTATATACTTATGTAGATGTTGACATTTTTGTTTTTTTATGAAACTAACAATTAAACTAATTACCTAGTTCCTAATGAATATATCCATTAAAGAAGCTTTTTTAATATTTTTTTTACTTTTACTTCAAGGAAAGCCTGCGATCTCTTCAAGTAACGTTGAAGTAGAGATATTAGAAATAGCAAATCAGCAATACAAGAAGCTGCCAATTATGGTGAATGGCTATACTAAGCTAGATACTGTAAACCTAGCCCTGGTGTAAAATTTGCTTTTACATATACAATATTAATTTTATCTTCAAAAGATGTTAGTTAAGCATCAAAACAAAGGTTTGACGCTGAAATGTAACCTTTCTTGAAAAATCAAGTTTGCGCCCATATAGATTACAAGGCATTAATCAGTAATAAAGTTTTCTACAGCTAACTTTATTACTAATATAAAGGTTCATATTTTGATTGGAGCACTTTGCGGCATAAGCGAACAAGCCATATCAACAAAAGTTTCGCAACATGCTAAAGATTTTCTTGGTGTCCAATAAACATAACCCTTTGAGGTGCTAACAAACTGATCAAAGGGATACGCGCCCGCTGGCGGCTTTGAAGTTTTGTTTTTTTCAAGGTGGGTGGCTTCGCTTAAGCCCGCAGGGGCGGCGTCCGCTCACGAATGAACATATCTGGCCTCGTTCGCTTATTACTAAATACGAAGGGATAAAAGCCTTCAACCGCAGAAAGTTAACAAAACTTTGCAGAAGACAAGCCGCTGAATGCGGCGTTAAGCATCGCACTAGGTATTAGTAGAATTGAGCATCGAATTTGTAGAAAATGACTTCGACAAGTTAAGTTACCTGGTAAATCTATTGACTTCGAGAGCGACTGGGTTAGCAGCTGACTCGCGTGAGTTTGAAAAATTACGCCATGATTTGCTAAGCAACCAAAACATTTCTCCACTACTACCTCAATGGTTAAAGCAACATCGAAACCTTGATACATTCTGGGGATTTATTAAACAGAAATACGGGACATATGCCGAACGCAGAACACATCTATCTGTAGAATTCACCCCAGTGCTTGATGCGCTTGAGTTTGGTCAGCAAATAAAAACACCGTCATCGGGCGGTAATGTTCAAAATATATTCCCGAGCATACCCAAGGTCGTAGAAAGAAATAAACGAAAAGTATTTATCGTACATGGGAGGGATAACGAGGCAAAGCAACAGGTCAGCCGCTTTATTGAAAAACTTGGACTAGAAGTAATTATTCTACATGAGCAAGCCAGTCCAGGAATGACCATCATTGAAAAAATAGAGAAATATTCCAATGATGCGGATTTTGCTCTTGTACTCTATGCACCTTGTAACCATGGGCACGGGGTTCACGAATCGAATATCCCACCAAAGAATAGAGCAAGGCAAAACGTGGTATTTGAACATGGTTATCTTATGGCGAAACTAGGCAGAGAAAATGTATGCTCATTGGTAAAGGGCGATATAAAAACCCCAAATGATATAAGTGGGGTGGTACATGTAAACTTAGATCCACTTGGGGCATGGAAAATTGAAGTAGCAACAGAATTACAGGCTTGCGGTTATGCAATCAATGGCTTCATTTAATCAAATTCAAAAGCCTAATCCGTCGCTCAACATCACCGGCGATATCGTGCCGGCCTGTTAGCTTATTCAATTGGCGGGTAATAGAAGGAACCCATGGCTACTTTGAACGAAAAACCAGTCCGCTTACTGATGCACGATATGATGGCGTCCATGGGACTAGTGGCCGGCCAGAGCTTTTCGCGGGAACAAGCCGTTCAGTGGTTTGCCGCGAACTATCCAAACGTAAAACAAGGAACGGTAGCCGCACACCTAGTTCGTCTATCAACTAACGTTCCAACACGCCTTCAATATAGCCCACGCGCAGACGGATCAGACGACAAGTTCTACAAAATCGATAGCTCACACTTTCGGCTATACGAACCGGGACGCGACCCAACTCCCGTCTCGGAACTAACTCCTGAAGTCGAAGAGCTTTCAGACGTATCCCCTGAAACTTCAAGCGAGTTCGCATACGAGCATGATTTACGTGACTACTTGGCACGCAATCTTCACATCATTGAGCCGTCGCTGAAGCTCTACACCGATGAAGGCATTACTGGTGTGGAGTTTCCCGTCGGTGGGCGTTACATCGACATATTGGCGGTCGACGGTGCTGGAGGCTATGTTGTCATTGAACTCAAAGTGTCAAAAGGGTACGACCGTGTTGTCGGGCAGCTACTTCGCTATGTAAGCTGGATCAAGAAGAACCATGCGGAATTCGGTCAGCAGGTGCGAGGCATCATTATCGCTAAGCAGATCAGTGAAGACCTTCGCCTAGCATGTTCGGAGGTGCCTTCGGTGTCACTTTACGAGTACGCACTGTCAGTTACAGTCAAGCAAGTGGGACTGGAGCGCGAATGATGCCCAATCCTTCAAGCGAAAGTGCGTGACTATAAAGCTGACTTCTCTTCTTAAACGTTAAGCGACTGCTTTCGGATTTACTGCCGCCATACGCAAAAATTTTTGAATGTCGTGTTATGGCCGAAATGCAAAGCTTTGCATTACGGCCATTATGTGAAGTTTCCTTTTATGCACATTGTCTTGGTTTCTCATGGTTGACGTTAGGAATATAGCGGATTGAGCAAGGCAGCCAGATAAAAGGCTGTTCATAATTTTTGCAAACTGCAGGAGTCAATTTTCTGTAGTTCCATTCAGAAACTAACCCTCAGTACTACAGATAGCGGTTTCTACTTAAATATTGCTTCCAACAGGGAAACAATCACGCGGAATTTATCCATTATGTCGATATAAAGTGAGAATTCGATACATCTGATGACATCGACTGGAATAATCGTTGATATTGCTCCCTTTGGGTGTATTTGAAAGCTTGTTTTAAATCATTGAAATTATGCAAAGATTGCGTGCGAGGTAGAGGCTTTAAAGCCAGCTTACATGATGGTTGTGCCAAAGCCGCTGCTCATAAAAGGAAACTTCACATAATGGCCG
>JAGXSU010000091.1 GCA_018333785.1 Methylomicrobium sp. | reverse complement strand
ATATCGTCACCGCTGATCTTTTTAGGACGGCCTTGCCGGTTTTTTTCAATCAAAGCATGCCAGCCACCTTGGCGATAGCAAGCCAACCAGTCAAATACCGTTCTAAGTGGGATATTGTGAATACGGGCTACTAAATTCACAGGTTCTTTTCTCAGCACCACTGCTTCGACAACTTCTTTACGCTTTTGACTTCGTTTCTCGGCTCTATTCATGGCTAAATTATACTATAATATGCGAAAACTTATGCAACGATTAATATGTACTGAAAAAAGCATAAGGATTTTTTAGTCAAATAACGAAAATTATTGCTTGTGGTTCATAATTGATAGCCCTAATCACTCACTTTTTTAACAATACGGGAGTATCCTGTATTTTTTCTTTACCTGCCAAATCTATAGTCTCTACTTTGATATTATTGTCAGGAGCTGAATGCAAAAAGTCATCAATCGCCTCCATAATGTCGTAATCAATAAACTGCGACTTTGTTCCGTCTATCAAAACCGTACTGTTTTCAGACACCTGATTTAATAGTTTACGCAGCAGCCAGCGGTTGAGAAAGGTAACATCCTTATTTAAACTAATAACATAATGATGATCTGTCTGTGTCATGGAAATTGCTGCAGTGTAGTTGGCGCGGATAACATAATACAAGCCAATCACAATGCCTACGATGATTCCTTTCAACAAATCCGTCAACAAAATGGCAACAATAGTCAGTACAAAGGGTATTAACTGATTCATCCCCTTATGAAAAAATTCAATAAATAATTTGGGTTTGGCCAGTTTATAACCGGTTTGCAATAAAATTGCCGCTAAACAGGATAAAGGGATGTAATTGAGATACTTAGCAAAAAACATGACACTGATTAAAATAAGCAGGCCATGGACAAACGATGAGACTTTGGTTTGACCACCGGCATTAATATTGGCCGCGCTTCGAACAATCACCGCAGTTATCGGCAAGCCACCCAATAAACCGCTGATCATGTTACCCAGGCCCTGCGCTTTTAACTCACGATTTGTGGGTGCTGCCCGCTTCATGGGATCCATTTTATCAGTCGCTTCAATACTGAGTAAGGTTTCAAGGCTGGCAATTATCGCCAACGTAAACGCAATAGAATAAACCTGTGGATTACTCAGGAAGCTGATATCAGGAAAAGTAAATAACTGAAAGAAATCAGTAGCCTTTTCGGTGACTGGGAGTGACACTAAATGTTTATCCGAAATCGCCAAGGATGGATAAAACCGTAATGCCAAAATGTTATAAACGACACCCCACATCACGACAACCAAAGCCCCCGGCAGTAGACGGATCAAAGGAATTCGTTTGATGAAACTGGATTCCCATCCGATTAAAATCAGTAAAGCGATAACGCTGACAACCGTTGCGCCCGGGGATATGGCGTTAAATGTATCCGCTAACTCAATAAGGGTAGTGGATACTGATTCCTGCATATAGCTTTCATCACCTTCAAAACTGATGTCGTAACCCAAGGCATGAGGAATTTGTTTCATGATCAATATCAAACCAATAGCCGCTAGCATGCCTTTAATCACCGAGGACGGAAAGTAAGCGCCAATGATGCCTGCTCGCAGATATCCCAGTATGAGCTGAATAAAGCCCGCTAATACCACAGCTACGAGAAATCCGGTAAAACTGCCCAGGGTTTCAATGGCATTGAAGACAATGACGGTCAATCCGGCTGCGGGCCCTGACACGGCTAGTTGTGAACCACTCGCCCAGGAAATGATGATGCCTCCGACCATGCCGGCAATAAGCCCGGCAAAAAGCGGTGCACCGGAAGCAAGCGCGACTCCCAGGCAAAGGGGCAAAGCCACTAAAAAAACGACAAGTCCGGCAGGTATATCGTGATTAAGATGTTTTACATAGTAATCGAGATGTTTATGAATCATAAAGGAAATTCCTTAACTTCGGCGTTAGTTTTTACAATGGCCGACAAGCGGCATTGCTATCTACAGTTGGTATCACCCCGGCCAAACTCGCCTGAAACCATTGAAATGGCGTCAGGCGTAAGTTCCATTGATAGCCCTACGAATTTACTCAATCACTACCGGAATAACAGTATTTTAATAGTAAGGGGAGAGGCTCCTACTGTTCAGCCTAACCGTTAGGCTTCTGGTAATCCCATGTCGGGCTTAACCACCATGATCGTGGCATTGGTCGATCTGACCATGGCCGTTGTCGTGCTCCCCACCGCATGGAAATCATGACCACTTCGGCCGCATGAAGCCATTATCAACACGTTATAGTGCTTATCCCGGTAATATTTGCGTATGGCATGATGAGCAGAATCTTCTCCCGGCACAACGACACAGTTGACGCGTGCAAGTCCAGCCAGGCGTTCACGAACCAGAATCTGCAGTTGTTCCTCGCGTTCTTGTGTGATTTTTTTCAAATACTCAACACTGCTAAAATCCCCGCAAATGGCATGAAATACATCGACGGCAGCCCCTGTAACGCCTGCAAGTTCGGCTACATAAGGTAATGCAGCATAAGAATTTTCAGAAAAATCCGTGGTGTAAACTATTTTTTCAACGGGAGAGAAGCCAGTCTCTCGCCCTGCAATAATGACCGGATGCCGAGCTGAATGAAGCACCTTTTCAGCCACGGACCCCATTAACATGCGTTTAAAGCCCGTTCGTCCATGGCTGCTCATAACAATCAAATCGAAAGTTTCAGCCGCTTCGAAAATAGCTTCACTCACACGGGGATTTCGCTCCGCCACTGCCGGATCGAGAATCGAGTAATCGATATAATCGGCTGCATAATCCATCAAGTGCTTTTCTAATTCATCATGCGTCGTTAACAAGTCACCGTCTACTCGAAAATCTTTTGCCTGGTAGTGGAATCCGTCCAGGTTTGACGATAAATCGTAAGAATGAAACGGGGTAACCCGACCCTTGAATAATTGGGCCAAATCATTGGCCACCACAAAGGCCTTGACGCTAAATTCGGAGAAATCAACGGGAACAATAATTTTGCATGCGTTCAGACTGGTATTCATGAAATTTTTCTCAATAGTCCTAGATATCAATTGATGGATAGTGTGTCATTCCAATCGGTTGAGTCAAAATCGGAAGATGATAATCAGACAAATTAAAGTGATGTATGCAGTATTTCACTTAAAAATAACCGTTCCTTCCCTATTCGCTTGGTCTTGAAGCTCAAACGGATTCAAAATCGTATTTAAATATATTATCGACTTCGAAATCAGGATACAGAGTTATCAGTGGATTGAGCAAGCCGTCCGATAACCCGTAAACCCATCCATGCAAAACCGGACGTTTATGCTCGTGCCAGGATTTTTGAACGATCGAGGTGTAAGCCAGCGTATTGATCTGTTCAATGATATTTAACTCAACCAGCCTATTAACACGCTGTTCTTCAGTCGGCAAAGCATCGACTTCATCTTTATGCATGCGATAAATATCCTTGATATGGAGTAGCCATTTATTGGTAATCATTAGTTCCGGATGCTGCCTGTTTAAAGCCCCTTTAACACCGCCGCAATTATAATGGCCGCAAACGATAATATGCTTAACCTCCAGAACATTGACCGCATACTGCAAAACACTGAGGCAATTAAAATCAGTAGAAATCATCTGATTAGCGATGTTTCTATGAATAAACATCTCGCCAGGCGCGGCTTTTACAATGATTTCAGCGGGAACCCGGCTATCGGAACAGCCAAGCCATAAAAACTTTGGCTTTTGTTCTTTGGCTAAGTTATAAAAAAAATCAGGGTTTTCGGTTTTGACTGCTTTTGCCCAAGCTTTATTTTCCGCCAGGAGTTTTTCAAACGATTTCATAACGGCTCCTTAGTATCAAGCCTTGAAAATACATATGGTTCAGACAAATTATTTAAGTTGTATTTATCAATAATGTGTCATGAAACAAATACAAACAAAGCGATCGATGATTAGATTAACTGAAAAGTAGTATTTAATCGATACTTTATTTGCGGGCCATTGTATTTACGAAACCTTACATGAACCTTTCTATCTGGCTGGGTGAGAACAAAACGATAAGTCTTTATTATAAAAAGGACGCAAGTGACTCATTTTCTTGCTCTTAGCTAGAAGTGCGTTTGAATAAAACATCTGCATGTTTGCCAGATCAATTGACTTTAAATGTATCTGAACTGAAGTCCTGCGTTTTGTTTTATAGCGATGTCAAGGCATTTAGGAGGGTCTATGTTTTCATTAATAGTTGCCGTCGCTACGGAAGCGATTGCCTGAATCCAGAAGCCATAGATGGTAAAGGCGCCCATCCTTTAGTCCTGGATCCCGGCAATCGCTTCCGGAATGACGCCTAACGTGAACATGGCTTTATTTCGGGATTATGAAAATATCAAATTTACCCATAAAAAGCTCGCCCAAGCCAGAAAGAAAATACCGATAGTGCGGCTGATGATTTTTGTTTTGCCGGGCAGCCATTTTTCAACTATCACCAGCAAGGTGATAAAAATCATGCCCCACAGGTTCATAACACCGACAACGAACATAAGCAGCATTTGCACCCAGCAGCAACCCAGACAATTGATGCCGTGTTTTATGCCCATTTGAACGGCACCGGATTGACCGGGACGCCATTCATTGATCAAAAATCCAAAAGGGGTGCGGCAATGTTGCAGGCAGGCGTTCTTTATCGGCGAGAATTGGTAAAGGCCTACGGCAATTAAAATAGCGGCAGCCAGGAAGGGGTGACGATTTTCCATCATCGGCGACAACCAGGCCATGCCGTGAAACAACCATTGCAAACCGGTCAGTACCAGGCTGAAGCCAAACCATACCGTTAAATAGCCACTGATAAACCAGCGGGTGAGGGAGTCTGTTGATAACTGCTGGCTTATGGCGTAGCGGGAAAATGCGCCTATCATCGGTAATGCCGTTGGCAGCATCATCGCCGCCATCATGACCGCCCACATGCTGTACACCCAGATAAAACCGGTTACCGGCCAGAGCGATAAAGATGAGGGCGGCATCCACATTTCTGTCATGGGGATATGGCTCATTTGCCAGGCGTGATAGAACAGATAGCCCCATGCCGCACAAACTAGAGCAAAAATGCCCATTAATGTTTTGATCGGCACGAAAAATTAATCAGGGTTGATAAATAAACGGGGAGTGAAATCCGTTGCGCTGAGAAAAGTTCCACGCTTGGGCATTATCCTGGTAGCGGAAATAGTTGGATTTTGAGACCACCGAGGCATGACTGGGCACCACGCACAAAGGCGGATTCTGGATGGTCGCATCGCCACCGTCTATGCCCTGGATGCTTTGAATTTCAGCTTCAGCAATACCCGGTATTATGAGTCGGTGAATATCGCCGGAGTGCTGATAGTCCATAGCTACCGATTTTACGCCCCAGACTTCACTGACGAAGCCCATCAGAACGCTTAAGTGGCCGCCTGCCCGGCCGCTGAAAATTTGAATAATGGCTTCGGTTTGCGCCATATCAGCCAATTCATCAATATACAATGCCGCGCCCCAATTACCTTCAATCATGGTGCCGGGGGCATAACATGCCAATGCCACGCTAAAGTTATCAAGGCTGACGTCTTCCAAATGGCCTTTATCGATATGCCAGGCTGCCAATAATTTACAATTACCTTCAGAGGGGGGTTGTAACCAAATACAGGGACAGGCCACTTCGCAATTACACGTTTCAAAATAGTGGCCTTCCAGTCGCCAATCAGGGTGGCTGTTGTTCATTAAAATATCTCCTTGAATGGACGCAGATCGATTTCGTGCGTCCACGCACTTGGGTGTTGTTTATGTAGCTGCCAATAGGTATCGGCAATCGCATCAGGTTGTAATAAGCCGTCCTGACCTTTTGCACTGACAAATTGGGGAAATTGCGCGCGGGCTCTGTCGCCGTCGATGACGCCATCAATGATGGCATGAATGACATGGATACCCTGCGGCCCAAATTCTCTGGCCATGCCCTGAGCCAACGCCCGTACACCGGCCTTGGCAGCGGCGAATGCCGTGAAGGGCGGTTTTGCGCGCAATGACGCGGTGGCGCCAGTAAAAATCAACGTACCGCGTTGCCTGGGCAGCATGTATGTGATCGCCTCTTTTCCAAATAAGAAAGCGCCCAGCGCATTTTGCTGCCACAGTAAAGTAAACAGTGCCGCATCGGTTTCCAGCAGCGGTGCCGGAATATTACTGTCAACGTTATAAGCGGCAATTTCCAGTTCACAATGGCTTTGGCCTATGGTTTTAAACAGATTAACACTATCGGTCTCTACCGTAGCATCGGCAACGATGGGCGTCGCTTCGCCTCCTGCTTTATGAATGCCGGCGGCAACGGTAGCCAATTTAGAAGCGCTACGGCCGGCAATGAAAACATGTAACCCCTCTTTAGCAAAACGCCTTGCCAACGCTGCGCCTAAACCCTGTTCAGGCCCTACGCCCAAAACCAACGCTGCCTTTGTCGATGTCATCCGTTATCCCGTTTGGTTTGAGTTAAGAGGCCGGGCAGGCCTGGAATAACGCTTTTGTTTCGGCTGGCCGCTGACATTTTATTGAGAAGCAGGTACATGAGGCTTTCCTTAGGTTTATTTGAGGCCGAAAATAAGTGAAAAATTATTGGCAGGCATATCAATGATTTCTTTTAGTTCCATGCCGTGATTGGCGGCCGCTTTTTTTAAATCAGCTACATCTTTCAATCCCCACTCGGGCACTTCATAGGATGCCAAGGTCTTATGAAATTCTTCGTTTGAATCGGTGGTGAATCCGCCTTCCATTTTGAACGGACCGTAAATCAATAAAACGCCCTTATCACTCAACAAATGCGAAGCACATTCCATCATGCCGTCAGCTATGGAAATGGGCGCAACCTGAAAAATATTGATACAAAAAATGGCGTCAAAAGAATTTTTTTCACCCGGATTAAACCAGGTTTCAGGATCGGTCAGATCAAGATGGACGGGATCGGCAATATTGTCGTTGCCGTGTTCGTCGGTCAGATTTTTGATGTTGTCGAAGACTTCAATGTCTCTATCGGAGGGATGAAAGTGCAAGTGATCGAAGTGCGGGGCAAAATAATTGATATGCATGCCGCTGCCGCTGGCCATTTCCAATACGCGTCCGGATTCCTTGGGCAGTTTTTCTTTCAATACGCCAAGAATGGGTTCACGGTTGCGGTTGCCGGCCCAGGCAACATATTCGCTTAACGGATGCGGGTTTAAAGGTGGTTTATCGGCGCTCATCAGTCTCTCCTCAATCAGTGTTGGTTTTATAGTTATAAGACAAAACAGGTACGTGCTGTCTGTCTAAACAGTCACACAGCAAGCAACAGGCCAATTATTGAATTTATTAATATCAATAAATATCAATGGGTTAATGTTATGGGTAAAAAGCCAAGTGAAATCTGGTTTCAAAAAATGAAAATCAACTTCATTTTTCCGAAGTGGAAATGAGGGCTTACTGAAGTTTCGTGTAGGGTAAATAGGGGTAACTGCCCTTGCGCATATTGAAAAAGACCAGTTCGGGCAGACTCATTAGAACGCCTGTTGCGCCTGATTTTAAATTTTTTCCCGAATCAAACGGCCAGCTCAACAGACCGAGTAAACTCTGACCCAGGCCGGCTGTGGTATTGATCGCACCAAACAAGGGCCTGAGCGGGATGTTGTCGTCGGTAAAAAAAACAAATAAGGCATCATCCGGGTTATAGCGATACAACGTGCTGCTGAGTACATTGGATTCCTGCAGGCGGGTAAGCAGTTGCTGTCCGCTTTCATAACGCTTGTTCATTTCCTGGTGCCGGTAAGACGGCAGGGTTTCGCTGCGGCTGATGCGGTATTGATCAAGCACGGATTGGTAAGAGACAAACGGTATAAAGTTATAAACGGGTGTGACATAACCACCCAGGCGGTTTTTGGAGATTGCCTTGATATGCTCGACCTCATCAATGGCGGAAAGGGGCTGCGGGTCTTTTTGTAACAACGCACTATCGATGCTGCGGAAAATTTCAGTGACGCAATTGCGGGTAATCAGATCGTAGTGGTAATGCTGTTTTAACTGGTCCATTAATTGAACTCGATAAGTGTCCAGTTCAGCTAAGGCCGCCCTCAGTTGTTGTCTGGACAAATCGGGTTTGGGATCTTTGGGTAAATCGATGCTCAGACTGGGCAGAGCCTTTTGTCCGTAAAATCGAAGGGGCATTGGTTGCTGCCCTTTGACTAATTCAGCATATCGATTGGCTGCAAACTCCAGTTCACTGTACTCGCTTTCAGAAGTGGCATCGGAATGAACCAGCGTTGATCGGAGGTTGTCCAGGCTGATTTTTGCCTCGTCAATCAGTTGCTGCAACTGTTGCGGATCGTTGATAAATTTTGCAGGCTCTATCCATACGGCTGATTCGCTAAAACCATTGATGAAAATCCATTGGCCCCGTAGCAAAGACATATCAACGGCGATATAGCGGGCCGTATTGATCATTGCCGCATAGCCCCAATCCGGCCGTCCCGAGTTTAATGATTGCAACAGGGCGGTTTCCAGTTGCTTGCGCAAGATGAGCAGCGACTTTTTTTCGGCGGCAGTCAATACCTGTGTTTGCGGGTCCAGCATGAAGAACGCATCAGGTTGCAACGGCTGCGCCTCCTGCAAGATTTTGATGGCGAACAATCCGCTTAACGCATCGATAGTGTGATCGGCAAAAGAATAGGGGGGGGCACGGCGTTTGGTCTCCATAGGTATTGGATAAGCGGCCGACCAGTCAAGCGGTTTTAATGCTTTTATCTCTGCTTCAAGAGTAATACGGGTTCGAAGCAAAAAATCCCGGCCATGGTGTTGTTCAATTGTGTGTCGTAGCTGATCGATCGTGCCGGATTGCCTGGCGGCCAAATCAGCGTCTGGAGCTTGGCGATTCGTGTGAGTGCTTGGGTAAAATAAACCAGCGCCTTTTATGCGCAGCGCTGAATCACCTTCCGGTTCATCTAATAGCTGCCGAATCAATTGATACTCTTTATTGACGGCTTCCAGATGCTTGTAATGTTGTTCCTGTTCTAGAAACTGCCACTGAAAATAATCGTTCAGCGCATTGAAGGTTGCTTCAGAAACTTCAATCTCGCTGAGATGAATGGGACGGTTCTGTAAATAGCGGTAGGAAAAATGAAAATCGTTTGGGTCTTGCCTGAATAAACGAATCAGACCCGGGTCGATGTATTGATAATGGTAAACGTAATCGCCAAATTGAATGGCGCTGTGGCCGCCGCTGGAATTGCCTTCGTTTGCTTCTATATACAAATAGTTGAAAGTGGCCGCTGAAGTGGTTGCTGATAGCAAACACCCAAGCACAAAAATCGTAAAAGTAATGATGATTTTCATGCTCCGGTTCCTGGCTTCGCAGCATCAGCTGGAATGAGTGCTTTAAGCGTCGTTTGTAGGAGCGGGCCATGCCCGCGATCTAACCTTTTGAGATCGCGGGCATGGCCAGCTCCTGCAGGACAGTCAATCGTTTTGTTGAGATGGTGCTTACTCTTCTGACTCGTAACCGTCTTGAATGTGGCCCATGTTTTCTTGGCTGTAATGAGCGAAATTCTTTTTGTAGGTTTCATAAGCAACCCCCTCTATCCCGGCTTTTTTAAGGCCTTTGCCTATGGCGATATAGGTTTTAGGATTTTGATCCCAGTTGGCAATGCCGATTTTCTCGGCTATGTCGCTGACACCTTTAAGATAGCTGTTGTAATCAGCCTCAGGATCGGATGATTTTACGTAGGCCATGGTGTAGTCGGCGACATCCTTTTGGTATCTTTTTTCCTTATTCGATGCGGATGAGGGGCTGCTGATGACAGAACTTGCTGAATCCGAAATACTGCCGGAACTGTCGGATGAACTTTCCGAACTGGTTGAAAATGAGCATGCACTGAGCATGAGCGGCAAGCAGACAAGCGCTAGGTTGATTCCTTTTGAAAGGGAACGGTTCGAACATAAAGGCATGATTTTCTCCTGGCTGATCAAAAAAATGGATTCATCGCGTTTATTTCGGCACCTGAAATTCTTCCCTGTCTGAGCGAAGTGAGGGTCTGCATACAACCGAAATATAAAGGGCCTTTGGGCCTGATTGAGAGCGATTATAACAGCTCATGTTAAAAGTAAGAAAAACGGGTTGAACGCTGCGGCTTGGATAGACATCAGCGGACTTCGAATCGGTCAGATTTTGTTGATTTGAATGTGATACGATTAACTGCCGTTCAAATTAACCGGCTTTATCTCTTAACTTCAACAACTTATCTGCATTAATTTTACGGGGAAAACATGAGTACTATTCATTTGATTGGTGGAGAAAAAGGCGGTGTGGGTAAATCTGTGGTTGCGCGCTTGCTGGCGCAATATATGATCGATAGCGATATTCCGTTTGTCGGATTCGATACCGACCGCTCGCATGGCGCATTGCTGCGCTTTTATACCGATTATGCATCACCTACGGTCATTGATGATTACCAAAGCCTTGATGCCATTATAGAAACTGCTGTGGAAAATTCGGGATCACGGATGTTGGTTGATCTTGCCGCTCAAACCCATTTTCCAATGGCGAGATGGATCGATGAATCCGGCGTGCTGGAATTGGCCGAAGAGATGGGCATTGCGTTATGTTACTGGAACGTGATGGATTCCGGTAAAGATTCAGTCGAACTTCTCGGCAAATTACTGGATCAATTCGGTTCAAAACTTAATTATGTCCTGGTGCAGAATCAATTGCGCGATGACGATTTTTCTATTTTGGAACATTCGGGTGTAAAAGATCGTGCGTTGGCGTTGAATGCAAAAGTCATCACATTGAAAAAACTGCACGCGCCGGTCATGACCAAGATTGACGGCAACAGCTCCAGTTTTTGGGCCGCGCAAAACAAGGATGGCGAGAACGCTAATGCCTTGGGGTTGCTGGAAAGGCAAAGGGTCAAAATGTGGTTGAGACATGCTTACAACGAACTGAAATCGGTTGGTATTTAATGGACTGTATGTTAATTGGCTAAAGCCCTTTGCAGGGACCTCGCCGATTTGAATTTAACATCATGATGGCATTGTTTTTTGGCGATGCCGTCAGTTGCCGTGCTTGTTACGCCCATCCTTTTTTATGAGCATAAAACTCAGAGTCAGTTGTAATCTCCGTTTCAAGATAGAAGACGCCAGCGCATTGATATTCATGCTGCGCCCGTTCAGGGGTATCAATCAATGGATCATGCGCGAAATGTATACTATCAAGCCCTCTGTTCCGGTTATAGAAAGTACGGACAGCTACGGCAATTCCTGTCAGCGCTTGGTCGCGCCCAAAGGTAATTTAGTCATTCACAGTTCGGCTGAAGTCATTACCGATGCGCAGGCCGAGTTTGCACCCGGTTTGGGCTTTGTGGAAATTCAATACCTTCCCAATGAAGTGTTGCCATTTTTGTCGCCAAGCCGTTATTGTGAGTCTGACCGCTTTGGCGAGCTGGCCAGAGATATAGTGGTAGATGCGCTTCCGGGCTACGATCAAGTCAGTCTAATTGTTTACTGGATAAGGGCATCAATACAGTATCTTCCCGGCTCCAGTGATATTCCTCTTTCGGCAATGGAAATTTACAATCGCCGTTTCGGTGTTTGTCGTGATCTTGCCCACCTGGGCATCGCTTTGTGCCGCAGTATCAGTATCCCTGCGCGTTTCGTGGCGGGTTATCTGCAGGGGCTTGAACCCATGGATTTGCATGCCTGGTTTGAGGTCTATGTGGGCGGCCGCTGGTATACTTTCGATCCTACTCAGGCTGATTTGAACGGGGGTAGAGTCGTGGTTGCGTTTGGTCGTGATGCGGCAGATGTGCCGGTATTTCACCAGTTTGGATTAGGCTGTATTTTGAGTGCAATGGTTGTCAAGGTAGAACCCTTAGAGACTCATCTTCCTTCGGTTTGATACAGTTTATGCTGAGTGCTGCGTGATTACATTTAGGTTTGCTTTGACTGCAGGGTTATGTTTTGGATAACCCGGTAAATCAATAGCCTGCGCCTTTGTTATAAGGCTCGCTGAATAGTTAAGGTGATAGTAACTAGATAAGAAACAACACCTAGGATAAACTGGCAGTTGTTTCTGCTTAATTTCGAATTTTATTTATGACTTATTGTATTGCGGCTTCCATAGACGAAGGACTTATTTTGCTTTCTGATTCAAGGACCAATGCCGGTATCGATAATGTCAGTACGCACGGAAAAATGCATGCGTTCGATACCGACAGTGACAGGACGATTATTTTACTGTGCGCGGGTAATCTGGCAACGACTCAAGCGGTTCTGGAACAATTGCACCGGGATAAAATCAAGAAAGCCGAAGTTAACATCAATTCTGTGGAATGTTTATCGGAGGCGGCTGATTATCTGGGGTATGTCAGTGTTGAAAAACAAAAGCAGCACTTGAGTGCCAAAGGCCAATCGGTTTTTAACCCCTCTGCGAGCTTTATACTGGCGGGTCAGATAGGCAGTGAGCCGCAAGGCGCCTATATGATTTACGCTGAAGGAAATAGTATCACCAGTTCAGCAACGACGCCTTTTTTACAAATCGGCGAGAGCAAATACGGTAAACCGATACTGGACCGTTTTCTTAAATTGGGTACTTCCATCGACGAAGCCGCACGATGCTGTTTGGTGTCCATGGACTCTACCATCCGCAGTAATGCCAGTGTGGGACCGCCGATAGAAATGCTGATCTACCGTAAAAACAGCTTCAGATTGGATGAATATTACTGTTTCGACGATGACGATGACTATTTATTACAGCTGAGAAGAAGCTGGGAAAATAAACTCCGCGAGGCTATTGCCGGTTTACCCGCATTGGATCATGTTGCGGTCAAAAAAATGAGAGTGGATTTGTAATGTAATAAAAGATGGCAAGTCCGGTTCAGGCTATTGCCTAGGGTTTGACCGGCATTAATTTTTCGGATTCTTATTTAGGGGCGATTTGAATCGCCCCTAATGCTACTTTGTAAGATTTTAGGTTTCACATGACCGAAGGTCGTCATTCCGGCATGGATTTCCGGAGTCGTTAGGCCGCGTAAGCGAATCCAGGCTCCATGGATGGCGAGGGCTGGCACGTCCTTGTGTCCTGGATCCCGGCAATCCCTGCCGGGATGACGCCTCAGCCTTTACGCGACTGTGCTTTATTAAATAGGTTTGCCACCGTTTCACAGACTCTATAGATAAGCCCTGCAGCTCAAGCAGAATGGCAGTTCTTTTTTTAAATTATTGGGAAACTTCAGTCATTCAATCTTTCTCGGCTTTTACAATTTTACCGGTAGCGGCATCGACTTCGACTTCCATTTCGCTTCCATTCGCCATTTTGATTTCGAACTCGTAGATTGCCATTCCGTTTTCAATTTCGTATTCCACTTCGGTAATCGTGCCGGGATGAGCTTCCAGGGCAATTTTACGCGCTTGTGCCTCGTCGATTTTTTTTAGTGCAGCAAAAGCCGGGTGATCTACGCTGGTTAATTCCTGTTCGGTTTCGATGATTTTACCGCTGGCCTTATCGCACTTTATTTCCCATTTACTGCCGTCGGCAGATTTAATTTCAATTTCATAGACGTCCATGCCTTTTTCTTTTTCCAGTTCGATCTTGGTCATTTCGCCCTGAGCAAGCTTGCTAGCGGCATTGCGGCAAACGTCCATTGGACTGTTTTCCTGGGCTATTGCGCTGGATGCGATGACAGTTAACAGTCCCGCCAAATAGTATCGAATGTTCATCAGTATTTTTCCTTTAAAAAAGCTGAAGATGAGAGTCAATAGTAACCCGTTATTTTGAGAGAAGGTATAAGGGGCGATACGCACTAAGAATCAGCCAGTGGTCATAAATCAGGCGATTATGCAAAAGCTTTCATTGTAAAAATGTAGATTATTCGTGCTGAGCCGAGTCGAAGCATGGACGATCTAAAACGTATTTACCGGTCCGGTCAATGAGAAAATACCGCTCACCCTTTTGAAGTTCAGGCAGAGCGGTATTTCGAGTCAATCAAAGGCTCTTTAGAGCCATTTGCGCTGTAACGCTTTCCAGATTCACTGGTGAAAAAGGGGCGGATATTTCGCCTCAAAATAAATTTTTGGACGACTCACTCACGCCGCTTTCGACGATTTTCAGCGCTCGATATCAAAAAAACCATAAGAGCCTATTTTTAGGCAATACGCCCGCTTGCCGATATGATCGGCGGCTGTTGGAAATCGACCCAGTCAAAATTTAACCCGTATTTCGACTCGGAATCGGCTTAACCAGTGAGCGCATCTGCTCAATGCG
>JAGXSU010000090.1 GCA_018333785.1 Methylomicrobium sp. | reverse complement strand
CGATTGAACTCCATTCGATCGCGGGCATCGCCCGCTCCTACCATACAGTCTATCGGTTCATTGCGATGGTCTTATATTGACGCCCTGCCGGCGTGATGCTTACCTCTGCTTTACGTAATCAAAAAATGATACAAGCACCGCTTAGGCCTGTTCCATATCCGCTGTATATTTGCCGTAACGGGCTGCGCCGTTGAGTTTTGCTCGTTTATAAAGCGCCTTTTGCGCTGCCTCTGTGTTTTCCGGTTTGCCTTGCCAGGCTTCAAGTACCGGTTGCTGCAGTGCCCGTCCGTATGAAAAGCTTAAATGCCAGGGCGAATTCCCGGCGATTGCATTCATCGCGTTCAGGTTGGCCGTGGCCTCTTCCGGTGTCTGGCCTCCGGAAAGAAAGTTAATGCTGGGAACCGCCGCAGGGACTGAACGGCGCAGTTCAATAAGCGTTTTTTCTGCAATTTCGTCAGGACTGGCCCGATAGCCTGAATTCTTGCCCGGAACGACCATGCTGGGCTTGAGCAGAATATATTCCAGTTCGACATGGTGCCTGTGTAAAGCATGAAATACTGCATGTTGAACAATTTCGATGACTTCCATGCAGCGATCGATTGAGTGACTGCCATCCAGCAACACTTCCGGTTCGACGATAGGGACAATCCCCAGTGATTGGCAAATAGCCGCATAGCGAGCCAGAATTTCTGCATTAGTGTCTATGCCTGCCTGGGTCGGATTATCCGGGCTGATGCAATAGACTTCTCGCCATTTGGCAAATCGAGCGCCTTGAGCTTTATAACCTGTCAGGCGATCGGCCAATCCGTCCAAGCCCTGCGTAACCTGATCGCCTGGCGCATTGATCAGCGGCGTGGTGCCTTTATCTACTTTTATGCCGGGCACTATACCCTGTGCAGCAGCGACTTCCGGCAATCTTATGCCGTCATCGGTCGTTTGTCCCAGGGTTTCCTCAAACAGGATCACCCCGCTAATGAATTCACCTAAACCGGGAGTGCTCAGCAATAACGAGCGATACGCACAACGGTTGGCTTCGGTTGATTCTACATTGATCGCTTTAAAGCGTTTGATAATGGTAGGGGCACTTTCATCGGCCGCCAGTATTCCTTTACCCGTAACGGCCAACTCGGTAATTGTATTTTGTAATTCTATTTCTATAGACATTGTAAAGTCTCCTGTGAGGACTTAATTTCTTAAGCCAGAGATTTAAGCTATTTGCAAAACTGTTGATTGACTGAGGATAAGGTTTTTAAAGCAAAGGGAGTCTTGATAAGACACTTTAAGGTGCATTTTTTATCATGCGATCCCGTCGGATTTTAATGAGGGAGGGTGCGCCATTCCTCCTCCTTTTAGACTGAAAAAATCCTTCGACTTTGTTAAAGGTGAGGCATTTCCCTGTAGAGGACTGCCGTGATCTCATCCATGGGAGTCGCTTGCTAAATCAGCACCTTGTGGTTTGGTTATACGCGTTATTTTTACTGTTTACAATCAACAGAAAAATTGATTTTTTTATGAGTCGTATTGATGGATCAGGCATTATTTTGTTGAATAAAATGAACCAGAGGAAGCCTTGCATGCCCATAAATAAAGGGTTTATTGGCATGGAGAGATAAACCGGTTATAGTCGAGGGCTATCCATTCAAACTTCAGGAGAAACGTTAATGACTAGCACCGAAATCGATAATGACGCCGTGATCAAAGTACTGAATAAAATTCTGGAAGCAGAGTTGGCAGGCGTTGTTCGTTACACACACTATGCGTTAATGATTGTTGGTTATAATCGCATCCCGATTGTTTCCTGGATGCGCAGCCAGGCGACTGAATCGCTGGCCCACGCCAATGAAGCGGGCGAATTGATTACTCATTTGGGTGGCCACCCGTCTTTGGGTATCGGCGCTCTGCTGGAAACTCATCGCCATGACATCGGCACCATTCTGACCGAATCACTGGAGCATGAGGCGCTGGCTTTAGCTGAATATAATAATTTACTGGAACTGGTTAACGGTCATAACGTTCTGCTTGAGGAATATGCGCGACGTATGATTGCTCAAGAGGAAATGCATTTAGGCGATGTGCGCAAGATGCTGACTAAGCCCGGCGAATAATATAGCCTTGATTAGAAGACCCGGGGTCCTCAATTGTTTTAGTTCTGATCATAGATATGCGCTTGAGCAAGCCCTTATTTAATAATTATTCAGCAAAGGTTGGGTTGGCTATCGCCAGTCGCAACCTACGCCCTTAATTTAAAGGCTATGTTCGCGTTAGTAGTTGAAAGTAAATCAACACCGTCATTCCGGCATGGATTGCCGGAATCCAGGTCACAAGGATGTGAAAGCCTAACGCCATCCATGGCTTCTGGACCCCGGCAATCCCTGCCGGGGCGACGCCTACTATTAACGCAGACATAGCCAATATAAAGCGGGCGAGTAGTTACTTATTTTTATTTCCATCAAAAAGGAAGTTAAATCATGCATGTTACTTACGAACAAGCTGAAATGGCAATTGCCGCCGCAATTGCCGAATCAACAAAAATCGGTACACAAATGTGTATAGCCGTTGTCGATTCCGGCGCTGACTTAAAATCATTCACCCGAATGAACGGGGCCTGGGTCGGCAGTATCGATATTGCCATCAAAAAAGCCAAGACGGCGGTTTTCTTCGGTATGAACACGGGACAAATCGGCCAGTTATCGCAACCGGGCGGACCGCTTTACGGCATTGAGCATTCCAATCAGGGTTTGATTACCTTTCCCGGCGGCGTCCCAATTGTCGATAAAGATGGTGTGTTAATAGGTGCCATTGGTGTCAGCGGCAGTTCGGTAGAAAACGATCATCGCGTTGCAAAAGCCGGTGTGGATGTCATTGGCATGGCGGATTTACCGTCTCATCCCTGGCGTACCTGACCCGAGTGAGAAAGGCTTTTTGGCACAGAATGCGTAGTCTGATGACTGAGCTTATGTCTGTCTGGATGCGGGTATCCAGTGCCATGGACTTTCCTGATTATAAAGATCAATCAGCTCAGTCAAAATCGTCATCTCTGCAGGGATTGCCGAGATCCAGATTCCATGGATGGCGAGCTTCGAACACATCCTTGTGCTCTGGATTCCGGCAATCCCTGCCGGAAAGACGGTGTTGATGAAGTATCTTTGTAATCAGGTGGACTTTTGATCGACCGCAACAATGAAATCGTAATCCATTTGTTCGTGCTTTTCGTTGCCTTAATAGGTAAAGTTTTACTTAGCTTCAAAGCCGCTTATTTGCTCGCGGGGTATTTTGATGCCGATCAGCTTTTCAACCAGCAGCAAGGCTGGATATTCGTCCTCTGAAATCAGGGAAACCGCCTGGCCGTTTTGTCCTGCCCTGCCTGTTCTGCCAATTCGATGGACATAATCACCGGACGAGCGGGGTAATTCGTAATTGACCACATGAGGCAGATGGGCAATGTCGATGCCTCTGGCGGCAACATCGGTTGCTACCAATACCCGTATTTCTCCTGATTTAAAACCTGCCAGTGCACTGGTCCGAGCACCCTGACTTTTGTTTCCGTGAATTGCCGCGGCTTTTATCCGTGCGGCGTTAAGTTTTTCTGTGAGTCTGTTTGCGCCATGCTTGGAACTGGCAAATACCAGCACTTGCTGCCAGTTATTGGTTTTAATCAAATGAGTCAACAAGGCCGTTTTTGAGTTTTTATTCACGGTATAAACAAGTTGATCGATTGTTTCGGCCGCTATGTTTTCAGGGTCGACATTGATTTTTACCGGGTGAACCAGTAAATCACGGGTGAGTTTTTTGATATCGTTGGAAAAAGTCGCTGAAAACAACAGGTTTTGACGTTTTTTTGGCAGTAACGCTAATAGTTTATCGATATCTTTGATAAAACCCATATCCAGCATTTTATCGGCTTCATCCAATACCAAAATTTCAACCTTATTGAGCCTGACCGCATTTTGGTTGACCAAATCCAATAGTCGCCCGGGGGTGGCGGTCAATAGATCGACGCCTCCGCGTAAACGCATCATTTGAGGGTTGATTTTTACGCCACCAAAAACCACTTCGGATTTTAATCGTGGATTTTGATGCGCACCGTATTTCTTCACCGATTCACCCACTTGTGCGGCTAGTTCCCGTGTCGGCGTTAAAATTAACGCGCGTAAAGGGCGATTACGGCTAAACGTTGTTTGCGCCATGCGCTGCAAAATAGGCAGTATAAACCCGGCAGTTTTGCCCGTGCCGGTTTGCGCAGCGGCGAGTACATCGCGACCTTTTAAAATGGCGGGGATGGCCTGAATTTGAACCGGTGTAGGGGTTGTGTAGCCTGCATCATTGATGGCTTGTAATAAGTCTTCTGACAAGCCGAAACTGGAAAATGGCATTAAGGATCTCGTTGAGGATGAGTTTATGGAAGTGCGATGGTTATGTTCTTGATGCCTTAATCCATTAATTCGGACGATCAGACAATTAGCATGAACAGATAAGAGCCCACATAAGTCACCAGAAAATAGCCGCTTGCCAGCAATAAAGAAAATAAAATATCGATGATTAAAATCCGTTTAATCAGATAAGTAATAATGGCTATATCCCAAATGATCAGCACGAACATCAGGTAATAGCTCAATAAATCGTCTGTTGATGTGAGCCAGACGACAACCGGTAAGCCAAATGATGCCACTATGTTTTCACAAAGCAAAAAACTACTGGTCGCCGCTATAAATCCAGGCATTGCGTGCTTATAGCGAAGAAGGCCGGCAACAAAAAGTAAAGTCAGTACTGTTTCTATGGCGACTCCGATCATTGCCTCAAACGGGTCTGTCACATTGGCTTGAATAAAAAGCTCTATCAAGATGTAGAAATAAAGATTTTTTTGGAAAAAACTGACCGAACGAGGTAATTCAAGAGGATTATTCCTGAATAGACAGAGTTGAGCGTAAAGTTTTAAATTTTCCATAATTTACACAAGCCGGTTGGAGCAGTTAAATACTCGGATTTTGACCCGCTTTAAGTTCACGAATATATCCGAAGAGGCGAATACATTTGCCTCTTCAAGAAACTTAATAATCGGGAAGTTATTTCGTCCCTATCCTTAACGGGGCGTATTGTCAGTGTTGTTTTCCGTAGGGCGGATTGGAAACAGGCGTGATCGTGAAGTGGTCGGTGTTACAGTCGCTGCTGGCGCTGGCGCTGGCTCAGGTGCGGGTGTAGATGTAGATGTAGGTGTAGGTGTAGGTGTAGGTGTAGGTGTAGGAGAAATTGCCGGTACAGGTGTAGGTGGTGAGACTGCTGCTGGCGTTTCGCTGGGTATGAACGCGTTTACGCTTATTGTGGCGGGTGACGGGCTTTCATCCCCGTAAACTTGCACACGATCGTTCATCGACAGTACCAATTCTCTGCTCAAAACAGTTAATTTGTTAAGCCGGGCTTTCATTTCCTTATTCCAGCCGACGGGTGTCGTTGAAGGCAACAACATACGCATTGAGGTCAGGCTTTTTTCAAAAACGCCCGATAAATTTTCCATGATATTCAGCGCTTTTTGCCGGTCATTAAGACGCCCAATAATCAGCTTGGCTTGTAGCTTGCTTATGCCTATATGGACGGGGATCATGAAGCCGGTTAGCGCAACCAGAAAAAGAGGTCCGATGATAGGATCAAAAAGCATGGCAAAAAAGCCAATCTGGATTTCGGCGAAAAGCATTAAGGTGGCTATAAAACCTAAAATGAGCAGGCTTGAAAATGTGGACCGCTCCTTCCATAGCACGGTAGCTTCTACAATTTCCGGTATGAAGACCTCCGTGATATCGCGGATGTTTTTTTCCAGGGTGTTCATGATCCGGTAGTTGCGGTAGAGGCCTATCTTATTGATGCGTTGATTTAAAATGCTGATAGAGGGGGCATTGACGGGGTCAAACAGGCTGATTTGACTCGACAGTCCTATAAAATCAGTGGTTTTTATTCCGAGATCATCAAGCTTTCTTTGCCAAGGGCTCACGTCCAGCTTGTTAGAAGGGGGCTGGTCGATAATGAAGACAAACTTGTTGGAATCTTGCTGTTCAACAATTGCCCGGATTATTTCTTCAATCGCTTCAGGCTCGGCATTAAACGAATCGGCAAAGACCAGCACCAGATCGGAGATGTCGATAGTGTGTTTCGCCAGTAAGTTGAAAACCGGTTTTGGAACGGTGTTTTCAGTCAAATGGGGCAGCTGAATAAATAATTTATCTTTGAGCCGGTCATTGCTAATTGTTTTTAATTCAATAAATGCGTTGATTTGTTGGCTGCTGCCTGGACTTACACGGTCAATCTCTTTGCTTATCGAGTGAAAGGGCAGGCGATGATCGGCATCCAGTGCGGTACCGGGAAGAATGACATCATTATTGGGGGTGCAATATTGCATGACTGCAAATTTGTGGCGAGTTGTTTGAGCGCCCATCCTGGCTTGATGAATATCAATATATTCCTGGATGAAGCGGGAGGCCGCCTGGGTGCTTCCGCCAATGATGCTGATAATCGGCCACCAGGTTGTCTTGGTGGCAGTGGTGTCTTCGTCATCAATTAAGCCAAGGTCATACTCGATCTGATCCAGTTCCTGAAGCACCTTAACCGCTTCGCGCAATGCAGGATTGTCCTGTGCAAATTGTTTTTCAATCCCGGCCAAGTGTTTGCTAAGTGTTTTTTTTGTCATCAGACTGAACTCACAGTTAATTAATGGGACGTAGGCATCGTATTTAAGAGGCTGATTTTACATACTTCAGGCCAGGATTAAGGCATCATCAAAATCTCAGAACGAATCTGAGTCAGCATAGTCGAAAATTTCCTCATTTTAACCGGCAGCTTGATACTGAATGCCGGGGATAAATGATCTATCAATAAAGTTTTTTGGCTGGCGCATTTTATAATGCTTTCTGATTACGGTTGGCAATATAAAAAGTAAAGGCGATTTTACAACTCGTTCAGTCAATTCTTCAAAATCCGCCTGGAATGACCTGTCTTTTGTCATAAATACCGATGCCGGGTACTGATTTAACTCATTTCAATGGCAGGGTAACAAAGGTTAAAAAAATCAGTATTTAAAAAATGTAAAGTTTTCAAGAGTGAGTATACTTTTTTAAGAATCTGGAGTGATAATAATCCTTTTTATCTGCTCCATGCGGGGTTTTATGCTGATTTGCATAGCAGCAGATTATGAACCTCCGCTATAAATAAAACTTTTATACGAGTTACTGATTTTTAAATGATGGTATTTTGATGAAAGAACGAAAAACGATGTTTGCTGTTCGTGTTTTGTTTTGCATGCCGCTTTTGTTGTGCAGTTGTCAGGGGGTATTGACCGGTAAGTACGGAGAATACAGTCAGTCACGAGAAGAATTTACGCGTTATGTAGAGGACGTTTTTCGATTACAGAATCAGTTGACGACTGAAGTCATGATGTTGGGCGGCGTTGATGACTCTGACGAATATGATGCTCTCCTGCAAGCCGAACAAAACATGCATGCCATCTGTGATCCACTCAATGAGTATGCAACAAAAGAACTTGACGGAGCCGCTATAGGTTACCTTTTAAGAAGTCGTGTAGAACGTTCCGCTGTAGCCTGTGAACGTGCAGCCAAAGAGGTAGGCGCTCAATTAAAGCATTTAACGGCCGATTGATTCAGCTTGCATCATTCTTTTCCTGGTTGCCAAGCTGTTTTAAGTTCGTCCTGCCGGTTCTTGTGTTCCGGATCCCGGCAATCCCCCCGCATTCCCTGGCCGGGGGGATCTTTTGCACCCATCTTTAACCTATCAGGTTTACAGAGAGGAACCAAGGCGCCCATAATTGGTGCACTTTAATTCCTATTCGTTCTGCTATGAAAAAATACTACATTGGTCTTTCCGTGACCTATCATGATCCTGGTCTGGCAATTGTTGACGACAACGGCGAAGTGTTGTTTGCCGAGGCTACCGAGCGTTATCTGCAGAGTAAAAGAGCGATCAATTGTGAGCCTGATCAATTGAACTGGATAACCGATGTGCTGGACAGCTATTGCAGTTACCCCTGCGAATTTGTCGTTGCGACCAACTGGCGCAAAAAAAGACCGCATTATGAACGGCTGATCAGCGGTTTAGGGCTGTTGACGGCAAAAGGGCTGCTTAAAAAGGACCTGAAAAAACTCCGTTCTCCTTTGGAAAACTACAAGCTGCACCATATGATCGCTTGCCAGCACAGCAGCTACCTTAAAACAGGGCTGAATCTGGTCAGGCGCTTGAAGGAATTTCACCCCGAGTGCCCGGTTTCCTTTCTGGATTTCGATCATCATTTGACACATGCCGCGATGGCCTCTTACAGCAGTCCTTTCAGCAACGCTGCTTGTGCCGTTATCGATTCTTTTGGTGAGAACGGTTCCATGGCTTTTTACCGTTATCATCATGGTAAATTGGATCGCATCCATGAAACGCGGGGTGTCGGCAGTCTGGGTTTCTTCTATATGAAAATCACCGAGCTGTGCGGATTTGACTGGCTGAAAGGCGAGGAATGGAAAGTCATGGGGCTTGCCGCATACGGCAAACTGGATCAAAAACTCTATGACTTGTTTAAAGATACGCTGGCGGTTGATGGTTTTGATTTTGCCGTGCAACCGCAACACTTTTTTGACCTGCTGGAGGCCTTGAATGCATATCAGCAAAAAGAGGAAGATGCGTTAAAGAAGGCGGCCGATCTGGCGTTTACCGGCCAGTATTTTTTTGCTGAATTGATGACGCAAATTCTGAATCATTTAAAGGCGGTGTCCGGCGAAGAAAATCTGGTTTTGGCCGGCGGTTGTGCGCTTAATTCATCTTATAACGGACAGATTACAGAACGAACCGGTTTTAAGCAGGCGCATATTCCATCGGCCCCGGCCGATGACGGCACCGCCTTGGGTGCGGCCTGGCTGGCTTGTCACCGCAAACCGGCAAAGTCGGCAAAGCCGCCCCAGTTGTTGACCCCTTATTTGGGTTCGCGAATCAGCAACGAAGCCATCAATCGGCTGATTCAGTACAACCGATCGCTTGATATTCGGCACTTACCTGATACGCTTTGTGAAGAAACAGCTCAATTGCTGGCATCCGGTGCCATTATAGGCTGGGTTCAGGGCCGGGCCGAATTTGGGCCTAGATCCTTGGGCAATCGTTCGATTCTGGCCGATCCCAGAGGCTCAGGCATGAAAGACACCATTAATCAGCACATCAAATTCCGTGAATATTTTCGTCCTTTTGCACCCTCGGTGTTGCATGAATACGGTCCTGACTATTTTGAAAATTATCAAGAATCGCCTTACATGGATAAAACCCTGAGCATAAAACCAGCCATGCGTGAGCGTATTGCGGCAACAGCACACGTTGATGGGACCGGGCGGCTGCAAACGGTTAAAGAACAGTGGAATCCGCGTTTTTACCGCTTAATCAGGCATTTTCATACGCTTACCGGCGTGCCTGTGCTGCTTAACACCAGTTTTAATGTGATGGGTAAACCCTTAATACACAGTCTTGAGGATGCGGTTTCGGTATTTTTAACGACGGGACTGGATGCTTTGGTCATTGATGATTATTTAATCACCAAACCTCATGACCGTAACCACTGAGCATCCCTTTTATCCTTTGCCGCATGAGGCGTGGCTTGAATGGGGTAACGCGGGTGAGTCTGACATTGATTCAAGAGATTTATTTCATGCCTTGATCACTATCGGTAGTCATTATGATTGGCTGCCGGATAGCAAACAGTTTTTGGTCACGCAATTACACAGGGTTGAAAAGCAGTATGCGTCCTATCTGTTGCCATGGATGGGGGGGGATAGTTTTACAGAATGGACCGCAGGTCAAGCCTCCGAAATAGCGTCTGCTCAAATGACGCCCATTTCAGATAGGGCGGGTTATAGGTTGGCGCTTATGCACGCCGCTCCGGTTATGCTGACTGAACCTTGCTGGCTCAAGTCAATCTCCCAGGTAGCAAGCTGTCAAACCGAATTGGCGGCAGGTTTGACGAACATTTATTTGTCATTACAAGGCACTGGCACGGCTGAACAGCGTTTCGAAAAGCTTTATCAGTCCTTGTTACTGAATCAATCCGTGGCGTTGCCTGCGCTCTATTCAAGCAGTTTTTCTCAAAACCCCGAAATTCCCGTTGAAGCGTTCTCGCTGGCATCCCTGCAGTTGGCTTTTTCCCTGTTTCCCCGCACCTTTTTACCGGAAATTCTGGGTTTCAGCCTGGCTTATTGCCAACGAATGACGGGTATGGAAATACAAGTGGCTGCGTTTTCAGCCGAGCAGGGCGGCCATTATTTTTCGAATCGTCGCAATCGGCTACAGATGCAGGTTAACCCTTTGCTCAACTGCATCGTGGATTACCTCGATCTTTTGACCGGTCATGATGAACAACAGATGCGGGCCTGGCGAAGAATCCAATGCGGCTATTTCCTGTACATAGATTCTGCGGAAAAATTAAGTAAGGCCAGTCAGTTGCAAAGGTTGGCCACTAGTTCCGTGCAAGACGCTTTGAAGGCGTTATTGAGCCGAAAGGCGATAGCGGCACAAGGTCATCATGGCCGGATCCAACTGGGTGGAAAGCCGCTGGATCAGTGGTTTGCTGAATCACCTTTTGACGCAGACGGGTTTTTAAATGCGGTCAAAGCATCGCGCTATTTCAACGTCGAAGAACCTGGCACCAGTGAACTGCTAAAACTGTTTTCGTTTGAAGGTCCAATGTTCGGAGTGATGACGGCTGACGAAACAGCCGTTTTAAAAGCCTGTCTGATGGATGAGCCGCTTGGCGTTGTGCCGGTAAGACAAGAATTAGCCGGTGTTGAAAAGCGGATGGTTCGCAATCAGACACTTAACGTATCCCGGCCGCTTACCAAGCGTGAATTGTTTTATCGGTTGGTCAATATCGAACAATACCCGGATAGCTTGCCTATCGCTAAACAGAAGGCCCGGCAGGTAGTGAACAGCGCAGGACGCTGGCATAAGCCAATACTTAACAGTTATTCACAGGCTGCATTCGACTCGTGGTTTGAATCTTTTTACCGGCAAGAAATGTCGGCATACCGGCCTTTGACCCGGAAACCCCGATTATCCCGGGAAGCCTATGTCTTTGGTATTGAACAATTTGCGCCGGCGATTTTGACCGACGGTTGCTGGCTGCAGCAAAGCGGGCAACTGGATTTTTTACCGTTCAAATCCATAGGCGAAAAGCTGCAGCTTATTTTTTACGATGAGATAGGGGCAGGCATCAGGCAACAGAACCACCCTTATATATATGACCGCTTGTTGAAAAGTCTGGATATTCACCTGCCTCCGGTGCAAAGCAAGACGTTCAGTGAGCACCCCGGTTTTATTGACAGTGCCTTTGATTTGCCCGTATTCATGATGTCAATTGGATTTTTTCCGGCTGAATTTTTGCCCGAGTTGCTGGGCCTTAATTTGGCGATTGAACTCAGCGGATTGGGCAAGACCTATTTGCGTTTGGCCGATGAGCTGCAATTTTGGGGAATTGACCCGGCAATTGTAAAGTTGCATGTCACTATTGATAACACCGATACCGGTCATGCGGCAATCGCTAAAGAAGCCATTCATGCTTATCTGGATGACATCGGTGCCGGATCTGATCAGCAAACCCAACAAAACCATTGGCGGCGCATTTCGGCAGGGTATGCCTCCTTAAACACCGCAACCCGCTGGTTTAAATGGGCGTTGGTCATCCGCTATCTGGGTATGAAACTGCCCTTGCAACATTTCTCAACTCCCAGTTTGTCTCGCTAGGTTCCCCGACATCATGACTTCACGACTCAGCAGTTTATTGAGCCTTATATTTCCCATCACCTCGCTGCTTTTTCTTAATTCAGGCCCGCATACGGTTACGGACGCCTTGTTGTGGACTTTACCTTTCTGGTTGGTATTGGCGGCTGATTGGCTAAGCCCGTCAATGAAACCCCTGTCTGTTAAAAACAGCCCGCAAGGTTTTTATAACGGCCTACTTTACGGACTGGCTTTACTTCAGTTTATAAACCTTGCCGTGATGATCAAATTTGTCAGTGAGCTAACCTGGCTTACACCCCAGGACATCCTGATCAGTATCATCAACCTGCTGGTTGTCCGCTTTCTGGTGGGTACCTCCTCTTGCTGCTCAGGCATTATTGTTGCCCATGAACTGATTCATCGGGGCCGCCCGATGCAGCGCCTGCTTGGTCGTCTGTTGCTGATGAGTGTTTGTTATGATCATTTTGCAGTTGCTCACAAACGCGGGCATCACAGTCATATTGGCACGCCGCACGATATTACTACGGCGCAGCGTCATGAGAGTTTCAGGGCTTACTGGCGCCGCGTTGCCAAAGAGCACTTTCTTTACGCCTGGCGCTGCGAAAAGCGAAGGCTTTATAAATATAGCCGAGGGTTTTTACTCAATACGATTTCAAACACGGTATTGCAAGGCCTGTTAATCGAACTGGCAGTCGTTGGATTCATCTATGCTGAGTTTGGCCTTTTGTGTGCAGCGATGTTTTTGTATCAGGCTTACTCGGCAATCCGGATGCTGGAGGCCGTCAACTACTTTCAGCATTGGGGATTAACCGAAGAATCACATGACGCGATTGCCTGGGTCAGTGATAGCTGGTTTTCTAATCTGCTGTTGTTAGGCTTGCCGTGTCACATTTGCCATCATCAAAATGCGACCGTGCAATTTCAGGATCTGGTTTATTACGAACAAGGCCCAAAAATGCCATACGGTTACTTTGTAACCAATCTTTGGGTTCGGCTGAGCAATGCCTCGTTCAGGCAAAATGCAGCACTGCAATTGGAAAGTTATTCGCGCAGGGGGGAGTAGTCAGCTTATCGAGTCGGTTTTTATTATTGCTTTTGCTATGGGTTTATCGGATTTTCAGGCACAGGGTTTTTGGCGAAATCCTGAATTAGTGGCTATTATGTTAATTATTAATCAGGGTTTATTGTTGGGTTGCGAAAAGCAGGCAACCCACTTTATAAAAAAATGGATAACCGGTAGGGCGTTTTCGCGATAGCAAAACGCCAACGCTCTTTAACGCTATGGCGGATTGCCTGTTGGCGAATCCGCCTTACCGGCTTGCACAATCTACACGGAGTAATTACCTATTATGTTACCCAATCCATTTAAATGATCCATCGGGTTATAAGTTTATGATTTGTGCAAAGATATAAATTTAAAGCCTGAAGTTCGTCCACGAAAAGCACCCACGTTTTTCGAAGATAAAGCAACAGTGAACCAATGCATAACGAAACAGTTGAAGACATGAGTGCCATGTTGTCACTACCGGAGATTGAACTCAGGCTCCGGCATTTACTAGACAGACCTCGTGCTGATGATGCGGAATTGGGGAGGGTGCTGATTTATGATCCGGCCCTTTCGGTCCGGCTGCTGAAAATCGTCAATAGTACTATTTATGGTTTTCCAGGCAAGATAGACAGTCTGAGCAGCGCATTAAAAATAATCAAAACAGAGGCGCTGGAAAATCTGATTTTGACGACGGTTTCGTCTGATACTTTCAATAAAATCCCCAGCGAACTCATTGATATGTCCTGTTTCTGGCACCATAGCGTCTGCGTGGGCATTGCTGCTGAACAGTTGGCAAAACGGTGTTCTTTACCCCATCCGGCGCGCCTGTTTGCCGCCGGATTGCTTCATGATGTGGGGCAGTTGATCATTTATCACCGCTATCCCGAAAAGGCGCTGGAAATCCTGGAAAAAGCGCTGCCAACCGACAAGGGATTATACTTGGCCGAAAAAGAGGTACTTGGTTTCAGTCACGGCGATATCGGTGCAGAACTCTTTCGGTCGTGGGGGCTTCCGGACATTTTTGCCGAGATTTCGGCCTGTCATCATGAGCCCCACTTGTCAGAAAAATTTACAGTTGAAACCGCTATCGTGCATTTGGCCAATTCGCTCGTCAATACGTTGGAGCCATCACGCAATATTGCCGAATGCAAAATTCAGTACGATACAGAAATGCTCAAAATCACCGGGCTTTCTGAAGAGCAATTGGCGCTGGTTTTGAGCGATACAGAAGCCGAATTCCTGACTGTGATCAAAATCATCTCCCCTGATGCCCCGCTACTCTAACGCAATCGCTCATCTTGTCCGGGCGTAAAAACCTGTATTTACAGGCAGACTCTGTATCACCTTTCGCACTTCGAATGACTGCATATCAGCGCCGCCGTTTTCCGGGAGAGGGCAATAGTGATGGCTGGTAATTGGCAGGTTGTCAGAATATTTTACAATCTTCACCGCTAAAAATGGGCTTCATTCCTGCCGGGTTTTAAGGGGTGCTGCCCGCAAGTGCTGCTGTATGCTCGCTTGACAACAAGCATAACGGCATTCTTTTAATTCTGACGAGGAAAAAGAAGCCTTGATTTCATGAGGCCTAATACTGAAAACATTCGATATCGTCAGGATATTTTACAAAACAGCCGTGATTTTCGGAAATCAAAAAACTCAGGACCTGGATTTGAGTTTTTGCGACATTAGTCATGCAAAACTTTGCGGGAGAGGAACTGCGATTGGCACAGGTGACTTGAGGCCACGCTTGGAATCAGCGGGGGGGACGAGCGGTGGTTTTCAGGTTGACGGGGCTCTTAACTGCCTGAGTAATCGCTGGCATTGTCTGATGCTGAGCGAAATTTCATAACGGGCTTCCAGATGATCCTGCAAACACTTGCCGTCCCATTCAGCGTTGGTGAAGCCAGCATGACGGGGTGATCGGGCGATACTTTCCCTAAGACGGCTTAACTGGTCATTATTCAGCACTTTGGGCCGCCCAGGCTTTACCGCGTCCTTTAAGCCTTCAACACCGAACTTATTGTATTGGCCAACCCAGCGCGCAACAGTAGACGGTGAATAATTGAACCATTTGGCAACAGTACTGCAGCCCAAGCCATGACGCACCAGAAAGACGCAGTGCAAGCGATGTAAAAAGCGCGCATCCGCAGAATTTTCCAATTGTTCGCTCAACAGGCGGTACACGTCTTTATTGATTGAAAAAGGCGGGGTGAGTTCTTTGCTTTCATTAACCATCTTATTTCTGCTCTGTTTTCTGATGATAAGCAAGGGGCTTTTGCATCACTTTTGTCGCTGACTTGAGGTGTTAGATAGCGGCACTGATGTTGCTGTAGCTGATGTGCTTAATAGCATACGTGATTCAGTATTTTTGGGAATAAGTGGGAGCACTTATTAGCCCTTCACTGAAGCATTCTTATTGAAAAATTTAGATTTGAAACTAGGAGAATTTTATGAAAATAAAGAACTTAAAAGCATTGGCACTGGCGGCTGTGCTGCCGTCGGCAATGATGTTGTCTGGACAGGCGCAAGCTTTCATAGTCGATGATTTTAATAGTAGGAACGCTGATGAAAGTCCGCTTACTTATAATGCTACTGATAACACTACAGGCAATGGTGGAGTAGAAGTAAATCCTACCCCAGTTGCGGCTAAAAATACGGTATGGGGCTCTCTTGGTGGCGGTGCAGGAATTACAAGAAAAATTGGTGCCGAGTTAGTCAGTGGTGACCGTGTCGAAACGCAAATCTGTGGTGCCTGCCAAGCCGGTCATTTGGTTTCCTCTTCGGCTTTACCAACAGATTCAGTGGGCAATTTTTTCTTCGAATGGGCTGGCCCTGCTTTGGCTGGTTTTAATGCTGGAAAGTATCTTGCTTTTGATTGGGGTGCAGATTTGGCTGGTGCAACTTGGACTGCAACTGTAGCTTTTGGTGGTGTAGATTCCGTTTTTTCTGGTGGATCTCTTCCTGCTACAGTGCCTTCCGGAAGCCTCGCACACGAAGCAAAAGTTGCTATTGGCGGAACTGGGGATATTACAAAAATCAGATTGGATTTTGCGGGTGTTAGCGGTCTTGATGCCAATATCGATAATGTCAAATTGGTTCCCGAACCTGAAACTCTGGCTATGCTCGGTATGGGCTTGCTTGGAATTGCTTTTCGCCGTCGACGTTCAATAAATGCAATAAGCGTATAAACGGTTTTTTGACGGATTCAAGAAGCTCCTGCTTAGCCGGAGCTTCTTTTTTGGGTCTTGTCAATCAATTCAAAACAAACAATTAACTACCACGCTTCCCCAAATCCCATTGTTATTTGCTTTTTCAATATGAGGTCGTCATGAATTGCCGTATTACCGCTTTAATTAAGCTCAGCGTGGTTTCCATTTCACTGGTGGTCATTTCACCGGTAATCTTTGCCGTTGATTTTTTAAACGATGATTATTCCCAACCTACAGGTGATGGCTGGCTAGACGCCAACGAGCCTATTTTTGATGAGGCGGCCCCAGATGCATGGGAGTTAAAATCAGGGGAGTCACTGTTAGGCATCCAGCAACTTTTAAAGGACAGGCAGTATGATGCAGCCCTTGATGCAGCAAAAGAACTGATTAATAAAGAACCGGACAATTCAGATATTCTTGCATTAATGGGCTTGGCCTATTCCGGCAAAGGCGAAAAAGCGCAGGCAAAAGATTTCTTTGAAAAAGCGTTGAAAAAAAGCTCAGGTAATATCAATGCCGCGCTAAATCTCGCACTGATGGCCTCTCAAGCAGGGAATATCGAGGAAGAAAGAGGCTACTATAAGCAAATACTTAAGCATCATCCGGATAATCAAGTAGCCTTATTGATGCTGCATAGGCTGAATCTTCGCGAACAGATGCGAGCTAAAAATTATGATGCGGTGTTGGTAACCACTCAAAAACTGCGCAGTAAGCAGCCTAACAATCCCGATAACGCCACCATTATGGGCATCGCTTATCTTGGTAAAGGCGAAGACTCCCAAGCCAAAACAGCCTTTGAAGACGCCTTAAAACTGGCTCCCGGCAATCCAAATGCAGCCTTGAATCTTGCCCTATTGGCCCAGCAAGCCGGTAAAAGTGATGAAGCACGCAGCTATTATCAACAAGTGCTTCAATATCACCCGGATCATTTGACGACCTTATTGATGCTGGCCCAATTGGAAAACCAAAAGGGAGATAAACAAGCCGCTCTTGCCTTGCTGGAGAATGCCGTCAAACTTCACCCTAAAGCCATGCAACCTTTAGTGGCAATGGCCCGTTTTCAACTTGAGCAAGGCGATGTGCAAACAGCCCAAAAGACGCTGAGCGCTGTACCGGTGGAATATGCCGAACATCCGTATCTGCTGGAGACGCTGGGCGAGGTACAACTCAGTAGCGGGGACTGGGAAGCTGCGAAACGGACGCTGGAAAAATGCTTAAAGCTGCAGCCCGCATCCGCTCAGGCTCAGTATTTGTTAGGCGGCGCATATCTTGCCGGAAAAGATAGAGCATCGGCGACAAAAGCCTTATTCAAAGGCTTGAAAATGAATCCGGGCTTGTTAGCTGGCGCTCAATTAATGACGCTGCTGGTGTCCACGGAACCGAAACTGACCGAAAAGAACAAGATCGTTGAGTCGCTGAAAAAAGTTCAGCCTGAGCATCCTCAGGTCCTGGATCTGGAGGCTCAGCTGGCTCTTAAAAATGGCGAAGCGCCAAAAGCGGTCAGCATCTATCAAAAATTACACCAGCGATTTCCCGATACTTCGGTATGGGTGATGGCGCTGGCCAGGGCGCAGCAGAAAGCAGGAGATACGGGACAATCTCTAAAAGCAATGAATGACTGGCTGAATGATCATCCGGACGATGTCTCTGTCCGCTATGGGCTGGCGACTGCTTATTTGCAGTTGAACCGCGAAGAGGATGCGAAAGCGGCTTTAATTCAAGTCGTCGACAAAGCTCCCGATTCAGTTCTGGCATTGAATAATCTGGCCTGGCTGTTGCGCGATACTGACCCGAAACAAGCGCTGGCTCATGCCGAAAGAGCCCATGAGCTTAGCCCCAAGGCGCCGCCGGTGCTGGATACGCTGGGTGTCTTGCAATTGCGTCATGGGGACAAGGTCAAAGCGCTGGAACTGCTAAGTGAGGCGCAAACCCTGAGTCCGGATGATCCGATGCTGGCTTATCATTATTCGCTGGCGCTTGTTGAAAATGGCAAAAAAGATAAAGCCCTCGAAAAGTTGAGTGAGATCCGGAATAAACCGTTTCCCGAGCAACAAAAAGCGCAGGCGCTATATGAGTCATTGCAATAGCCGGTGGATAATGAGAAGCGACTCCGGCTATCAATAAACGGCAGCTTTTAGTAAGATAACTAAAAATTTCTCTTTGATACAGGATCAGCTTAACAATGAAAAAATCAATATTCGGATTGGCTTTCGGCGTTTTGGCGCTCTCAGGCATTCAAATGACTGCACAGGCAGCGGTAAACCTTGAAGAAGGAAAAGTTGCGTTTGATACTTGCCGTGGCTGCCACAGCTCGCCGGGATACAGCAATGCTTATCCCACTTTTTATGTCCCTAAAGTGGGCGGTCAACGCGCCGCGTATATCGCTTCCGCTTTACAAGCCTATAGGGAGCAAAAGCGCCCACACGGCACCATGAAAGCCAATGCCAATGGCCTGACGGATAAAACCATAGAAAACATTGCGGCCTATCTTGAGGCCTCAAAAGCCAGTCCCAGCGCCAGTCCGGCTGATGGCGACGCAGTCAAAGGCAAGGAGCTGGCCCAAACGTGTTTGGGTTGTCATGCGGAGGGCCCCGATGCTGGTCCTGCAATTCCGCGCTTAGCGGGCCAATACGGTAACTATTTGGTCAAGGCGATGAAGGATTACCAAAGCGGTAAACGTAATAATGCGCTGATGCAGTCGATGGTAAAAGATTTATCCGATAAAGATTTAACGGATTTATCGGCTTATTTTGCCAGTTTGAAAGGCCTGGTTACGGCTGAATAATAGTTTATTTGTAATAGGTTGGGCTGCATGCTTTTTGCAGTCCAACAATTAATGCCATTGCCTTGAAAGGTTGGGTTGGCTATCGCTAAGCGTAACCTATAAGGTAATTCACTTTTGTTTGGTTGCTCCTCTAAAGTGACAGTTTTAGGTTTGTCACTCTTCAATCGCCCCTGTTTTATCTCTTTCAGACATTTTTAACTGAAGTTTCCCAGTTTTTTAGGGATTTCCACGCTTGTTAGAGAGCGTTGTTTGTATTAATGGTTACCGTCGTTCCGGCAGGGATTG